>DATILC010000167.1:0-4118 GCA_035476855.1 Solimonas sp. | reverse complement strand
AGCGTCCGCAGGCGACCGTCGTCGAAGATGCGCCGAGGCCGCAGGCGGCCGTGATCCTGCCGGCGCCGGCGCCGCCGCAGGTCGAGATCATCGAGCCGCAGGTGGTCGAGTCCGCATCACCGGACCCGGCCATTGCCGAGCAGGTGGAAATCCGCCCGATCGAACCGGTGAACGTTGCCAGTGCGCCGCTCGAGCGCGCGACGGAACAGCCGCTGCGCGAGCGCAAGACCCGCAGCGCCAACTGGTGGATCATCTGCCTGGCCCTGGCCGGCGCCCTGTTGTCCTACATCCTGATGATCGTCTCGGCCTTCCATCACGGCGCCACCGGCTGGGGCATCGCGCTGATCCTGCTGGCGCCGCTGAGCAACCTGGCCTATGCGCTGCGCCACTGGCGCGAGGCGCGCGTCGGCTTCGCGCTGGGCGTGGTCTCCACCGGCATCTGTGCCGCCGCCTACGTGCCGGCGACCGACATGATCGAGGTCAGCGACAGCTACCTCACCACCCGGCCCAATGCCGAAGCCGGCGAGCGCCGGGCGCGCGTGACCTTCTCCTCCGCCGAGACCGTGCACATCAAGACCGTGCTGGACTGGGACGACTGGTCGGTGGCGCGCCCGCACCTGGTGACCTGGATCTGGTACACCGGCGATGCGCCGGCCAACAGTTTCTCGACCCCGGTCGAGTTCGCCAAGCCGCCGTTCCCGCTGGTCGGCGACATGCCGGCTGCCCAGCTGGGCTCCGGCAAGCACAGCGTCGAGGTCTACATCGACGGCGAGCTGTTCGACTCGCGCAGCTTCGACATTCACTGATCCTCGGTCAGCAGCCGGTCGATCACCGCGCTGACGTGGCGCCGGCGCGCCGGCTCGACATAGTCGAGATCGGTGCCGCGGTCGGTCATCTCCCAGAAGGCGGCGTTCTCCACCGCCAGGATGGCGTTGCGCGCTGCCAGCAGCGCTGGCTTGGGGACGCCGCGCAGCGAGGATTCGATCACTGCCAGGTCCTCGGCCATGCCGCGCTCGTGGAAGTAGCCGCCGAGGATGGCGCGTGACTTCACCAGCGCCGCCGAGCCCTCCACTCCCTCAAAATCGAGCATCGCTTCCAGCAACACTGGCGCCGGCTCCATGTCGGCCTCGTAGGCGATTTCGGCGAGCCCGGCCAGCTCGTAGCTGACCAGCTCGTAGATGAAGGGCAGGCCACGGTGGCGCGCGTAGTTGGCGTAGTAGCAGAAGTGCTCGACCAGCCGCGGCACCTGCAACGGTGCATCGGTCAGCAGCTGCTTGATCAGCAGCTTGTAGTTGAACACCACGTTGTAGGCGGTGGCGTTCTCTTTTTTCTTGATCGCCTCGCGGATGAAGGTATTGAGCACGCGCACCAATAGCCGGAACACCTCGGGATCGCCGTCGGCGCGCGCCTCGCGATGCGCCGCCTGCATCACCGCGGCGGAGATCACGCTGACGCCGTCCGGCATCTTCCCGAGCATGCCCTTGTAGGCCAGGATCAGCTGCGTCGCCAGGCGGTGCTCCATCCACACGCGCCCTTCGGAAATCATGCGGATCGCGTCCTGCGAGGCGCCGACCATGATCGAGTTGTCGACCTGGAAGAAGGCCGCCGGCAGCCGTGGCTTGACCGAGCGCACGCGCTCCAGCTCGAGGATGTGGGTGGCGATGGCGTCGAAGCTGACGTCGCGGTCGGCACGGTCGACGGCGCGCAGCAGCACGCTGCCGAGGTTGATGATGCGCTGGTTGACGCGGCGCTGTGCCTCGCGCACCGGGTAGCGGCCGGCGGCGGCGTCCTCCAGCGACTCCTGCACGCGGCGGTGCACGCGCTTGATGATGGTCAGCGGATCGACGAAGGACAGCACGTAGAAGTAGTAGGGCAGCAGGATCAGCCAGCCGCAGATCGAGAACAGCACGGTCAGGAAGAACGGCAGCTGACCGGTGAAGTTGTCGAAGGACAGCGCCAGCGCGAACAGCGAATGCGCCGCCAGCAGGGCGCAGGCGCAGAGCACGAACAGGTTGATGCGGTCGCGGACGAAGATCTCGATCAGCTTCGGCGTGTACATGTTCGCCGTGATCGGGATCGCCAGCGCGATGAAGGTCAGCAGCAGCGCGATCTGGGTGTTGTAGGACGAGGCGAAGGTCGATGCCAGCGAACGCACCATCGGCGCCGTGGCGTGCAGGTCGGACAGCTTCACCGCCTCGCCGGTGAGCGGATGTACCGCGCGCATGAACTCCCAGGCTGCCTCGGCCCAGAACGCGAGGAAGGCGATCGAGAACAGCGTCACCAGCAGGCGCAGCGCGAACTTGCGGTCGTCCATGCGGCATTCTTGCCGCACACCGGGGATCGGCCGCAAGCCCGCTGGTCGGGGGCGCCGGCGAGGGCCGGCGCCCGAGGGCGGGTCAGTACAGCTTGCGCTCCGCCGCCGGCGGCGGCGTGTACTGGTAGATCCAGGTCTCGGTCAGGGTCTGGTTGCCCAGCTTGAGGTACATGCGCAGGTTGATCGGCTCGGTGCTGTCGTCCGGCACCAGGTCGAACATCGCGCGGTAGCCCTTGGGCGCATGCAGCGGCCGCGCCGAAGCGATTTCGACCTTGCCGCGCGAGGCCGTGATCACCGCCTCGACCTTGGGGTTGCCCTCCATCATCGCCAGCGGGCCGCCGGCGAAGTCCACCGCGAAGCGCCAGGAGAAGTACCTGCGCTTCTGGCCGACCACGCCGCCGAGACCGGTGCGGGTGGCCTGCACCGTGGCATGCGGCGGTGTCACCGGCGGAATGCCGCCCCAGTGCAGGCGGTAGGACAACAGGTATTCCTTGCCCGGCTGCACCTTCTCCTCGGGGTTCCAGAAGGCGACGATGTTGTCGAAGGTCTCGTCGACCGTCGGGATCTCCACCAGCTGCACCGCGCCCTTGCCCCAGGATCCCTTGGGTTCCACCCACAGGCTGGGGCGCTTCTCGTAGAACACGCCGTCGTCCTGGTAGTGGTCGAAGCTGCGGTCGCGCTGCAGCAGGCCGAAGCCGCGCGGGTTCTGGTCGAAGTAGGAGTTGACGCGCACGCCGGTCGGGTTGACCAGCGGCCGCCACAGCCATTCGCCGCTGCCGGTCCACAGCGCCAGGCCGTCGGTATCGTGGATTTCCGGGCGCCAGTCCCATGCCATGCGGCGGTCGTTCTCGCCGTACTGGTACATGCTGGTCAGCGGCGCGATGCCGAGGCGCTCGATCGGCTTGCGCGGGTACAGCGCCACATCGACCTCCATCACCAGGTTGCGGCCCGGGATCACGTCGAAGACGTAGGCGCCGGTGGTGCTGGGCGAGTCCAGCAGGGCGTAGACCGTGACCTTGTTGGAATCCGCGCGCGGACGTTCCAGCCAGTAGGCCGTGAACATCGGGAATTCCTCCGGCCGCGGCAGGCCGGTGTCGATCGCCAGGCCGCGCGCGGAGAGGCCGTACTGCTTCTCCTCGCCGACGGCGCGGAAGTAGCTGGCGCCGAGGAAGGCGGAGATGTCCAGTTCGAAGTTGGTGTGGAACAGCAGGCGGAAGCCGGCATAGCCGAGGTCCGCAGGCAGGCGGCCGAGCTTCTGCTTGCCGCTGTACTTGAACATGCCGGCGTCGTACCGGATCTCGCGCGCCTTGCCGTCGACCACCTCGTACATGTGCACCGGGGTCTGGAAGAACAGGCCAAGGTGGAACAGCCGCGCCTGGAACGGCAGGTCGTCCTTGGCCCACAGCGACTTGTCGGCCTTGAACTGGATGCGCTGGTAGTCGTCCCAGCCGATGTCCTTGAGCGACTTCGGCACCTCGCCCTTGTGCGAGACGTAAGGCTGGCCGGCCAGCGCGCGGGCGCGGCCCTTGAGCCAGGCCAGGTCGAAGGGCTGGCCGTCCTCGGCCAGCGCGGCGCCCGCTTGCAGCAGCAGGCTGGCGGGGACGCCCCAGGCGGCAAGGGCGGCGGCGGATTTGAGCAGGTCGCGGCGGTTCATGGTCGTTTGGTGTGGTCGTCCCTGGAGGACATAGCATGCGTCAGGATGCGGTCGGGCTTCCAGAAGCCGCCGCGGCGCGGCACCATGCACGCCTCGGGGGTCTGTTAACACTGCCGCAGTCGCTGCGATGCCCCCGTATTTGCCGCCAGG
>DATILC010000166.1:0-7832 GCA_035476855.1 Solimonas sp. | reverse complement strand
GGGCGAGCGCATCGCACAGCTGGTGTTCCTGCCGGTGGTGCGCGCCAGCTTCGAAACCGTCACCGAATTCCACGCCACCGCCCGCGGTACGGGCGGCTTCGGCAGCACCGGCAAACACTGAGTTACTGAGTATTTCTGGCCATGCCGATCGACCTCTCCAACGCCCAGACCATCGCCCGCGTCCTCACCGAGGCGCTGCCCTACATCCGCCGTTTCGCCGGCAAGACCATCGTCGTCAAGTACGGCGGCAACGCCATGAAGGACGACGACATGATCGCTTCCTTCGCACGCGACATCGTGCTGATGAAGGCGGTCGGCATGAACCCGGTGGTGGTGCATGGCGGCGGCCCGCAGATCGGCGCGCACCTGGAGAAGCTCGGCAAGAAGAGCGAGTTCATCGAGGGCATGCGCGTCACCGACGACGAGACCATGGACGTGGTCGAGATGATGCTCGGCGGCCTGGTCAACAAGGCGGTAGTCAGCGCGCTCAACCAGCAGGGGGGGCGCGCAGTCGGCCTCACCGGCAAGGACGGCGGCATGATCCGCGCGCGCAAGATGCTGCTCAAGGGCGGCCAGGACATCGGCCAGGTCGGCGAAGTCGAGAAGATCGACCCGCGCGTCATCAGTCACCTGGAAGCCGGCGGCTTCATCCCGGTGATCGCGCCGGTCGGTGTCGGTGAGCACGGCGAGGCCTACAACATCAATGCCGACGTCGCCGCCGGCAAGATCGCCGCGGTGCTGCAGGCCGAGAAGATCATCTTCCTGACCAATGCGCCGGGCGTGCTGGACAAGAGCGACAAGATCCTCACGGGGCTGACCGTGCCGCAGGTCGAGGACCTGATCCTCGACGGCACCATCCACGGCGGCATGGTGCCGAAGGTGCGCTACGCGCTGGACGCGGTGAACAGCGGCGTGAAGTCGGCGCACATCATCGACGGCCGCCTGCAGCACTCGGTGCTGCTGGAACTGTTCACCGACGCCGGCATCGGCACGCTGATCCGAGGCTGAAACGAGCCGCCGCGCTACTTCGTCGGCGCAGGTCCCGCCGGCTTCTTGCCGTTCTTGGGCGGCGGCGTCTTCTTTGGCTTCTTTTTCTTGGTCAGGGTCCCGGTGGTCACCAGGCTGCCCGGTGCAGGGCAGGCGCCCACATAGGTGGCGCTGCCCATCTGCAGCTCCTGGTAGCGCTTGATGTCGCGGTCGAAGTCGACGCAGACTTTCCCGCGGTCCGCGACCAGATGCTCGATCGCCTCGCGGTTGTCGCGCAGGGCCTTCTGCACTCCGAGCAGCTGCTTGTTCAACTCCGCTGCGATCGGCTTGTTGGCCTTCAACATGGCCTCCTGCCGCGCCTTGAGCCCCGTCAGGACCTTTTCATCGGTCTCGACGGCCTTCTGCGCCAGCCGGCTACGGCCATCCAGGGTTGCCAGGCGATCGTTGCGCGCTCTTTCGAGGTCCTTGACGCTGGAATAGGTATCGGTGAGGAAGCGATCGTAGGCGGCGGCTTCCTTCTTCTGGCGCGCAGCCTCGACCGCAGCGGCCGCCAGCCGCGCATCTTCCGCCAGTTCCTCCGGCGTCTTTTCGCGGGGCTTGGTCTCGATCACCCGTCCCTGCTTGTCGAAGACCTGCCGCTCCTGGCTGGCGTATTCAGGCGGCAAGCGATCACCGCAGGCACGCTGCCCCTTGCTGTCGGTCCAGCACTGGATCTGCTTCTTGCCCGTTGCCGTGCTCGCCGCCGCTGCCGCCAAGGCCAGCGTCGCAGCACCCAGCAGCGCCGTGACCTGCATCATTCTCCGCATCAGGCAGCTCCTCCGGCCGGCCTCGAATCGAGTTTACGTCGAAACCCCATGCTGCGCCTGATAGGCCTGGATCGCCTCGATGGTGGCGGCATCCGCCGCGCCGCTGCGCAGGTAGTCCAGCAAGCTGCGCACGTTAACCAGTGGCAGCACGCGAATGCCGGAATCCCGCTCCATCTCCTGCACTGCCGAAGCGCCGCTAGTCCCCTTCTCCTGCCGGTCCAGGGCAATGACGGCAGCCACCGGTTCGGCGCCGGCGGCGCGCAGCAGCTTCACCGCCTCGCGCAGCGCGGTGCCGGCGGTGAGCACGTCGTCGACGATCACCACGCGGCCCTTCGGCGCGGCACCGACCAGCACCCCGCCCTCGCCATGGTCCTTGGCTTCCTTGCGGTTGTAGGCGTAGGGGACGTCACGGCCACCGTCGGCGAGCGCGCAGGCCACCGCGGTGACCAGCGGGATGCCCTTGTAGGCCGGCCCGAACAGCATGTCGTACTCGATGCCGGAGGCCTGCAGGGCCTCGGCATAGGCCCGGCCCAGCTGACGCATGGCGGCCCCGCTGGAGATCCTGCCCAGATTGAAGAAGTACGGACTGACGCGGCCGGACTTCAGCGTGAAGGACCCGAACTTGAGAACCTCGTTTTCGAGGGCGAGCTTGAGGAAGGCGGACTGATAGGCGTGCATGGCAGGGCGCGGAGCGGGATCAGCGGATAACATGCGCATTATCACCCACGATCGCCCCCCGACGATGCGAGTCATCTCCCTCAACGCCAACGGCATCCGTTCGGCCGCCCGCAAGAACCTGTTCGGCTGGCTGCCACAGCAGAAGGCCGATGTCCTCTGCATCCAGGAAACCAAGGCCCAGCCGGAAGACCTCGACGACCCGGTGTTCCACCCCGAGGGCTGGCATGTCGAGTTCAACAGCGCCCTGCGCAAGGGCTATTCCGGCGTCGCCATCTACTCGCGGCGCAAGCCCGACGCGGTGTTGAGCACGCTGGGCAACGAGGAGTTCGATGCCGAGGGGCGCTACCTGGAGATGCGCTTCGGCGACCTCTCGGTGGTGTCGCTGTACCTGCCCTCCGGCTCCTCCGGGCCGGAACGGCAGGAAAGCAAGGACCGCTTCCTGGCCTTCTTCCTGCCGAAGCTGCGCGAATGGATGGGCAACGGTCGCGAGTACATCCTCTGCGGCGACTGGAATATCGCGCACCGCAACATCGACCTGAAGAACTGGCGTTCCAACCAGAAGAACTCCGGTTTCCTGCCGCATGAGCGTGAATGGCTGGACCTGCTGTTCGGGCCGGTCGGCTGGGTCGACGCCTACCGCACGCTGTACCCGGAGCAGGAGGGCGAGGCCTACACCTGGTGGAGCAACCGCGGCCAAGCCTGGGCCAACAACGTTGGCTGGCGCATCGACTACCAGATCGTCACGCCCGGCCTGAAGGCGAAATTGAAGAACGGCAGCGTCTACAAGGCCGAGCGCTTCTCCGACCACGCACCGCTGACGCTCGACTATGTCCTCTGAAGCCTCCGGCGCGGCACCGCGCAGCTGGGGCGAGATTTTCCGCATGTACGGCCACCCGCGGGTGGCGAGCATGCTGTTCCTCGGCTTCTCCGCCGGCCTGCCCTTCCTGCTGGTGTTCTCGACGCTGTCAGCGTGGCTGGCGCAGGCCGGCGTGGCGCGCACCACGATCGGCATGCTCAGCTGGGTCGGCATCACCTATTCGATCAAGTTCTTCTGGGCCCCGGTGGTGGACCGCCTGCCGCTGCCGGGACTGACGCGCCTGCTCGGCCGGCGCCGCAGCTGGATGCTGCTGGCGCAGGTCGGGCTGGCCTGCGGGCTGGCGGGCATCGCCCTGCACGATCCGGCGACGGAACTGCGCGCCGTGGTGTACTGCGCGCTGCTGGTGGCCTTCTCCTCGGCGACGCAGGACATCGCGATCGATGCCTGGCGCATCGAGGCCGCCGACCAGGCAATGCAGGGCAACATGTCGGCGGCCTACCAGCTCGGCTACCGCATCGCCCTGATCGTGGCTGGCGCCGGCGCGCTGACCCTCGCCTCGCAGCAGGGCTGGCACTACGCCTACTTCGCGATGGCCGCACTGGTCGGTGTAGGCATGGCGACGACGCTGCTGATCGCCGAGCCGGAGCAGAAGATCAGCCGCGCCACGCTGCTGCAGGAAGAGCGCGTCCTGCGCTTCATCGAGCAGCGCCAGCATTGGCCTGAAGGCCTGCGCCACGCCGGCGCCTGGATCGTCGGCGCGGTGGTCTGCCCCTTCATCGACTTCTTCCAGCGCAACGGCCTCAAGCTGGGCGCGCTGATCCTGTGCTTCGTCGGCCTGTTCCGCCTCACCGACATCACCATGGGCGTGATGGCCAACCCCTTCTACCTCAGCCTCGGCTACACGCTGCAGCAGATCGCGCTGATCGCCAAGGGCTACGGCGTGGTGATGTCGATCCTCGGCGCCTTCCTCGGCGGCTTGGCAGTGGCACGCTGGGGGGCGCTGCGGGCACTGGTGATCGGCGGCGTGACGGTGATCGCGAGCAACCTCTGCTTCGCGGCGCTGGCGATCCACGGCGAGCCCAGCCTCGCAGGGCTGGCGATGGTGATCAGCGCCGACAACCTCGCCGCGGGCCTGGCCGGCTCGGCGTTCATCGCCTATCTCTCGGGGCTGACCAACACGGCCTATACCGCGACGCAATACGCGCTGTTCAGTTCGCTGTTCACGCTGCCCGGCAAGCTGATGGGCGGTGGCTCGGGCTGGGTAGTGGACCAGATCGGCTTCGTCGGCTTCTTCTTCTACACCTCGGCGCTGGGCCTGCCGGCGCTGTGGATCCTGCTGCGGCTCAACCGCCGGCTGGCTCCACCGTCCGCAAGCGCTTGAACACCTCGGCAAAGCGCCGGCCGATCTCGTTGCCGTCCGGCACATCCCAGGCGCGGCTGTAGACCGCCATCTTCAGGCGATCGATATTGTCGGCGCGCCCGGCATGCTCGGCGCCCATCAGCTTGAGATGCTTGATGATGCGGTCGTTGTCGGAGAGCACGTCGTAGTAGAAGGTCTCGATGCCGTGGCGGTGCGCACTCAGGTGCAGGCAGGCCTGCAGCACGAAGCCGGTGCCGCGCCCCTGGTAGTCGTCGGCGATGACGATGGCCACGTCGGCCGCATGCGGATCGTCCTGCAGCCGCACGTAGCGCGCGATGCCGATGCCCGGGTCCTCCGGCTTCTCCAGGTTCAGCGCCACCCAAGCCATGTGATCGGCTTCGTCGTTGGAGGTGAACGCCGCCAGCTGCTCCTCGCTGAGCTGGTCGACGTTTTCCAGGAAGCGGCGGCGGCGCGCCAGCTGCGACAGGCGGTGGAAACCTTCCTGCAGCCGCGGCGCATCCTCGCGGCGGATCGGCCGCAGCAGGATGCGCAGGCCGTCGTCGAGCTCGTACTCGAAGGCCTCGGGCAGCGTCGGCGAGAGCAGGCCGGAGACCAGCATGGTGTCTCCCCAGAAGCCGCCGCGACGCCCTTGCATCATAGGTTGAGCTGGTCGATGAAATCGGCCGGGTTGTCCCAGCGCCCGGAACCCAGCGAATCGGACGATTCGATACCGTAGTCGTCGCGGGCAATGTCGAGTGCACCCGTGTAGTCCTCGGGCGGCGCGCAAGGCCGCGCGCTCAACTCGATCCAGCTGTCGAAGTCGATTTCCTCGAGCGTGCTGTCGAAGTGCTGGACCAGCACGATCTCGGCCGCCGTATCGATGCCGACGATCTCGAACGGCTCACTGTCGGTCTGATACCACTGACCAACGGACATCTCTCGCAGCCACTCCGCCATGTCCCGCCTCCTGCGTGTTCCTGCAGTGAGCACAGCTTCTGTTCTACGCCTGTTGCACGGGGGGTTCAAGCATGCACGCGAAGGAGCGCCGACAAGCGGCTGAATGGAGGGAAACTAAAGGCCACCGCACCCTACGGACAGGGAATGGTGTGGCGGTGATGGATCTCTTCCAGCGCCTTCAGCACTCCGCGCGACAGCACCACATCCTTGCTGCCGATATCGCTCTTCAGCTGCGCCATGGTGGTCGCGCCGATGATGGTCGAGGTCATGAAGGGCCGCGTGTTGACGTAGGCCAGCGCCATCTGCGCCGGATCGAGCCCGTGCTGTTGCGCCAGGGCGACGTATTCGCGCGCGGCCAGTTCAGCCTGCTCGCTGGTGTAGCGGGTGAAGCGCGAGAACAGGCTGATGCGCCCGTCCGCCGGCCGCGCGCCGTTGAGGTACTTGCCGCTGAGCACGCCGAAGGCCAGCGGCGAATAGGCCAGCAGGCTGACGTCCTCGCGGTGCGCAAACTCGGCCAGGCCGATCTCGAAGCTGCGGTTCAGCAGGCTGTAGGGATTCTGGATGCTGGCGATGCGCGGCAGGTTCTTCTCGCGGTGCAGGCGCAGGTACTCGCCCATGCCCCAGGGTGTCTCGTTGGAGATGCCGACATGCCGCACCTTGCCCTGGCGGACCAGTTCCCCCAGGGCATCCAGCGTTTCCTCGATCGGCACCGGCGACTCCTCGTCGCGATGCTCGTAGCCGAGCGTGCCGAAGTAGTTGGTCGGGCGCTGCGGCCAGTGGATCTGGTAGAGATCGATGTAGTCGGTCTGCAGGCGGCGCAGGTTGTCCTCGCAGGCCGACAGCACCGAGGCGCGGTCCAGCCGCGTGCCGCCGCGCAGGTAGGGGAACAGGCCCGGGCCGGTGACCTTGGTGGCGAGGATGATGTCCTTGCGCCGGCCGGTCTTGCGAAACCAGCTACCGATGTACTGCTCGGTGCGCCCCTGCGTCTCCGGCCTTGGCGGCACCGGATACATCTCGGCGGCGTCGAAGAAATTGATGCCCTGCGCGACGGCGTAGTCCATCTGCTCGTGCGCCTGGTCTTCGCTGTTCTGCTCGCCCCAGGTCATCGTGCCCAGGCAGATTTCACTGACCTGCAGGCCGGTCCGGCCCAGCGGCTTGTTCTTCATGCGGCGTTTTTCAGGGCTTCGGCGCGACGGCGCGCCAATTGTTCGATGGCCGGCCGCAGGATCAGTTCCATCGCCTGCGCCTGCAACGGTCCGGGCACCACCAGGGTGCGCTCATGCGAACGGAAAGTGCCCGGCAGTTCGCGCTTGAGCAACTCGAAGTCCGAGTGCACGCGCGAATGCTCGTTGAAGTGCACCACGAACAGCGTCTCTTCCGGCAGCGGGATCTCGCGCACGACGAAGGGATTGCTGGTGTCCACCAGCGGCACGCGCTGGAAGTTGATGTCGGTGCGCGAGAACTGCGGGGTGATGTAATTCACGTAGTCCGGCAGGCGGCGCAGGATCGTGCCGGTGACTTCCTCCGGCCGGTAGCCGCGCTCGGCGGTGTCGCGGCTGATCTTCTGGATCCACTCCAGGTTGATCACCGGCGTCACGCCGATCAGCAGGTCCATCTGGCCGGCGATGTTGACGTCCTCGCTGGCGAAGCCGCCGTGCAGGCCCTCGTAGAACAGCACGTCGGTATCCGCCGGCAGGCGTTCCCAGGGCGTGAAGGTGCCCGGCGGCTGGCCGGCGTCGATCGCCTCGGCGTCGGTGTGCAGGTAATGGCGCGTCAGGCCGCTGCCGCGCTCGGCGTACTCGCGCAGCGTCGCCTCGAGCCGCTCCAGCAGGTTGGCAGCGGGGCCGAACAGCGAGAAGTGCTCGCCGCGGATGCGCGCGCGTTCCAACGCCTGGCGCACCTGCGCACGATCATAGGCGTGAAAGGCATCGCCCTCGATCACCGCGGGACGCAAGCCGAGCTGGTCGAAGATACCCTCCATCACGCGCGTGGCCGTGCTGGTGCCCGCACCGCTGGAACCGGTGACGCCGATGATGGGATGTTTCGCGGACATGCTGCCTCTTGATCCGTGAACGTGACTGCCGCGTGGGGTCGAGCATACGGGAAACTTGCCGGGATTTCCGTTCGTGCTGAGCCTGTCGAAGCACGGGCAGAAATTCCACTCCGAAGCTTGTGGCTGGATCGCCCTTCGACAAGCTCAGGGCGAACGGAGGGGCCGGCTATACCC
>DATILC010000165.1:0-1737 GCA_035476855.1 Solimonas sp. | reverse complement strand
TCGAACTGCTCCACGGCTCGGTGGTCGACCAGCTGGTGCGCCGCGCGCGCAACATCTCGATCCACGTCGTCGCCGACCCGGAGGCACAGAAGCAGGCGCCTGCGACGCGGCGTTTCGGACGCCCGGCCGACTGGAACCTGGCGGCACTGCTGCCGGTGACCCTGCTGGTCGCGGTGGCCACCGCGCTGGGCTGGTCCCTGCATGCGGCGACGCAGGTCCACAACGTCGCCCTGATCTTCCTGGCCGCGGTGATGATCAGCGCCACCCGCTACGGCATGGTGCCGAGCCTGTACGCGGCGCTGGCCAGTTCCGCCGCCTACAACTTCTTCTTCCTGGAGCCGCGCTACACCTTCACCATCGGCGATCCGGCCAACGTGCTGTCGCTGGTGTTCTTCATCGCGGTGTCGGTGCTGGTCAGCCAGCTGATGGCGAACCTGCGCCAGCAGGGGCTGACGACGCGCGAGCAGGCCTACAGCACCGCCGAACTGCTCAACTTCACCCGGCGCCTGGCCGGCCTGCGCAAGCTGGAGGAGCTGGTGACGGTCACCGCCGAACAGACCCGGCGCATCCTCGACCTGCAGGCGGTGGTGCTGCTGCCGGCGGACGACGGCAAGCAGCTGCGCAGCGACGGCACGCTCGACGACAAGGACCTGGCCGCCGCGCAATGGTGCTTCGAGAAGAACCAGCCCACCGGCCGCGGTGCCAACACCCTGCCCGGCGCCAGCCGCCTGTTCGTGCCGATGCATGCGCCGGCAGGCACCGTCGGCGTGATCGGCGTGCAGCGCGGCGACGAGGGCTTCCTGCTCGATCCGCCGGAGCGGCGCCTGCTCGACACCATCGCCGACCTTGCCGCGATCACGGTCGAGCGTATCCGCCTGGCCAAACAGATCGACCAGGCACGCATGCTGTCCGAGACCGAGCAGCTGCGTTCTGCCTTGCTGACCTCGATCTCGCATGACCTGCGCACGCCACTGGCCAGCATCATGGGCGCGATCTCCTCGCTGCGCTCCTACGACAACCTGTACAACGAACAGCAGCGCGAGGACCTGCTGGCCACCGCGCAGGACGAGACCGAGCGCATGCATCGCTTTGTCGGCAACCTGCTCGACATGACACGCCTTGATGCCGGCGCCCTGCAGGCGAAGCGCGACAGCTGCGAACTGCAGGAAATCGTTGGCTCCGCGCTGCAACGCTGCACGCGGCTGCTGGAGGAACACCAGGTGCAGACCGTGTACTCGCCGGACCTGCCGCTGGTAACACTGGACTTCGTGTTGATGGAACAGGTGCTGGTCAACCTGCTGGAGAACGCCGCCAAGTATTCGCCCGAGGGGTCGCGCATCGAGGTATCGGTGCAGCGCGACCGTTATGCCCTGTCGATCGAGGTGCGTGACGAGGGACCAGGCATCCCGGAGGCCGACCTGCACCGCATCTTCGATCCGTTCTTCCGCATCCGCGGCGGCGACCGCCAGCGCGCCGGCATCGGCCTGGGCCTGGCGGTGTGCCGAGGCTTCATCACCGCGATGGGCGGGCGCATCCGCGTACGCAACCGCAAGGATCGCAGCGGCAGCGTGTTCGAGATCGAGCTGCCGGCCTCGCTGTTCGTGCAGCCCGGCAAGGCCGCCTGAAGCATGGACGCCGGAACCATCCTGGTAGTCGACGACGAGGTGCCGATCCGGCGCCTGCTGCGCACCACGCTGGGCGCACAGCGCTTCACGGTACTGGAGGCTGGCAGCGCGG
>DATILC010000164.1:0-7428 GCA_035476855.1 Solimonas sp. | reverse complement strand
CAGGGCGCGCGCATCTACTCGCGCTTCCTGCACGAGATCTGCGGCTGCGGCGACGCCTGGAAGCCGGGCCGCATCATCGAGGACGCGATCGAGACCGTGCGCAAGCAGGTCGGCTCCTCGAAGGTGCTGCTGGGCCTGTCGGGCGGCGTCGATTCCTCCGTCGTCGCGGCGCTGCTGCACAAGGCGATCGGCGAGCAGCTGACCTGTGTGTTCGTCGACCATGGCCTGCTGCGCCACCAGGAAGGCGACCAGGTGATGAAGATCTTCGCCGACCATCTCGGCGTGAAGGTCATCCGCGTCGATGCCGAGGAGCGCTTCCTGCGCGAGCTGGCGGGTGTCAGCGACCCGGAAGCCAAGCGCAAGATCATCGGCCGCCTGTTCGTCGAGGTGTTCGAGGAAGAGTCGATCAAGCTGCAGGGCATCGATTTCCTCGCCCAGGGCACGATCTACCCGGACGTCATCGAGTCGGCGGGCGGCAAGACCAAGAAGGCGCATGTCATCAAGAGCCACCACAACGTCGGCGGCCTGCCCGAGCGCATGAAGATGAAGCTGGTCGAGCCGCTGCGCGAACTGTTCAAGGACGAGGTGCGCGCCATCGGCGTGGAACTCGGCCTGCCGCGCGAGATGGTCTACCGCCATCCCTTCCCGGGCCCGGGTCTGGGCGTGCGCATCCTCGGCGAGGTCAGCAAGGCCGCCGCCGACACGCTGCGCCTGGCCGACCACATCTTCATCGAGGAACTGCGCCGCAGCGGCTGGTACGACAAGACCTCGCAGGCCTTCGCCGTGTTCCTGCCGGTGAAGTCGGTGGGCGTGACCGGTGACGGCCGCCGCTACGAGCCGGTGATCGCGCTGCGCGCGGTGCAGACGATCGACTTCATGACCGCGCACTGGGCGCATCTGCCCTACGAGCTGCTCGATGTCTGCTCGCGCCGCATCGTCAACGAGATCCCGGGCGTGTCGCGAGTGGTCTATGACATTTCCGGCAAGCCGCCCGCCACCATCGAGTGGGAGTAAGCGTGGACTTCAAGATCTTCGCGACCGTCTTCGCGACGGTCTTCCTCGCCGAGCTTGGCGACAAGACCCAGCTGGCGACGCTGCTGTTCTCCGCCGACAAGCCCGCCAGCAAGTGGGTGGTGTTCGCCGGTTCGGCCAGCGCGCTGGTGCTGGCGGCGGCGATCGGTGTGCTGGCCGGTGGCTGGATCGCCGAGCACGTCAGCCCGAAGCACTTGAAGCTGGTCGCCGGTGCCGGCTTCATGCTGATCGGCGCCTGGACGCTGCGCTCGGCCTTCGTGGCCTGAGTTGCCGATGAGCGCGCTGCAGTTCACCGCTGCGCAGGACGAAGTGTTCATGCGCCACGCGCTGCTGCTGGCGCGGCGCGCGGAGCAGGAGGGTGAGGTGCCGGTGGGCGCCGTCGTCGTGCACCAGGATCGCATCCTCGGCGAGGGCTGGAACCGGCCGATCGGCCTGCATGACCCCAGTGCCCATGCCGAGATGATTGCGTTGCGCGCCGCCGCCGCGAAGATCGGCAACTACCGCCTGACCGACACCACGCTGTACGTGACGCTGGAGCCCTGCGTGATGTGTGCCGGCGCCATCGTGCATGCGCGCGTCGGGCGCCTGGTGTTCGGCGCAGCCGATCCCAAGGCCGGTGCGGTCAACTCGGTCTACGACGTCATCGGCAATCCGCGCCTCAACCATCGCGTGCCCTGGCTGGGCGGCGTGCTGGAAGCCGAGTGCGGGCAGATTCTTCGCGACTTCTTCAAGCAGCGCCGCAATGCGCGCAGGAGCGAAGCATGAACAAGACGCTGCTTCGCGGAGTCCTGGCGATGACCATGGCCTGCGGCCTCAGCGGCTGCCTGGTCACGACCGTGGTCGGCGCCGCGGTCGACCTGACGGTCGAGGTCGTCAAGGTGCCGTTCAAGGTCGGTGGCGCCGTCGTCGACGCGGTCAGCGACGACGAGGAAGAAGAAAAGCAGGAAAAGGCGGAAGCGGCGGAGAAGGAAAAGGCGCAGGCCGAGCCAGCGCCCTAGACCGCCAGATCCAGCATCGCGGCGGTCGACAGGTGGCCGCGCTCACGCGCGATCTCCGCGGCGGTCTTGCCGTCCTCGGTCTTCGCGAGGCGGTCGGCGCCGCGCGACAGCAGCAGCTTGCACATGCTCTCGAAGCCGCGCGAGGCGGCCAGGTGCAGGGCGCTGACGCCACTGCCGCCGACGTACTTCACGTCCGCCCCGAAGCCGATCAGCAGCGGCGCCAGCGCTTCGCCGGCAGGCCCGGCGATGGCGGCATGCATCGGCGTGTTGTTCATCGGGTTCTGCGAGATCGCTTCCATCGGTGCGCCCAGGCCCAGCAGCACGAACACTGCCTCGCGCGAACCCAGGAAGGCAGCCAGGTGCAGCGGCGTCCAGCCATCCGGGCTGTAGTCCAGCGTCAGCGCCGGCTTGGCAGCAACCAGCTCGGCGACGCGGCGGGCGTCGTTCATCGCCGCCGCCTCGAACACATCCAGCGGTCGGAAACCGGCCAGCAGCTTGGCGATCTCCAGTGCGCCGTTGTACAGCGCGAACATCAGCGGCGACAGGCCGCCGGGGATGGCATCGGTGGCTTGCGAGGCGTCGCGTTCGAGGGCTGCCTTGGCGGCTTCGAGATCGCGCTGCTGGATGGCCAGCATCAGGGGGCGGACGGCGGACATGGGCTTCTGTCAGGACGGCGGAAAGGCGCGCAGCCTAGCGGCGCGGCGCGGGCGGCGCAAACCCCCACTGTGATCCTGACGGGCCGATATCCGAATTTGAGTTCATGACGAGGCGCGGGGCGCCGTCAGACAATGCCCTGCTGCTGCAGCCCTTCCAGTGCGGCCGCGTCGAGGCCGAGCAGGCCGCCGTAGACCTCGCCGTTGTGCTGGCCCAGCGTCGGGCTGGGCTGGCGGATGCGGCCGGGGGTGGCCGACAGCTTCGGCGCGACGTTCTGCATGCGCAGCTCGCCGAAGTCCGGGTGGGCGACGCTGACGATCGCCTCGCGCGCCTGGAAATGCGGGTCGGCGAGCATGTCGGGGGCGCGGTAGATCAGGCCGGCCGGCACGCCGTGTTCGCGCATCAGGGCCAGCACCTCCTTCGTCGGGCGGCCCCGGGTCCAGCGCTCGATGCGCTCGTCCAGCTCGCCCTGGCGCTGGCCGCGCGCGTTATGGGTGGCGTACTCCGCGCTGCTGGCCAGCGACTCCTCGCCCATCGCCTTGCACAGGCGTGCAAAGACCCCGTCCTGGTTGGCGCCGATCAGCACCATGCCGTCGGCCGTCGCGTAGACGTTGGACGGCGCGATACCGGGCAGGATCGCGCCGTTGCGTTCGCGGATGAAGCCGGTCTTGTCGTACTCCGGGATCAGCGACTCCATGACGTTGAGCACGGCCTCGTACAGCGCCGAGTCGACGATCTGGCCGCGCCCGGTCGCATGGCGCACATTGAGCGCAGCCAGCGCGCCGAGGCAGCCGAAGGTCGCTGCCAGCGTGTCGCCGATAGAGATGCCAACCCGCGACGGCGGCGCGGAAGGATCGCCGACGATGTAGCGCAGCCCGCCCATCGCCTCGCCGATGACGCCGAAGGAGGGTTGCCCGGCATAGGGGCCGGTCTGGCCGTAGCCGGACACCCGCACCATGATCAGCTTCGGGTTGGCGGCGCTGAGCACGTCCCAGCCGAGGTTCCACTTCTCCAGCGTGCCGGGGCGGAAGTTCTCGATCAGGATGTCGGCCTGCTCCACCAGCCGACGCAGCATCGCCTGTCCTTCGGACTGGCGCAGGTCCAGCGTTACCGACTTCTTGTTGCGCGCGATCACCGGCCACCACAGCGGCTTGCCGTCTTCGCTGCGCTTGCCCCACTGGCGCATCGGGTCGCCGCTGCCCGGCGGTTCGACCTTGATCACCTCGGCACCGAAATCGGCCATCAGCTGGCCGCAGAAAGGTCCGGCGATCAGCGTGCCCAGTTCGAGCACGCGCAGGCCGGTCAACGGGCCGTTGGCAAAAGCGTTTCCGGTGCTGCTGCTCATGCTTGGTGTTTCCCCTCGGCATCGGCCAGGATCATCGCCGCGCCCTTCTCGCCGATCATCGTCGCCGCTGCATTGGTGTTGCCGCTGACCAGCGCCGGCATGATCGAGGCATCGACCACGCGCAGCCCCTCCAGGCCGTGCACCCGCAGGCGCGGATCGACGACGGCCAGTTCGTCGACGCCCATCCTGCAGCTCCCCACCGGATGGTAGGCGGTCTCGGCATGGCCGCGCACCCAGTCGAGCAGCTCGGCGTCGGATTGCCGCTGCGCGCCCGGCTCGACCTCCTCCAGCCGGTGCGCGTCGAAGGCCGGCTGCGCCAGCACTTCGCGGGTCTTGCGGATGCCGGCGACCAGCGCCTGCAGATCGCGCGGATCGGCGCCGTAGTTGAAATCGATCCGCGGCGGCGCCAGTGGATCGGGACTGCCCAGGCCGACGCGGCCGCGCGAGTACGGCCGCAGGAAGTAGTTCATCACCGAATAGCCGTAGCGGAAAGCGCGCTTCAGCTCGAAGGCATGGACCGTATTGACGCTCGGCAGGAAATGCCACTGGATGTCAGGGCGCGTGGCCTGTGGATCGGTCTTGATGAAGCCGCCGACCTCGGCGATGTTGGTGGTCATCTCGCCGCGGCGGTGCAGCAGATACTGGAACAGGCCGCGGATCAGCCGCCACCAGTAGCTCGGGTGGAAGGAGAAACCGGCCCGCGATTTCGAGCGCCAGGACACGAAGACGTCGAGATGGTCCTGCAGGTTCGCGCCGACACCGGGCAGCTCGTGCAGGGTCTCGATACCCTGGGCCTGCAACTCGCTGCGCGGGCCGATGCCGGACAGCATCAGCAGCTGCGGCGACTGGATCGCGCCGGCCGCAAGGATCACCTCGCGACGCGTGCGCAGCTGTTGCTCGCGGCCGCCCTGCAGGAAACGGATACCGACCGCACGGCGCCCCTCGAAGATCACCCGCGTGGCGCGCGCTCCGGTGAGGATGCGCAGGTTGCTGCGCCCCTCGGCCGGACGCAGGTAAGCCTCGGCATTACTGTGGCGTTCGCCGTTTTTCTGGAACACCCGATATTCACCGACGCCCTCGCGGCCGCTCAGGTGGTTGTCAGGAATGCCCGGATAGCCCGCCTGCGCGGCGGCAGCGAGGAAGGCCTGCGACAGCGGATTGTCCGGATGCACGCGACGGCTCACGTACAGCGGTCCGTCATGCCCGTGGCTGGCGTCATCCGGATCGGCGGCGAAGCACTCGGACTGCAGGAAGTACGGCAGGACCTCGGCGTATGACCAGCCCTGGCAACCGGCGGCGGCCCAGTCGTCGTAGTCCTGCGGATTGCCGCGGACGTAGCACATCGCGTTGATCGCACTGCTGCCACCCAGCACCTTGCCGCGCGGGCAGTACAGGCGGCGTCCCTGCAGCTGTGCCTGTGGCGCGGTCCAGAACTGCCAGTTGTGCTTCGCGTCCTGCGCCAGCGCGGCGATGCCGCCGGGAAACTTGATGTTGAAATTCGTGTCGGCCGGGCCGGCCTCGAGCAGCGCGACCTGGTACTGGCCGCTGGCGCTGAGGCGGTTGGCGAGTACGCAGCCGGCGGAGCCGCCGCCGACGATGAGGTAGTCGACCTCCGTCGCTCCACTCATGCCCGGGCTTCGAGTTCGGCCTGCCAGCAGACCGCCTGCTCGCGGCGCTGCACGCAGCGCGCCAGCAGCTCCGCGTAATGCGCCTCGATCACCGGGCGGCGGATCTTGCCGGTCGGCGTGACCAGCCCATTGTCCGGCGTCCAGGCACCTTCCACGATCAGGCACTGCGCGATGCGCTCGTGCTCGGCTAGCGTGGCGTTGACGGTGGCGAGATCGGCGCGCAGCGCCGCTTCCAGACCGGCGCGCTCGCGAGCCTTGCCGTTGGGGCTGAGCGTGGCCAGCAGGATCGGCTGGTTCAGGCCGGCGCCGACGAGGCAGAGTTGCTCCAGGTCGGTACTGCGCGCCATCGCACCTTCGATCGGCACCGGCACTACGTACTTGCCCTTGCCGGTCTTGAACTCGTCCTTGATGCGCCCGGTCACGTAGAGGAAGCCGTCGGCATCGATGCGGCCGCGATCGCCGGTGCGCAGCCAGCCGTCGTCGGTGAAGGCCGCGGCGGTCTGCGCGGGATCCTTGAAGTAGCCCATCATCACGCCGCCATGGCGGAACTGGATTTCGCCGTCGGCGGCGAGGCGGAAGCCGGAATCCGGCAGCGGCTTGCCGACCGAGCCCAGGCGCCGGACGCCCGGCAGTTCCACCGCCGCGTAGGCGCAGGTCTCGGTCATGCCGTAGCCCTGGTTGATCGGCAGGCCGAGCTTCTCGAACCACTCGATCATCGGCAGCGGCGCGGAGGCGGCGCCGCAGCCCAGCGACTCGACGTTCTGCAGGCCCATCTTGCGGCGCAGCGTCTTGCGGAACCAGCGGTTGACCAGCGGCAGCCGCAGCAGGCGATCGAGTTTGTGCTGCGGCAGCTTGCCGAGGATGCCGGCCTGCACGCGGGCATAGACCAGCGGTACACCGGAGAAGCGCGTCGGCGCGACCCGGGCGAGCGTCGCGGCGAGGGCCTCGGGCTTTTCGAGGAAGTGCAGCTCGGCGCCTACGGCCAGGCCCATCGCCTCGCCGAACACGCGCTCCATCAGGTGCGCCAGCGGCAGGTAGGAGAACAACACCTCGCGCGGCAACGGCGCCATCGTGTTCCTGAGGATGTTGTCGATCGCGAAGGTGATATTGGCATTCGACAGCATCACGCCCTTGGGCTGTCCCGAGGTGCCCGAGGTGTAGATCAGCATCGCCAGCGTGTCGGCCGGCGGCGGCGTGTAGTCGCTCAGCGGTGCGTGGCCGTCGAGGAAGTCTGCCCAGCCGAGGTCGGTGCGCGGCAGGCTGGCATAGGGCAGGGCGATGATCTGCACGCCGGCCGGCAGGTTGGCGACCATCTCCTCGGCATCGCCCGCCATCAGCGAGGGGCCGATGAAGACATGGCGCACCCCGGCGTGGTCCAGCACGTAGCCCAGCGTCGCCTTGCCCTGGCGCGGATAGAGGCCGACCGCGACATGGCCGGCCATCGCGATGGCGAGGTCGGCGATGATCCAGTGCGCGGTGTTGCGGCCGGTGATTCCCAGCCGGCTGCCCGGCGGCAGGCCGAGCGCGCGGATCGCGGCAGCGGCACGGCGCACCTCGCCGGCGACCTCGGCGAAGTTCCAGGCCCGTTCGATGCCGTCGGTGGGCTGAAACAGCCATGCCCGCTGCGGCTCGCGCCGCTCCCAATCCAGCAGACGCTCCACCAGGTTCACGCCGTTCTCCTTGATCGCGACAGGGCCGTGCATGCAGCCCTTGACGCGCCCGCCGGACTATCGCCGGGGCCTCGCTTTTATGTCAAGAATCTTCACTAATT
>DATILC010000163.1:0-6526 GCA_035476855.1 Solimonas sp. | reverse complement strand
AACCACGATCGGAGGTACTGACGCTGCCGGGGCAGACGTCGGGGGATAGCAGTCGCCTGCGGCGCTGCCGGGGTCGTGGGCGAGCGCGGGGCCGGCGCTCAGGGCGAGAATGCCCAGGATCAGGCGGGTTTTCATGATCGCCTCCTTGCTGCGAAGCGGCGGGCCGGACGGCCGCGCCACCAAAAGGCTGCACCCTGCGGGCTGTCCTGCGACTGAACGAAACCGGGGAGGCGGATTACCCATCCGCCTCCCCATCAGGCTGGCCTCAGCGGCCGCCGCTGGTATCGACGTTGCGCATGCCGTACTCGTTGCGCGACAGCTTGCCGTCGCTGTTCCTGTCCAGTGAGCGGAATCGCGTCACCAACTCGGAGTTGATGCCGACCTCGGTCTTGCTGAGCGAGCCGTTGGCGTTGGCGTCCATCGACGCGAACTTGCTGTCGTCGCTCATCACCGGCTGTACCGGGGCCGGCCCCGGGATAACCACGGTGACTGGCGGTGCGGGCTCGGTATAGACGTCGCTGGCCGGCGGCAGCGTGCTGTCGGTGCGCGGCAGGGCGCCGGCGTTGCTGCCTTGGGCCATCGCCGCCCCGCTGGCCAGGGCCAGAACAGATGCGATCAGGGTTTTCTTCATGGGCTACTCCTGTCTGAAGGACTTGTCGTCGCGCCCCGGTGCCGGGCGCCAAACCACCGCGCGGCATCCCCGCCGCGCCGGAGACAACTTGCGCCGCCGGCCCTTTCCACGGGCTGAATGCGCCCGGATTGGCCGCAAAGCCAGCAAAACCTGTCCTTTGGAGGGTGGGTTGGACGGGTGAGAGGTATTACAATGCGCGCCTTTCAACCCCTTAATTGCCCAGCCTCCCATCCCGGGACCAGCCAGGAACAGCCAGAAAATGTCCGTTGAACGCGATGTAATGGAATATGACGTCCTTGTCGTTGGCGGTGGCCCGGCGGGCCTGTCCGCGGCGATCCGCCTGAAGCAGAAGGCGGCCGAAGCCGGCAAGGAAATCAACGTCTGCCTCGTCGAGAAGGGTTCCGAGGTCGGTGCGCACATCCTCTCTGGTGCCGTGTTCGAGCCGCGCGCGCTGGACGAGCTCATCCCGGACTGGAAAGAGAAGGGTGCGCCTCTCAATACCCCGGTCAAGCGGGACGAGGTCTACTTCTTCCTGAGCGAGCAGCGTGCGATGAAGGCCCCGGGGATCTTCATCCCCAAGCCGATGCACAACGAAGGCAATTACGTCATTTCCCTCGGCAACCTGTGCCGCTGGCTGGTGGGTCAGGCCGAGGCGCTGGGCGTGGAGGTCTATCCGGGCTTCGCCGCGCAGCACCCGATCATCGAGGACGGCGTCGTCAAGGGCGTGACCATCGGTGACATGGGCGTCAACCACAAGGGCGAGCACAAGCCGGACTTCGCGCCGGGCATGGAGCTGCGCGCCAAGTACACGCTGTTCGCCGAAGGCTGCCGCGGCCACATCGGCAAGCAGCTGATCGCCAAGTACGAGCTCGACAAGGGCGCCGATCCGCAGCACTACGGCATCGGCGTCAAGGAAATCTGGACCATCGATCCGGCCAAGCATGAGCCGGGCCTGGTCATCCACGGCGCGGGCTGGCCGCTGGGCAATGACACTCCGGGTGGCGCGTTCCTGTATCACTTCGATAACAACCAGATTCTTGTCGGCCTGATCACGCCGCTGTCGTATTCGAACCCGCACCTGTCGCCGTTCGACGAGTTCCAGCGCTTCAAGCATCACCCGGTCATTCGCAAGTACCTCGAAGGCGGTACCCGTGTTGGCTATGGTGCGCGTGCACTGATCAAGGGTGGTCTGAACTCCCTGCCGAAGCTGACATTCCCGGGTGGCGCGCTGATCGGCGACGACGCCGGCACGCTGAACTTCGCCAAGATCAAGGGCAGCCACACGGCGATGAAGTGCGGCATGCTCGCGGCCGAAGCTGCGGCGGAAGCGCTGTTTGCCGGCTCCGAGGGTGGCAACGAACTGACCGGCTACAGCGAGAAGTTCAAGGCCAGCTGGCTGCACGAGGAACTGTACAAGTCGCGCAACTTCGGCGTGTTCCTGCACAAGTTCGGCGTCTATATCGGCGGCGCGATCAACTACATCGAGCAGAACTGGTTCAACGGCAAGTTCCCCTGGACTTTCCACGACATGACGCCGGACTGGAAGACGCTGAAGCTGGCCTCCGACTCGAAGAAGATCGAGTACCGCAAGCCGGACGGCAAGATCAGCTTCGACAAACTGTCGTCGGTGTTCCTGTCCAGCACCAACCACGAGGAAGACCAGCCGGTCCACCTTGTGCTGAAGGACAAGACCATCCCCATCAGCAAGAACCTGCCGATGTACGACGAACCGGCGCAGCGCTACTGCCCGGCCGGCGTCTACGAGGTGGTGGGCGAGGGCAGCGACAAGCGCTTCCAGATCAACGCGCAGAACTGCGTGCACTGCAAGACCTGCGACATCAAGGATCCGGCGCAGAACATCAACTGGGTCGCGCCGGAAGGCGGTGGCGGTCCCAACTACGCCAACATGTAAGGCTGCCAATGAGCATCCGGGTCTTGTTGATGGCGCTGCTGGCGCTCGCGATGGCGGGCTGTTTGTCGCCGCGCGTGCTCGCCGAGCGCGACGCCACGGCGACCTACAACCGCTGCTACAGCGCCTTGCGCCAGGCCGACCTGCCGGCCTGGAAGCTGTGCCAGTCGAAGCTGGCAGTGGCCAAGCGGGCCGAGCAGCGCGCGGTCGATGCCGAGCTGCCGCAGCAGGACGAGCAGGAATGGCTCAAGGGGCAGGCCGAGGCCGCGCCCTGGGAAGTCCGGATCCTCGCGACCGCGGTCAGCGAGGACCACAACATGGTGACGCTGGAGACGCGCAACCGTTCCGGCGTGCTCGACCAGGAAGTCGAGCATGACGAAAAAGTCGTGCTGGTGAGGGAGAATGGCCGTTGGGTCATTGACAAGGACTGCTGTGAATACTCGAATGCGAGGTTTACGAGTCCCTGAGGTCTTCATGGGCCAGCCGCCTGTGGCTGGTTCTGGGAAATTGTTCTGGCAGAGTTTGCTCCAACAGAGATCGAGAGAATGAAAGTTCTAGTCAGCGTCAAACGCGTGGTGGACTACAACGTCCGCATCCAGGTGAAGTCCGATGGTTCGGGCGTCGTCACGGACGGCATCAAGTTCAGCATGAACCCCTTCGACGAGATCGCGATGGAAGAAGCGGTACGCCTGCGCGAAAAGGGCAAGGTCACCGAGATCGTCGCCGTGACGATCGGCGGCGCCAAGAACGAAGAGACCCTGCGCTCCGCGCTGGCCTTCGGCGCCGACCGCGCGATCCACATCAAGGAAGATGGCGAAGTGCAGCCGCTGACGGCCGCCAAGGCCTTCGCCGCCGCGCTGAAGAAGGAAGGCGCGCAGCTGTTCCTCTGCGGCAAGCAGGCGATCGACGACGACGCCAACCAGACCGGCCAGATGGTCGCCTCGCTGCTGGACATCGCGCAGGCCACCTTTGCCTCCAAGGTCGAGATCGACGGCGCCAAGGCGCTGGTCACGCGTGAAATCGACGCCGGCCTGGAAACCCTGGAAGTCGACCTGCCGGCCGTGGTCAGCGTCGACCTGCGCCTCAACGAGCCGCGCTACCTGAAGCTGCCGGACATCATGAAGGCGAAGAAGAAGCCGATCGAAACCGTCTCGCTGGGCGACCTCGGCGTCACCCTCGAGGCCGGCAGCAAGACCGTCAAGGTCGCGCCGCCGCCGACGCGCAGCAAGGGCGTGATGGTCAAGACCGTGGATGAACTGGTTGCTGCACTGAAGCAGAAGGGGCTGGTGTAATGAGCAAGATTCTCGTCATTGCCGAACATTCCGACGGCACCCTGAGCAGCGCCATTGCCAAGACCGTGGCCGTGGCCCAGAAGATCGGCGGCGACATTGAAGTCGCCGTGTTCGCCACCGACGGCGCTGCCGTCGCCGCACAGGCCGCCAAGCTGTCGGGCGTGACCAAGGTGCTGGTGGTCAACAACGCCGCCAACAGCTACCCGCTGGCCGCCACCCTGACGCCGCAGATCGTCGAGCTCGCCAAGGGCTACAGCCATGTGCTGTTCCCCGGCACGACCTACGGCAAGGATCTGGCGCCGCGCGTCGCTGCCCGCCTCAACGTGCAGCAGGTCAGCGACATCATGGCCGTGCATGCGCCGAACAAGTTCGATCGCCCGATCTATGCCGGCAACGCCATCACCACGGTGGAAGCTGCCGCCGGTACGGTGGTCGCCACGGTGCGCCTGGCCTCGTTCACTGCGGTCGCCGAAGGCGGCTCCGCGCCGGTCGAGACCGTTGCCGTGAACGCCACGCTGCCGACGCACACCCGCTTCGCCAAGCTGGAAGCGCAGAAGTCGGCGCGTCCGGAACTGCAGTCGGCCAAGCGCGTCGTCTCCGGTGGTCGCGCCCTGGGTTCCTCCGAGAACTTCAAGGTGATCTACGACTTCGCCGACAAGATTGGCGCCGGCGTCGGTGCCTCGCGCGCCGCGGTGGACTCGGGCTACGTGCCGAACGACATGCAGGTCGGCCAGACCGGCAAGATCATCGCGCCGGAGCTGTACTTCGCCATCGGCATCTCGGGTGCGATCCAGCATCTGGCCGGCATCAAGGACGCCCGCACCATCGTCGCCATCAACAAGGATCCGGAAGCCCCGATCTTCGAGGTGGCCGACATTGGCCTGGTCGGCGACCTGTTTGCGCTGGTGCCGGAACTGACCGGCAAGATGTAAGCAGCACCCACGCAGTACTGATCAAGGCCGGGAATCCCCCGGCCTTGATCGTTTCCGGAGGATGAAAAGATGGGTTACCAATCCGTATTCCGCGCAGGCCAGTTCCTTGGCCAGACCATCGTCGTCACCGGCGGCGGCTCGGGCATCGGCCGCTGCACCGCGCACGAGTTGGCGGCGCTGGGGGCGCATGTAGTCATCACTGGCCGCAAGCAGGAGAAGCTCGACAAGACGCTGGCGGAGATCGTCGAGGACGGCGGCAGCGTGTCGACGCAGGTCTTCGACATCCGCGACGAGGACGCCGTGCAGCAGACGGTCCAGCGCATCCTGGCCGAGCGCGGGCGCATCGACGGCCTGGTCAACAACGCCGGCGGCCAGTACCCGATGCCACTGGCGAAGATCGGCAAGAAGGGCTGGGAAGCGGTGGTTGCCAACAACCTCACCGGCGGTTTCCTGGTCGCGCGCGAGGTCTACAACCAGTGGATGAAGCAGAACGGCGGCGCGATCGTGAACATGCTGGCGGACATGTGGGGCGGCATGCCCGGCATGGGCCATAGCGGCGCGGCCCGCGCCGGCATGATGAATTTCACCGAGACCGCGGCGGTGGAGTGGGGCGTCTCCGGCGTGCGCGTCAACGCCGTGGCGCCGGGCTACGTCGCCTCCAGCGGCATGGACCACTACGACCCGAGCTTCGCCAGGGAAGTGATTCCGAAGCTCTCCGGGCTGGCGCCGCTGAAGCGCATGGCCGAGGAGGCCGAGGTCAGCTCGGCGATCGTGTTCCTGCTGTCCGAGGGTGCGGCCTTCATCACCGGCAACTGCATCAAGATCGACGGCGGCAGCAGCCTCGGCGCCAAGGCCTTCCCGCTGCTGGACCACAAGAACTCGAAGCCCTACGTCGGCTTCCATCGCGCCTACCGGCCCAAGGCAATCAAGGACTAAGGGCTGCTTTGGCGGCTCCGGACCGCGCCCTGGGCGCGGTCTTTTTTGTCTGCGATCAATCTTTATGGAAATAGATATTGTTGATGAAAATGCCCTGCAACACTGGATAAACTCGTGGAAACGCGACCGAATGCAGAGGTATCGGAAATGCCTGTTGTCGAATCCAGGGTAGACATCAACAGCCCCCAGTTCCAGCAGAACCGCGAGGGCATGCTGAAATTGGTGGAGGAATGGCGTGCCGTCGAGGCCAAGGGCCGGGCGGAGGAGGAGAGCAAGCGCGGCAAGTACCACAAGCGCGGCCAGATCCTGCCGCGCGAGCGCGTGCATCTGATGCTGGACCGCGGCTCGCCATGGCTGGAGCTGTCCAGCCTGGCGGGCTACAAGCAGCATGACGACAAGGACGGCTCGCTGGCCGGCGGCAACCAGATTGCCGGCATCGGCTACGTCTCCGGCGTGCGCTGCATCGTCGGCGCCTCCAATTCGGCGATCAAGGGCGGCACCATCACGCCCTGGGGCATGCAGAAGGGCCTGCGCAT
Organism: Solimonas sp.; assembly: GCA_035476855.1. Classification (GTDB taxonomy): domain Bacteria; phylum Pseudomonadota; class Gammaproteobacteria; order Nevskiales; family Nevskiaceae; genus Solimonas_A. Next base: position 290 of record DATILC010000163.1, on the reverse strand, counting down.
GCAGGAGATCGCCCTGCAGCAGAAGCTGCCGCTGGTGTCGATGATCGAATCCGGCGGCGCCAACCTGATGTACCAGGCCGAGCTGTTCATCCCCGGCGGTCGCACCTTCGCCAACCAGGCGCGCCTGTCTGCCGCGGGCATCCCGCAGGTCACGGTGGTGCATGGTTCGTCCACCGCCGGCGGCGCCTACCTGCCCGGCATGTCCGACTACGTGGTGATGGTGCGCAAGAACGCCAAGGTGTTCCTTGCCGGACCGCCGCTGCTGAAGGCCGCCACCGGCGAGGTGGCCA
>DATILC010000162.1:0-19001 GCA_035476855.1 Solimonas sp. | reverse complement strand
GCCGCGAGGCCTACGGGCGCTATGCGGTGCTGGCGGAAAAGCGTGTGCGCGCTGTCGGTGGCGAGCCGGTCTTCATGGCCGAGGCCATCGGTCGCTTCATCGGGCCGGAAGACGAGTCCTGGGACGAGGTGCTGCTGGTGCGCTATCCCTCGATGCAGGCTTTCCTGCAGATGGTATCCAACCCGGAGTACCGCGCCGAGACCGTGCATCGCACGGCGGCACTGGAGGATTCGCGGCTGGTGGTGATGCGGACGCCTGACAATAGGATGGGTGTGTAGACATACAAACAACAAGGGCGATGCTCACGCATCGCCCTTGTTGTTCAGCCCTTGACGCACATCACCTGCTTGAGGGTGTGCACCACCTCCACCAGGTCCGTCTGGTTCGCCATCACCGCGTCGATGTCCTTGTACGCCGCCGGGATCTCGTCGACCACGCCGGCGTCCTTGCGGCAGACCACGCCCTCGGTCTGGCGCACGAGATCGGAAGCGGTGAACTGCTTCTGCGCCGCGGTACGGCTCATGCGGCGACCTGCGCCATGCGAGCAGGACTCGAAGCTCTCGGCATTGCCCTTGCCGCGGACGATGTAGCTCTTCGCGCCCATGCTGCCGGGGATGATGCCGAGCTGGCCCTCGCCGGCGCGGATCGCGCCCTTGCGGGTCACCCAGACATCCGCCTCGAAGTGATGCTCGCGCGAGACGTAGTTGTGGTGGCAGTTCACCGCCTGCGCCACGGTCTCGAACGGGCGCAGGTGGCGACGCATCGCCGCCAGCACCAGAACCAGCATCACCTCGCGGTTGACGCGCGCGTAGTCCTGCGCCCAGCCGACCGCCTCGATGTAGTCCTCGAAGTCCCGCGAGCCCTCGACGAGCCAGGCAAGGTCGAGGTCCGGCAGCTGGCGGTCCATGCGCAGCGCCTTCTCGCGCGCCCGCTCGATGAAGTAGGTGCCGATGCGGTTACCGATGCCGCGGCTGCCCGAGTGCAGCATCACCCACACGCGGCCGACCTCGTCGAGGCACAGCTCGATGAAGTGGTTGCCGCCGCCGAGGCTGCCGAGCTGGCAGATCCAGCCGTCGGCCGACTTGCGCGGCGTCAGCGCCGGATGCTTTTCCAGGATCGCCTTCAGCCCCGGCGCGAACGGCGCCGCCGCCTCGCCGGGCGCACGGTCCTCGCGATGCTGCTCGCGGCCCACCGGCACGTCACGGCTGATCTGGCGGAAGACGTTGTTGAGACGCTTCTCGTCCAGGTCCTCCGCGGTCAGCGTGGTGCGCACCGCGGCCATGCCGCAGCCGATGTCGACGCCGACCGCCGCCGGCACGATCGCCTGGCGCGTCGCGATCACCGAGCCGACCGTCGCGCCGATGCCCAGATGCACGTCCGGCATCGCCGCGACATGGTGGTGCACGAACGGCAGCGACGCGATGTTCGCGAGCTGCTTGCGCGAGCCCTCGTCGATGTCGTCGGTCCAGATCTTCACCGGCACGCTGCCGGTGGTGATTTCCTGCTTGATGCTCATGACACTTCTCTCTCGTTATTCCAGAAGTGGCTGCCGTCGCCCGCGGCGACGACAGCCACCCTACACCTCATCATGCCGCGCTGCCGCGCAGCGTCACCAGCTGCTTCAGCACGCCGTCGAGGCCGCCGAAGACCGTCAGCTTGTCGATCTTCTCGGTCACCTTCTCCAGCGCCTCCAGCTCCTTCAGGCGCAGCAAGGTCGGGCTCTCCTCGATCAGGCGCGCCGTGTTCAGCAGCGAACGCGTCGCGTTGGCCTCCTCGCGGCGGCGGATGACGTTGGCCTGCGCCTGCTTTTCCGCCAGCACCACGCCGTTGAGGATGTCCTTCATCTCGCCCGGCAGGATCAGGTCCTTGACGCCGACACCCAGCAGCTCGATGCCGAACTCGCGGACGCGGCCGACGACGTAGGCGTAGATCTCGCCATCCATCGACGCCTTGTCCGCCAGCAGCTCGTCCAGCGTCTTCACGCCGACCGACTTGCGCAGACCGAACTGCAGCTCGCGGTACAGGTACTCGGCGTACTTGGCGACCTTGCTGCGCGCGGCGACCGGGTCGACGACACGCATCGTCGCCGCCAGGTTCACGCGCAGGCTGACCTTGTCCCTGGTCAGCAGCTCCTGGCCTGCCACCTCCACCGCCTGCACGCGCAGCTCGATCAGCTCGACGCTCACGTTCTTCTGGAAGTTCCAGAAGGCGTAGGCGCCGGGCTGCAGCAGCCGCGACAGCTTGCCGTCGATGTACAGCAGGCCGGCCGATTCGCTGGCCACGGTCACGCTGACCGCGTAGCGTTCCAGCACGCCGGTCTGGCGCAGGCGCTTCGCCACCGCAGTACCGACCTCCAGGCTCTCGCTCAGAGGCACGCGCTCCACGGAGACCGCGACCGGACCCTTCCAGTACAGCTTGCGCGCGCCCGGCACCAGCACGTCCTCAAGCTTGCCGTTCTTCGACACCAGGCCGACTTCCTCGGTGCCGATGTCGGCCAGCAGGAACTCGCACTCCAGCGCCGCGCCCAGTCGATCGACCAGCGCATCGGCATCCTTGCCCTCGTACTCCGGGCGCATCACGTCGGCCACGCGCAGGTCGCTGCGCACGAACGGATCCCACAGCCAGGTCACGCCCGGCGCCAGCACGCGCTCGAAGCGGCGGTTGCGGCACAGCAGACCGCGCTCGCCGTCGCCGATCACGACGCGCTTCATTCCCATCATCTTCATCATCATGGCGGTACTCCTTCTGGCCGCCTCGTTTCTGCCGGCCTGCTTGTCCTGCTCCGCGTTCGCCGACCTGGCGCGGATCGCTGCCGCGGCGGCATTGACCGCCGCGAAACCTCTGGTCGTTTCGCTGTGCATCTGCATCTCCACTCGTGAGGGAGCCGCGCATTCCGTGATGCACGCGGCTCCCGCCTCCTCCCGCAGTCACGGAAGGTTTGCCTGCACTCGCAGGCGAAAAAATGGGGACACTCCTGACGATGTGTCAGGGGAGGCGCCGCGATCCCCGGCTTCGACAGCGCGGCTCCGGAACCCTGGCCATCCATTGCCACGGATGGCCGCAGGCTCCATGTACCGCGCCGTCGTCATCGCAGACGGCGGCACCCCGGCCGTCGCACCGCTGTGTGTTGCGTGGCTGCGTCACGACCATGGCCGTGACGCAAACCGCGCAACTCACACGGGGCGTCCCCGGTGAAGGCCCTCGCGGGCCGGTTTTGCAGCTAGGGCGGGACTCGAACCCGCGACAGTCGACGTGGAAGGTCGATGCTCTACCCGACTGAGCTACCTGTGGTGGGCGTGCGGGACTCGACCGATTCGCAGGAGCGAATCGGCGCGGTAGCCGCGAAGCGGTCCGGCACATGGATGTGCCGGACAACCCGCGACCTGCTGATTCGTCATCAGCTGCTCTACCGACTGAGCTAACGCCCTGACGGAATCGACGCCGTGCGTCCGCGGCATGCGCAGCGGCAGAGCCGCAGCGCACCGGGCAGGGCTCACGAGCCTGCACCGCTGCGTAACGCCGTACCTCGGCTCCTGACTGGCGCCTCTGGCCGAAGCGCCAATGCGTTCTGGCGATCGCTCGCCGAATCCGTTTTCTCCATCGCGAGCACAAAGAAAAACCCCCGGAAGCGGAGCTCCCGGGGGTTCGCGGTCCTCGGGAGATCGGGGTGACCGATCTCCCTGAAAACAGGTGGATCAGTCGCGGGCGTGCAGGTCGCCGCCTTTGTTGGCCATGACGTGTTCGACGCACAGCACAGGCGTGACGTCGCCACGGCTGGCGAGCCGTTGCGCATACCCTGCGGTGCCGAGGAATCTGTTGGTCATGGAAGTCTTCGTTGTCTGAAAAATCGCATCGGTCTGATGCGAAGGGCGCGGACTGTACGCCTCGAAATTGAGGCTTGCAAGAAAAATTTTCGTGAATGATCCCAGCGATCCGATGCCTGCGGCCTATCGGCGCGCCATCGGGTAGGGTGAACCATCGACGCGCAGGAGTACTCTGAAGGTTCAGACCTTCCAAGGCGAGGCGCATGAGCAAGATCAGGACCCTGGGTGTACTGACCAGCGGCGGCGACTGCGCCGGCCTCAATGCGGTGATCCGGGCGGTGACCTGGCATGCCACGCAGGTTTACGGCTGGCGCGTGCTCGGCATTCTCGATGGTTCGCTGGGCTTGATGGAACAGCCACCGCGCTATCGCGAGCTGCGCGCCGAGTCCTTCGACGAAAGCCTGCTGCGTGAGGGTGGCACCTTCCTCGGCACCACCAACAAGGGCGATCCCTTCCGCTTTCCGCAGGCCGACGGCAGTTTCCGCGACCGCTCCGCCGACTTCGCTGCCGGCGTGCGCGAACTGGGCCTCGACGCGCTGGTGGTGATCGGCGGCGATGGTTCGATGCGCATCCTGCACCGGCTCTGCGAGCAGGCCGGCATCGGCATGGTCGGCGTGCCCAAGACCATCGACAACGACGTGCACGGCACCGAGTACGCGGTCGGCTTCGCCACCGCGATCAACGTCGTCACCGAGGCGCTGGACCGCCTGCAGCCGACCGCAGCCAGCCATCACCGCGTGATGATCCTCGAGGTGATGGGTCGCGACACCGGCCACATTGCCCTCAACGGCGGCCTCGCCGGCGGCGCCGACGTGATCCTGCTGCCGGAGATCCCGTACTCGCTCGACGGCCTGGCCGCCCATCTGCGCAAGGTGGTGTCGCAGGGCCGCTCGCATGCGCTGCTGGTGGTGGCCGAGGGCGTGAAGACCGAGGACGGGCGCAATGCCACGATCCATGCCTCGGGCGAACAGCTGCGCTACGGCGGCATCGGCTACTACCTCGACCGCGAACTGGCGCAGCGCACCGGCCTGGAGACACGCGTCACCGTGCTGGGTCACCTGCAACGCGGCGGCACGCCCTCGCCACGCGACCGCCTGCTGGCCTCGGTGTTCGGCGTGCACGCGGTGAAGATGGTGGCCGATGGGCGGACCTCGCGCATGGTCGCCTGGCAGAACCGCGGCGTGGTCGACGTGCCGCTGTCCGAGGTCACCATCGGCTCGCGGCTGCTGCAGCCGGAGGATCCGCTGGTGGAGGCAGCGCGTGGCGTCGGCATCTACGTCGGTGACCTGCCGCGCTGAGCGCCGGGGTTTTCGGCTAGGCTGGCGGCGATTCCAATGGATCCGGGGGAGAGCATGCTGACGATCACGCCGCTGTACGCGGGCATTCTGGCGATCTTCTATCTGGCGCTGAGCTATCGCGTGGTGCAGCAGCGCGGCCACGGCGTGAGCCTCGGCGACGGCGGCGACCAGGATCTGCTGCGCCGCATCCGTGGCCACGGCAATTTCGCCGAGTACGTGCCGCTGCTGCTGCTCCTGCTGGCGATGCTCGAATTCGGCGGCGGTTACTCGCCACTGCTGCTGCACGCGTTGGGCGCGAGCTTGGTGGTGTCGCGCCTGCTGCACGGCATCTCTCTGTCCTACACGCAGAAATGGAAGTTCGGCCGCTTCTACGGAACGCTGCTGAGCTTCATCCTGCTGCTGGTGCTGGGCGGGCTCAACCTGTGGCGCGGTATCGCCGCGCTGACGTTCTGAGCGCGTGAACGGGAAGCCGTATTCCGGCGCCTGCGAGCGCAACCGCGAGCCGATCCTCGCGGTGCTGCGCGAGTACTTCGCCGATCGCTGCCAGGTGCTGGAAATCGGCAGCGGCACCGGCCAGCACGCGGTGCATTTCGCCGCGGCGCTGCCACAGCTGCAGTGGCAGTGCTCCGATCGCGACGAGAACCTGGAGGGCATCCGCCTGTGGCTGGACGAGGCGGCGCTGCCGAACACGCCGCCGCCGCTGCGCTTCGACGTCAACCAGGTCGACTGGCCGGCAGGCCCCTTCGATGCCGTGTACAGCGCCAACACCCTGCACATCATGGGCTGGCCGGAGGTGCAGGAACTGTTCCGGCGCCTGCCGCAGCTGATGACGGCGGATGCGAAGCTGGCGATCTACGGGCCGTTCAACTACGGCGGTCGCTACAGCAGTGACAGCAATGCGGCCTTCGACGCCGCCCTGAAGCAGGGTGATCCGCGGCGTGGCATCCGCGATGCCGAGGCGGTCGATGCATTGGCGCAGGTGGCAGGATTGCGGCTGGTGGAGGACCGGGCGATGCCGGCGAACAACCGCTGCCGGTTTTTTCAGCGCACTAGTTGAGGCGCCGCTGCGCTGGCGCTGCGACCGCCGGTGCCTCGGCCGGAATCGCGATGCCCCATTCGGCCTTTTTCACCGCCTGGGCGATCAGCTTCACCAGCGCATGCACCATGCGGTCCGGCAGTTCGATCTGCAGGCTGGCGCCGGTCTGCGGAGAGAACTCCAGGCTGCAGCGCTTGGCGTCGCGACGGCGCATGCGCACGCTGAACACCAGCAGCGGCTCCGGCAGTGCCTGGGTCAGGCCGTCCGGGGCAAAGGGTTTGCTGAAGTCGGATTTCGCCAGCGCGTCCTGGTGCTGGAATTCCAGCAGCGCGCGCTGCGATTCGATGCTGGGCTGGCCGCCGACCGTGCCGCCGGCCTGCAGCAACTGCACCAGCCCCGGCCACAGCTGCGCGACGATGCGGCGTGTCAGCCATAGCTGGTACTCCATCGCATCCTGAGTGCTGAAGCGCAGCAGCACGCGGTCCTGCACGGCTTCGTAGCGGGCGTTGATCTGGTGGAGGCGCATGGTTCTCAGGCCGGATTCTTGCGCGAACGGTAGCGGCTTGCGGGTTCCTGTACCTGGTCGCGCGGGATTGCCGGGATATGTTCGCGCAGCCACTGTGCCAGTTGCTCCACGCCCAGGCGCCCCTCTCCGAGGGCGAGGAAGGTCAGGTACTTCTCATCGCTGTCGGCGACGAGGTCGGCGCCGTTCAGCGCCAGGAAGACGCGGCAGGCAACAAAGGCCGTGCGTTTGTTGCCATCAATAAAGGGGTGGTTGCGCGCCAGTCCATAGGCCAGGCTTGCCGCGAGATCGGCCAGGTCAGGCGGCGGATCGCCGTAGGTGTGCAATTGCTGCGGCCGGGCCAGCGCCGACAGCAGCAGATTCTCATCGCGCAGACCCGGGCTGCCGCCGTGCTCGGCGAGCTGGCGATCATGGATCGCCATCACCAGTGGTTTTTCGAGCCAGACGATCATGGTCCGGCTCAGCTGTCAGCGAGACGACGCAGGACATCCCGGTCCTGCCGCATGATCTTCTCCGCCACCTCCATCTGCTCCGCGAACGCCGGATCGTAGGGCTGCAGCTTGATGCCGTCGGGCAGTTCGGTGACGTAGAGCGTGTCGCCCTTGTCCAGGCGCAGACGCGCCAGCAGTTCCTTGGGCAGGACGACGCCGGCGGAATTGCCCACGGTGGTGATCTTCAGTTTCATGGCCATACCTCCGGCTTGATTATAACGATCGTATGCACGTTGGCCAGTCGGGGGAACGGTTTTCCTGACTGGCGGTTCTAAACCGGGAGCACAGGCGCCAGGACGGTGCCCGCGAAGGAGTTCAGGGATGAACCTGCCGTATCTCGATGCCGCCCTCTATGGCGGCACCCCGCGGGACTGGTTGATCGCGCTGGGGCTGTCTACCGCCATCGCGCTGTCGGTCTACCTGGCCAAGCCGATCCTCGTCCGTCGCCTGGGCGAGCACGCCGCACGCTCACGCACCCGGCTCGACGATGCCCTGGTCGAGGGCCTGAAGGCGACGCGCCTGTGGCTGGTGATGGTGTTCGCGCTGTCGCTGGGCGCGCGCTGGCTGAGCCTGCCCGACGAGCATGCGAAGGTCCTGCAGGGCGCCACCGTGATCGCGTTGTTCCTGCAGGCCGGGTTCTGGCTGGCCGCGGGCCTCGACTTCTGGCTGGCGCGCTCGCGCGCCCGCGCCCTGGCCTCCAATGCCAGTGCCGCCACCAGCCTGGCGGCGGTCGGCTTCATCGGCCAGCTGCTGCTGTGGGTGGTGATCCTGTTGCTGGTGCTGGACAACCTCGGGGTCAACATCACCGCGCTGGTCGCGGGCCTGGGCATCGGCGGCGTGGCGGTGGCGCTGGCGGTGCAGAACATCCTCGGCGACCTGTTCGCCTCGCTGTCGATCGTGGTCGACAAGCCCTTCGTGATCGGCGATTTCATCATCGTCGACAGCTACATGGGCACGGTCGAGAACGTCGGCCTCAAGACCACGCGGATCCGCTCGCTGGACGGCGAGCAGATCGTGTTCGCCAACGGCGATTTGCTGAAGACGCGGCTGCGCAACTACAAGCGCATGTATGAAAGGCGCGTGCTGTTCAGCTTCGGCGTGGTCTACGAGACCGAGCCGGAACAGCTGGAAAAGATCCCGGCGCTGCTGCGGCGCATCGTCGAGGCGCAGCCGAAGGTGCGTTTCGAGCGGGCGCATTTCCACAAGTTCGGCGAGTACTCGCTGTTGTTCGAGACGGTCTACTGGGTGCTGGATCCGGACTACAACCTGTACATGGACATCCAGCAGGCGGTGAACCTGGCGATCATGCGGGCGCTGCAGGCCGAGGACATCGTTTTCGCCCTGCCGCGGCAGGCCATGCAGCTGCAGGGGCCGTTGCGCTTCGAGCCGGCCGACTTCGCTGCCGCGGGCAATGGCCGCCAGTCCAGGGAGCGCCACTGAGAGCAGAGACGCGCGACAATCGCGGCCATGAGCCAGATCCCCGGTCCCACCTGTCCCTGCGGCTCGCGCGCGGCCTACGCGGCCTGCTGCGCGCCCTTCCACCAGGGCGATGACCGGCCGCGCACCGCCGAGGCGTTGATGCGATCGCGCTACAGCGCCTACTTCGCCGGGCTGGAGGACTACCTGCTGGAGACCTGGCATCCGCGGACGCGGCCGCCGGCCCTGGACCTGGACCAGGAGCAGCCGCGTATGGCCTGGCTGGGCCTGAAGGTGCTGCGTCATGTGCCGCAGGACGAGGATCATGCGCAGGTCGAGTTCATCGCCCGCTACCGCGTCGGCGGCGGCAGCGCGCAGAAGCTGCAGGAGCTGAGCCGCTTCGAGCGGCTCGACGGGCGCTGGTACTACGTCGACGGCAGCTTCCCCGAGGCGGACGCAGGCAGGAATCCTGCCGCAGCCGGGTGATGTGTCCTGAGCCCTTTTTCGAGAAAATACGATTTCCATAGAGCTTTCATCTCTAAGACGCGCCGGTGACTGGCAAAAGCCTTAGAATCGCAGCCCGTTCGTGCTCCGTACGGCGGAGATTTTCAAGGAATTCCCGTGTCGATCGCAGAAGCAGTCCCCACCAACAGCGCTGGCCTGTCCCTCGCGGACATCGAGGCGCTGAATGAGAAATACGCGCCGCTGGATTTCGAGGCACGGATCCGCGCGCTGTATCACGACTTTGCCGAGGACAAGGTGCTGGTGACCTCGTCCTTCGCCGCGACCTCGGCCTACTTCCTGCACATCATCTCGCGCCTGCGCCCCAGCCAGCGCGTCGCCTTCATCGACACCGGCTACCACTTTGCCGAGACCCTGGCCTACAAGGATTTCCTGATCGCCGAGTTCGGCCTGGAAGTGTTCGATCTCAAGGCCGAGGACTGGAAGCACCAGTTCACCGTGAGCGAGCAGACCTGGCAGCGCGATCCGGATTTCTGCTGCTCGGTCAACAAGGTGGAGCCGCTGGAAGCGGCCAAGCCGGCCTATCACATCTGGGTGTCGAGCCTGATGCGCTGGCAGACCGACCACCGCGCGACGCTGCCGATCTTCGAGGAGCGCCGCGGCATCCTCAAGTTCAACCCGCTGATCGACGTCACCCGCGAGCAGCGCGACGCCTACATCCTCGAGCACGCCCTGCCGATGCACCCGCTGGTCGAGAAGGGCTATTCCTCGATCGGCTGCACGCATTGCACGGTGCCGGGCGATGGCCGTGCCGGCCGCTGGCAGGGCAAGCCGAAGACCGAGTGCGGCCTGCACCTGTGAGCCTGCGCGTCGAGATCATCCCGGTCACGCCGTTCGAGCAGAACTGCTCGCTGGTCTGGGACACCGAGACCATGCGCGGTGCGCTGGTCGATGCCGGCGGCGACATCGAGCGCCTGCTGGAGCGGGTGCAGCACCACGGCGTGAGCCTGGAGAAGCTGCTGGTCACCCATGGCCACCTCGACCATGCCAGCGCGGTGCAGGATCTGGCCGAGCGCTACCGCCTGCCGATCGAGGGGCCGCACCGCGACGACGATTTCTGGATCCAGATGCTGCCGCAGGCCGCGGCGCAGTACGGCTTCCCGCCGGCCCGCGTGTTCAGCCCGGACCGCTGGCTGGAGCAGGGCGATGCCGTCACCGTCGGCGGCCTCAGCCTGGATGTGTATCACTGCCCGGGTCATACGCCGGGTCACATCGTGTTCCATCACGTGGCCTCGCAGCTGGCCTTCGTCGGCGATGTGCTGTTCCAGGGCTCGATCGGGCGTACGGATTTTCCCCGCGGCAACCACGGCGACCTGATCCGCTCGATCCGCGAACGCCTGTTCCCGCTGGGCGATGCCGTGCAGTTCGTGCCCGGACACGGTCCGATGTCGACCTTCGGCGACGAGCGCCGCGCCAACCCCTACGTGGCGGACCGCCACTTCGGCTGAACCTCCCGGCCAGCCACTGGTCTGCTTCTTGCGAAGTCAATAAGCAGCCGGGCGCCAATGTTTGCCTCCCGGCAAGTGGGAGACAGCATGAGCAAGGGCAAGACCCCGGTGCGCCGGCACCGAACGCTATGGATTTCCGATGTGCATCTCGGCTCGGAGGGTTGCAGGGCGCGGGCCCTGATCGATTTCCTCCGGCAAAATGCATGCGAGGAGCTGTACCTGGTCGGCGACATCTTCGACGGCTGGAAGCTGCGCAGCCGCTTCTACTGGCCACCCGACCACAGCCGCGTGATCCACGCAGTGCTCTCCAAGGCGCGCCGCGGCACCAAGGTGCACTACATCGCCGGCAACCACGACGACTTCCTGCGCCAGTTCATCCGCAAGCAGCTGCGCCTGGGCCGCATCCGCCTGGCCAACGAGGCGATCCACACCACCGCCGACGGCCGTCGCCTGCTGGTGATCCACGGCGACAGCTTCGACGAGATCGTCAGCGGCATGCCGCTGCTGGCCCATGCCTCCGACCTGGCCTACACCCTGCTGATGCGCGCCGATGCCGCCGTGCAGCGCTGGCAGGGCGTGGAGCAGCCGGTGCCGAAGTGGTCGGCCGCGGTGAAGACGCAGGTCAAATCCGTGACGCAATGGCTGTCCGGTGTCGACGAAAAGAAGGTGCACCGTTGCCGCCGCGAGGGCCTGCATGGCGTGGTCACCGGCCATACCCATCATGCCGAGGTGCGTTATGTGCGCAACGGCGTGACCAGCTACAACAGCGGCGACTGGGTCGAGAGCTGCACGGCGCTGGCCGAGGACTTCCAGGGCAACATCCGCCTGCTGAAGTGGGAGCCGGAGGTCAAGGCCAGGCCGCGGCGCACGGCAGCGGCGCAGAAGCAGAAGCTGCCGCTGCAGAAGGCAGCCGGGCCGCTGCGGCGCGTGGTCGCCAAGGTAGGACGGGTGCGGGCCGCGAGGCGACTCGGGACCGGCAAGCAGACCAGCGACTAGGCCCTAAGCCTGCAGCTTTTCCAGCGCGCTGGAGGCCGTCAGCCACTCTTCCTCGGCGCTCTGCAGTTGGCGCTGGCGGTCACCCTGCTCGCGCGTCAGTGACTGCAGCTTCTGGCGCTGCGCCGCGTCATACAGCGCCGGGTCGACCAGTTCCTTCTCGATCACGGCCAGGCGCTGCTGCAGCTTGGCCATCTGCGCATCGAGCTTCTTGATGGTTTCGCGCAGCACGCGCGGATCGCCGCGCGGGGCCTCGGGGATCGCGGCGGAGGCGGTGGCCTTGGAGACTTTCGCCGGCTTGCCGGTGTCGCCGCCGGCGCGGCGCGTGGACAGCCAGCGCGCGTAGTCGTCGAGATCGCCGTCGAATACCACGACCTCGCCGTCGGAGACGCGCCACAGTTCGTCGCAGGTGGAGGCGACCAGGTGGCGGTCATGCGACACCAGCACGACGCTGCCGGCGAAGTCCTGCAGCGCCATCTCCAGGGCCTGGCGCATGTCCAGGTCGAGATGGTTGGTCGGTTCGTCGAGCAGCAATAAGTTCGGTTTGCCGTAGACCACCAGGGCCAGGGCCAGGCGCGCCTTTTCGCCGCCGGAGAAGGGTTCGATCGCCTCGTAGGCACGGTCACCGCGGAAGTTGAAGCTGCCGAGGAAATCGCGCAGCGACTGCTCGCGGGCCTGCGGCGCCAGCCGCTGCAGGTGCAGGATCGGCGAGGCCTTCATGTCCAGGTGCTCGACCTGGTGCTGGGCGAAGTAGCCGACGCGCAGGTAGGGCGAGCGCGTCATGGTGCCGGCGCGGGCTTCCAGCTCGCCGGCCAGCAGGCGCACGAAGGTCGACTTGCCGGCGCCGTTGGGGCCGAGCAGGCCGATGCGATCGCCCGGCTCCAGGCCGACCTTGACGCCGCTGAGCACGGTGCGCTCGCCGTAGCCGACCGAGACCTTGTCGCAGTGGATCAGCGGCGAGGGCATGCGCTCGGGCTTGGGGAAGCTGAACTGGAACTCCGGGTCCGCCACCACCGCCGCGGTGACGTGGATGCGCTCGATCATCTTCACTCGCGCCTGCGCCTGGCGTGCCTTGGTGCCGGCCTTGAAGCGGTCGACGAAGGACTGCAGGTGGGCGACCTGGCGCTTCTGCTGCTCGTGCACGCTTTGCTGCTGCGCCAGGCGCTCGGCGCGCAAGCGCTCGAACTGCGAGTAGTTGCCGCTGTACAGCGTTGCCCCGCCGCCCTGCAGGTGCAGGGTGTGGGTGGTGGCGGCGTCGAGGAACTCGCGGTCGTGCGAAACCGTCAGCAGCGTGCCCGGATAGGTCGTGAGCCAGTCCTGCAGCCACAGCACGGCGTCGAGGTCGAGGTGGTTGGTCGGCTCGTCCATCATCAGCAGGTCGGAGCGGCACATCAGCGCGCGGCCGAGGTTGAGGCGCATGCGCCAGCCGCCGGAGAAATCCGCCACTGCATGCGATTGCTCGGCCTGGCTGAAGCCGAGGCCGTCGAGCATCCTGGCGGCGCGGGCCCGGGCGGCATAGCCGTCGATCGCGGCCATGCGGTCGTAGAGGTCGGCGAGCTTGTCCATGTTGTCGGAGGCCTCGGCCCGGGCCATCGCGGCCTCGGTGGCGCGCAGCTCCTGGTCGCCGTCGAGCACGAAGTCCAGTGCGGACTGCGGCAGCGGCGGGGTTTCCTGGGCGACGGTGGCGATGCTGATGCTCTTTGGCACCGAGACCTCGCCGAGGTCCGGGCTCAGCTGGCCCAGCAGCATCGCGAACAGGCTGGACTTGCCGGTGCCGTTGCGGCCGACCACGCCGACGCGATGGCCGGGGTAGATGGTGAAGGAGAGGTTTTCGAGCAGCGTGCGCGAACCGCGGCGCAGCGTGGCGTTGGCGAAGGTCAGCATGGGGCGCGGATTGTACCGGTTGTGCCGGCCGGGCCGGCTGCCGACAATCGGGTCATGAAAACCGCCGCCAAAACCGTCATCTACCACAATCCGCGCTGCTCCAAGAGCCGCGAGACCCTGGAACTGCTGCGCGAGGCCGGGGTCGAGCCGCAGATCGTCGAGTACCTGAAGGCCCCGCCGACCGCCGCCGAGCTGGACCAGATCTGCCGCAAGCTGGGGATCGAGCCGGCCGCGCTGGTCCGGTTCAAGGAGCCGCAGGCGAAGGAACTGGGGCTGGGGCCCAAGGACCAGCGCCCGCGTGCCGAATGGCTGCGACTGCTGGCGGAGCATCCGGTGCTGATCGAGCGCCCGATCGTGGTGCGCGGCGCCCGTGCCCGCCTGGGGCGTCCGCCGGACGCGGTGCGGGAGTTGCTGGACTGAACGTTCTTCGTGGGAGCGGCTTTAGCCGCGATCGCCGCTCGGAGGGGGCCCGGATCGCGGCTAAAGCCGCTCCCACGAGGTTATGCTTGTCCGACCAAGCCCACGGAGTGCCGCATGAACCTGCCCAAAGCTGTCCTGCTGCTGGGATACCTGAGCCTGGTTCCGTTCATCCTCGCACCGGCCTGGCTGACACTCTCGCCGCAGACTGCACCGCCGGCGCTGGACCAGTTGTGGTTGGCCTGGATGGGCATGGTTGCCGCCTTCATGGCCGGCACCTTCTGGGGATTTGCACTGCCGGCGGTGCAGGGGCCGGAAGGCCTGCTCGGCATCGGCATCTCGGTGCTGCTGGTCGTGGCGGCCTGGGGTGCCTTGGTGCTGCCGTTCCCCGGCTCGCTGGCCGGCTTTGCCCTGGTGTTCCTGCTGCTGCTGCTGGCCGACTTCTGGCGCGAGCGCACCCTCGACACCATCGGCGGCTATTTCCGCCTGCGCAGCACGTTGACCGTAGGCGTGCTGGTCGCCATCGCGTGGCGCTACGCGATGCTGGCCGCCTGAGTCTCAGCGCGCCCGCAGTGCCGCGCGATGCTCGGCCGGCGCCCGGCCGGTCCAGCGCTTGAAGGCGCGGGTGAAGGCGCTCTGCTCCGAGTAGCCCAGCAGGAAGGCCAGGTCGGTCAGATCCAGCGCGCGGTCCTCGAGATAGCGCTCGGCCAGTTCGCGCCTTACCTCGTCGAGCAGCTGGCTGAAACTGGAGCCTTGGTCCTGCAGTTTGCGCTGCAGGCTGCGCGGCGAGACGTTCAGCGCCCCCGCAATGCGGTCGAGGCTGGCCTCACCCTCGGACAGGCTCTGGGCCAGCCGCCGGCGTGCCTGCGCCACCAGGTCATCGTCGCTGCGGCGCAGTTCCAGCAACTGCTTCTCGGCCAGCCGGTCCATCAGCTGGCGCATCGCCGGGTCGGGCTGGATCAGCGGCAACTCGCTCCAGTCGACCGGCACCACCAGGCGATAGCAGTCGGCGGCGAACTGCAGCGGGCAGGCGAACACGCGGCGCTGCTCGTCGAGCCGGGCCGGCGCGGGGTAGGGGAATTCAATGCGCAGCGGCTGCAGCGGCCGGCCGGTGAGCCAGCGGATGAAGGTCACCAGCGCGGTGAGGTTGAACTCCGCCATGTGCCGGTAGTAGTGGCTCTGGTCGTCGGGGCGCCAGCCCAGCTGTACCTCCGTGCCCTTCACCTGCGGCGGCAGCGCACCGACGTCCAGCACCATCGACTGGTAGCGCTGCAGGGCCAGCATCGCCTCGCCCAGTGTCGCGCAGGACATGCCGATGTAGCCGACCACGCCATAGTGCCCGGGCCGGATCAGTTCGCCGGCATGCAGGCCGAGGGTGTCGTCGCCGAGCCGCTCGGCAGCGCGGTTGAACAGCCCCGCCGCCACCGATTCCTCGACCCGCGCATCGCGGTCGCCGAGGTCGACCTGCACGCCGCCGAGGATCTCCTGCGCCGCCACGCCGTGCAGGCGCAGGTAGTCGAACAGGGCCTGCAGGTAGCTGACGGCGGCGTCGGAACGGGGCATGGACGCATGTTAGCCGAGGCGCTTGCTGCTGCGAGAAGCACTCAGGTTCTCTTGCGGGTGCTGTCTGATCGCTCGACGGCTTGCTGTATCCGGCGAGCTGTATTCAACAGCGTTTCCGCGAGGTCCTTGCCGCTGAGTTCGGATAGATAGCGAATCTGTCCATCCTCGGTATTGGCAGCGTAGAACTTGAGCAGCATCTCTGGTTGCTCGAAGTGATCCACCATCACCGGGATGATGGTCTTGCCCTGCTCGAACGCACGGTTGATCTCACGCATCGGCATGGGGCGGGAAGCCGTGACCGAGCCTACAATCGCGACGAACACGTCGGCCTGGTCCAGCATCCGCGTCAGTGTCTCATCCAAGGGATCGCCTGCCCGGAGGTCGCGGTCATGCATGACCTCCAGCCCCAGTTTCTGCATGGCTTCGACCAGGACGGAAGTGTATTCGCGATAGCCCGAGTAGTAGGAAACGAAGATTCGAGGCGGCCGCGAGTCTGATGGCTGTTCGGTTCTGGGCAGGGACCAGATCACCGCCGTGTTATCCAGGCTGCTCGTCAGCACGCGCGCGCCATCGGGACTGAAGCTCACGCTGGAGACGATGTGCCGATGCTGCAATGGCTCGACGATTGGTGCCCCCGAGGCCGCATCCCGGACGTATACCGTGCCAGCGTCGGATGCGATTACCAACCGGCGCCCCTCAGGGCTGAAAGCAGCCGCGCGGGTCGTGTCCCTGTGTTTCATGGGATCGCCCAGAGGCTGTCCCGTCGCCGCATCCCATAGTTGTACGACGCCGTCTGCAGAGGCGGTGACGATCCTCTGGCCGTCCGGGCTGAAGGCCGCGGCATGAACCGCGCTGGCATGCTGCATTGGTGTGCCCAGCGGCGCTCCCGTCGCAGCGTCCCACAGGCGCGCACTCCGATCGCCGGATGCGGTGAGAAGCCGCCCGCCGTCCGGACTGAAGGCAACAGCCGAAACCGAGAGCTCGTGCTTCAAGGGGGCACCCGGAGCAGTTCCCGACGCCGCGTCCCAGAGCTTCGCGGTGTGATCCATCGACGCCGTGGCCACCTGCCGGCCGTCGGGGCTGAAAGCCGCAGCCGTGACCGGGGACCCATGCAGCAACGGCTCGCCAAGGGCCTTGCCAGACTCGGCATCCCAGATTATTGCCGAGCCATCGTCGGATGCCGTGACGACTTTCTGACCGTCGCTGCTGAAACTGGCGGTGGCAACCCCCTGTCCATGCTTCATGCTCTTGCCCATCAGGGTGCCCGTCTGGGCGTTCCATATCCTCGCCGAGCCATCGTCACCGGCCGTCACCACGCATTGCCCATCCGGGCTGAACGCCGCGCAGCGTACCCCGGCGGAATGTCGCAGCGTGTGCAAAGGCACCGCTTGGAGGGAAGGGGCGGAGCTGGAGCCCTTCGGAGAGACCGTCTGTGCCACCGGCGATGGCTTGTCCGAATCAGCGGCCGCACGCTTGCCGGCAACGTCGGTCGGTTCGAGGCTCACAGACGGTATCTCCGCGGCAGTTGCGGGGGACTGCTGTACCGGCGCCGGCTTCGTGGCAAAGCGGTCCGAGTCCAGCAGCTCCCTGGCCAGTGCTGCGGCGTCATCCAGGCTGGCCACTGTGCCGATCGGCCGTATCGCGATGCTGGTAAACGATGGCGCATTTTCCGGTGCGCCCAGCCAGGCGACTCCCGAAACCGACAGGGGGATGGCGGCGAGCAGCTTGCGAATAGCGTCGACCGAATCGGTCAGCAGCAGCACCGCAACCGCGCCTTGACCCTGCGAGCCCGCGGAGCCTCCATGCAGGATGCGCAAGGCGCTGTAGAGCAGGGAGGGGGACGGGTGCAATTGGCGTACCGGAAGCGCCAGCCACCGTTCGGGTGGCGGCACGGTCTGGGACCAGTCGCCGATCTGCACTTCGAGGTTGGGGAACAGCAGCTTTTCGCGGCCGGTCGCTGCGGTCATTTCCAGATGTTCCCCCACCAGATCCGCGGCCGGCGGCGCAATCAGGGTCACGGGCCCGCGGCCATCCGTGGTCCAGCGAACGCAGAGTGCATGGAGCAGCAGGCGCAGGCCGTCACTGCGGTCGGTATTGCCGCTGCCGGAATCCGGCACGACCACCAGCAGTTCGCGTGCACCATCGCTGCGGGTGATGTCGCGGAAACTCGCCTGGGCATAGACAAGCGTCGAGAGCCCCGCCGCGACAATCAGCACCATGATGTCAACGCGCGCCGGCATCCAGATGAGGGCTAATATCCCTTCGAGATTCAGGGCGGCGTCTGTATCCGCGGAGTTGAGGACGGCGCCCAGGGCCAATAGGACGAGCATGGCTGGCCAGCTTGCGCCAAAACCCAGGATGCGCCTTTCCGTCTCGCGATCCAGTCGCCCCTCCATCCGCGCCGTGGCCAGCCGGTGCGGCCAGCCCAGGAACAGGAACAGGCTGGCAGCGCCTAGCAGGCAGCCGAGCACGACTCCGCAGAGCGGGGCGGCGTCTTCCAGCGGAGTCGCCCGCAACGCCTGCGCTAGCCGTCGATCCAGGCCTTGGGAGCTGAGCAGGGCCAGCGCCAAGCTGGCAAGCAGCCCGAAACCGGAAAATAGCCGAGGGGATAGCAGCCGGATCGTGGCAGCTGGGCCGCAGAACTCCAGGCCATGACGAAACCAGGCCGCGCGCTCCCGCTGTTTTCCGTCCTCGCGAGCCCAGCGCCAGAGATCGCGCAGCGAAGCCGGGGAGGACGAGCGCCGTTGAAAGAGCTGGAACCAGGCGAGGCTGAGCCAGTATCCCGCCGGCTGGAGCGGCCCGGACTGCAGCCAGTGGACCGACAGCGCCAGCACGGCGGCCAACCCGGGTGCCATGGCCCGGGCCTGCCACGTGGAACCTCCATCCGCGTACAACGCGGCACTTGCCGCCGCCACGGCCATGGCGAGTCCGCAGGCGAACAGCGGATGCCGGTATGAACCTGGGGCCGCCTTCATCGCCGCGGGGGCGAGCCCTGCCACGCTTGCCGCGGCCGCTACCCGCTGGCTGGCGGGGGCTTGCAGTTCAGGCTGGATGTTCATGCAGCAGGACTCCGGCGTGGCAGGCTGCTTCCCAGGCGCCTTGCGCCGAGCAGTGCCAGGGCTTGCGAAATGACCATCATCAGCAGCAGGGCGCCGGCCATCCATGCCGATGACAGGCGCTGGAGCAGATGATCCAATGCCGGCAGCCGGGCCGAGCGCGACAGTTCCAGTGCCGGCGCACGGACGACGTAAGCCGCGTTTATTGGCAGGCGCATCGCTACGCTGGCCCAGGAACTGCGACCGCTACCGGAAGAAGGCGATGGTGCTTCGTTCTTATCTTCTATCGACCCCGTAGCAACCGCCAAGCGATCTTCGCGGTTATCCCATACTGCCTTGTAGATTCTGCCCCTGACCTGCACTGGAACGCCGATCAGGCGCCCGGTGGCGGTTTCCCAGACTCGCGCGGTTCCGTCGTCGGAGGCCGTCAACAGCTTGCGGCCATCGGCGCTGAAGACGGCTGAATTGACTTCGTCGTCATGTCTCAATGGCCCGATCAGCGGAGCGCCGGTCGCCGTGTCCCAAACCCG
>DATILC010000161.1:0-10387 GCA_035476855.1 Solimonas sp. | reverse complement strand
GCGGTTGGCGACGCGGCCGGCGGCGACGTTGGGCAGCACGCCGGCGAAGGACTCCTCGGTCCATTCCGGCAGGCGTTCCCAGACCTCGTCGGAAATGTTCTCGACGTAGCGCGGCAGTTCGGCGCGCACGCCGTACTGCAGGCCCAGTTCACCGGCACCGCCGCTGGAGCCGAGGATCACCGAAGTGGTCTCGCGGTCGAAGCCACCCTTGGCATAGCCGGCGTCGTCGAGCGCGCGGCTCGCCGCTTCCAGCGTCAGCAGCTGCATCGGGTCGATCGACTTCATCGAGCGCGGCGGGATGCCGAAGCGCGTCGGGTCGAAATGGATTTCCTCGAGGAAGCCGCCCCAGCGCGAATAGATCTTGTCGCGGGTCTTGCGGTTCTCGTCGAAGAACAGGCGCCAGTCCCAACGCGATTCCGGGGCCTCGCGGATCACGCTGACCTTGTGCAGCACGTTGTTCCAGTATTCGCTGGCGTCGTTGGCCTTGGGCAGCACCAGGCCGATGCCGACGATGGCGATGTCCGCCGGTTTCGACTGCGGCCGGGCCATGGAGGCCGTCGGCGCGGCGTGGGTCAGCAGTTCCTGCGCGCCCTGGCAGACGTCTTCGTGCAATTCGGCGACCGTCAGCGTGCGATCACGCAGGGTGGCGACCTGGCCGATCATGTACATGCCGTCGGCCAGCTGCCGCTCGGCAGCGACCTCGACGATCTTGCCGGAGTCGTCGCGGTTGACGCCCTTGGAGGCGACGCGCAGGCGACCCAGGTTGAGGTCTTCCAGCGTGTCGCGGATTTCCTCGGCGCTCTTGCCCTCGCGGATCAACTCGCGACGCTGGGCGAAGAAGTCATCGGCGAACTGGGTGGCAGCGCAGCGCGTCGAGTGGCCGGGGCCGGTCTCGAGGTTGCGCGTGCGCTCGCACAGGATCGCCTGCTGCTGGAAGCCTTCGACCACGGCGCCGCTGCTGACGATTTCCTGGGTGAACAGATAGGCCGTGCCCATCAGCGCGCCGACCTTCATGCCGCGCGCGGCCAGCGGTGCGGTCATCGCTGCGACCATGGCGCTGGAGCGGGCATCGTGGATGCCGCCGGCGAACAGGACATGCACGTCCTTTTCCTCGCCCGGCTTCACCTGGTCGAGCAGCATGTCGATCATCTCTTCCCACAGCATGAAGCTGGCGAGAGGGCCGATGTGGCCGCCGCATTCGCGGCCCTCGAACACGAAGCGCCGCGCGCCCTGTTCGAGATACATCTTCAGCAGCGCCGGTGCCGGCGCATGGATATAGGTCTTGATGCCGCGCTTCTCGAACTCCGCGGCCTGGTCGGGACGGCCGCCGGCGATCAGCGCGTACGGCGGCTTGCAGTTCCAGATCTCGGCGCACTGTTCCTCGCGCAGCGCATGCGGGATGAAGCCGAGCATGCCGACGCCCCAGGGCAGCTCGCCGGCCAGGGTGCGGGTCTTCTCCAGCATCTCCTTGACCTGCGGGCCGCGCATCAGCGCCAGCGCCAGGAAGGGCAGGGCGCCGCCCTTGGCCACTTCGACCGCGAATTCCGGGCTGTCGGAGACACGCGTCATCGGGCCCTGCGCCAGCGGGTAGCGCGTGCCATGCGATTGCGCCAGCGGACCGCCGGCCTCGAGGAAGCGCAGCTGCGCCGCCTGGTCGATGTGCTTGAGGCTGGCGCGGCGGATCGCCTGCACCAGCTTCGCCACCGTGCGGTAGCGGTCGCGGAAGCCAGCGGCCAGGCCGATGCCCTGGCCCAGCGGGATCAGCTGCGAGCCGTCGCCGGCCCAGCCGATACGGCTGAGCATCTTGCTGCGCCATTGTTCGAGATCGAGCAGGCCGCCCTCGACCTGGCGGTTGTCCTCGTCGGCGGCCTTCAGCGCGGCGGCGCCGGGGCGGGCATAGAGGCGACAGGCGCGGTCGACCAGTTCGCCGTACAGGCGCGTCTCGGCGCCGTTGAGGCGCGCGAACTCGGCCTGCTGGGCGGCCGGCAGCGGTGACTCGGCCAGCAGCAGCAGTTGGTCGTCGAGCAGCACGCCGGCGGCACCGGCGGCGCGGCAGGCGGCGGCGGAATGCACGCCGACGCCACCCTGCACATAGATCGGCAGCTTGGTCCGGCCGGCGAGCTTCTGCAGCAGGATGTAGCTGGTGTACTCGCCAACCCAGCCGCCGGACTCGTGGCCGCGCAGCACCAGGCCCTGGAAGCGGCTGCCGATTTCAGGCAGCGCCGCGGCATCGCCGATCTCGGCCAGCAGGCGATCGTTCTTGCGCGCGCCGATGGTCTTGGCCAGTGCCGTCAGGCCGG
The DNA here is from genome assembly GCA_035476855.1 of Solimonas sp. Lineage (GTDB taxonomy): Bacteria > Pseudomonadota > Gammaproteobacteria > Nevskiales > Nevskiaceae > Solimonas_A. Next base: position 8,087 of record DATILC010000161.1, on the reverse strand, counting down.
CGGCATCGCCGGCCAGGACCAGGGTCAGGGGCCGGTCGTCGGCGGACTGCAGCAGCTCGCGTGCGAGCTGTGCCTCGGCGACGGTCAGTCGCAGGCCGCTGCGGCCGCGGCGGTCCTGCAGCAGCGACTGGAACTGCGCCTTCGCCTGCGCGGCGTCGGCGCAGAACTCCAGGTTCAGCAGGCCGGTGCCGCCGGCGCGGGAAACCGCGGCGGCGAGTGCCGGAGAGTTCAGACCCGAAGGGGTCAGGCCGAGAATTTCGAACGACATGCTGATGGCTCCTGCAGCTATTCTTTAGCGATCCAATCCGTGGAGTTAGCGCTTTTTGCCTTCAAGAAAGGGTATTTCCATGACCTTTTCGTGGACGATCGGGCCGTGGCCGAAGAAGCCGCCCTCGCCGAAGCACTCGCCGTGGTCGGCGGTGATGATGAAGTGGGTGCCGGCCGGGGCCTTCTCGATCAGGCCTTCCAGCACCGTGTCGACATGTTCGACGGTCTTGATCTGCTGCTGGTGCAGCGACTTCATCTGCTCGTCGTCGAAGAACTTGTCCTCGGAACCCTCGCCGAGGTTGTCGTCCATGTGCTTGAACACGCCATGCACGCCGGAGATATGCGGCAGGTCCTTGCCGTCCAGCATGTAGGGGTAGTGCGTCTCGCCCAGGTTCAGGAAGTAGAACTGCGGCTCGTCGTCGTAGAACTCGATCTCTTTCACCATGCCGGCGAAATCGTTGTGGTTCGACATCAGCTTGTATTCGTCGAAGTGCTTGTTCATGTGCGAGGTCGGGTTCAGCACCGGCATCGACACCTTGGCGTTGGTGCGGTAGCCGTGCTGCTTCAGCACATGCGGCAGCGACAGCTGCGGCACGAAGGACTTGAACGACAGGCCTTCGACGCCGAGCCGGTCCACCCACTTCGAGAATTCCTTCTTGTAGACCTCCGAGGCGAACACCCCCTGCGGGTTGTCGTGCGGGGTCATGCCCATCAGGTAGGTGTAGTGGGAGGGGGAGGTCCAGGAGGCGTACGAATAGCGCTTCAGGCCCTCGCCGAAATGGTCCATGTTCGGCGTGCGCGCCTGCTTGTAGCTGTCGAAACGGCAGCTGTCCATGATGATGAAGACGAGGTTATTGCCACTCATATAGGGGGTTTCGAGGGACCTTGGAAGTCTTGAGAATGACGGAACCGGATTCTGATCATCGGTGGTATCGGCTTGGGCGACTCTAAAATGCGCCTGTCGAACATGCTGTAGGACGTGCGCGACAGCCGATGACCGGCGTTAACTACGGATATCGTCGGTACGCAGCAGGTTGGCCAATACAGACACGCGTTTCTTCAAAAGTTTCCTTTTGGAAGCATCACCCGGCATCGTCGCCGATCCTTGCCGCAAATGTCCGCATCTTGTTCCTGTCTGAAACATGACAGGTGGTTCATGCGTCGCCCACGCCTCGAGGCCGGCGGTCATGCCGTCGCCGGGCATGGCATCGCAGCAGGGAAGGGGCGCGTGGAAGGCAAGAAACCTGACATCGGTTGTCAGGTTATGACGGGAACTGCGGGTTGCGGCCGGCTGGGTGCCAGCGACGCAGTTCGGGGGCGGGGCGGCCGTCGGCCGCTTCAGGGCACAGTGCAACGGCCCGCGGGCCGGCATGCCTGATCGCGGAAAAAATCGTTCTCGCCCAAGGGGCAAGCCTGCTGTAACGGCCATGGCCGTCCCTCCGTCGTCGTGTCTTTATGTGATCCGGCTGCAGTGTAGGCAGTCCTGATCAGCGAAATCATGACGTGGCGCACCTTTAGGGTGCGCCACGCCTGTCGCTTATCGACGGATTGTTCAGCAAATGCCGCGCCAACGATTGCCGTTGGCGCGTTTTTCCTAGGCTGCGAGGGCGCGGGCGCTCTGCATCAGGCGGTTGATCTCGCTGGAGCTGGCGGCCTGGTCGGCGCGGCCGGCCATCACGCCGCCCATGGCGACGAGCAGGCTGATGCGCAGGGCATCCTCTTCCTTCGGATCGCCGTGCACCAGGCGACGGTCGACCAGGCCGAGGATCAGGCTGACCACGGCCTGCGCCAGCAGCGGGCGGGTCTTGTTGTCGAGGCCGGACTCGGCCAGTTCCTCGGTGAACACCTGCTCGAGCTGGCGGCTGTAGGCGCCGACCAGGCGGTCGGCGTTCTCGCTGACGTCGTGGCCATGGCGATACCAGGCCAGGAAGCCGTCGCGGTCCTGCAGCGAGTGCTGGATCAGGAACTTCTGGACCTCGCGCAGCGAGCGCGCCAGGTCGGCGCCGTCCGCCTTGAGCTGGGTGCGCAGGCTCTCGAGGCCGGCACGCGCCGGATCGAAGTGGCTCTTCAGCACCGTCAGCAGTGCTTCTTCCTTGTCGGTGAAGTGGACGTAGAAGGTGCCGACGGCAACGCCGGCCTCGCGAGTGACATCGCTGACCTGGGTGCGGCCGTAGCCGACCGCGGCAAAGCACTTGGCCGAGGCACGCAGCAACTGGGCCCGGGTCTCGTCCGGGGCGTGCTTGCGGCGCTTCTTCACTTCGATGGGTTGCAGCATGGTTGGGATCCTTCGCCGAAGGGCACGGCGACAAATATGACAGTTGAATCAGTATACCGAAGCAGGGGCTGAAAGATGACTCCGGAGTCAGATTTCCTACGTAGGCATTTGTAGACGGCCGCAGGTCGGGTACGGCAGCGCTGTCGTCAGTGAGGGGAACGAACCGGGCCTGTTCCATACTCCAATGCCGCAAGGAGGCGGACGCCATGCAGACCGAGTCCGATGCCCGGGAGCAGGAGCCCCTGCTGGCGCAGCTGCAGGCGCTCGCTGCGACGCGGGTCGAAGCGTCTGCGCAGGCCGCCTTCCTGGTCTTTCTGCGGCACTACTACGAGGCCGCTTCCCCCGATGCGCTGAATCAGCGCGAACCCTCCGCGCTGGTCGATGCGGCACTGGCGCACTGGCGGTTGGCGCAGCAGCGCCAGCCCGGCGAACTGCGCCTGCAGTTACTGACGCCGTCGGTCTCCGAGGCCTTCGCCGTGGTCGATACCTGCGTCGACGACATACCCTTCCTGGTCGATTCGATCAGCACCGCGGTCCGTGGCGCCGGCAGTTCGATCGACTGGCTGGTGCATCCGGTGCTGCGGGTGCGCCGTGATGCCGCGGGTGCGGCGCAGGCTTTCCTGCCGGGCGAGAGTCCGGAGGCTGCGGCCGAATCGCTGGTGCATATCGAGTTCGAACCGCTGGCGCAGCCGCAGGCCTACGTCGCGCTGGAGCAGGAGCTGCGGCGGGTACTGGCGGACCTGCGCCTGGTGGTCGAGGACTTCGATGCGATGCGCGCGCGGGTCGATGCGGTCGCCGAACAGCTGTTGACGCCGCCGCGTGGCGCCGCGGCGGAGGATTTCGCCGAGGCGCGCGAGTTCCTGCACTGGCTGCGCGACGGGCATTTCACCTTCCTGGCCTGTTCGGAAACCCGCGCCGAGAGCGGCGAGGGCGGCCGTCCGCATTTCGTCTACCGGCCCGAGGCTGCGCTGGGGCTGGCGCGTGCCGGCCGCAGCCTGGCCGATCCCGATGCGCTGATCGCGCCCAAGCAGGAGCTGGACCGCTACGCCGATTCCGGCCAGCTGGTGGTGGTGACCAAGGCCAACCTGCGTGCGCCGGTGCGCTATCCCGAGTACATGGACGTGGTGTCGATCAAGCAGTTCCGCGAGGACGGCGTGCTGCTCGGCACCTGCCGCTTCATCGGCCTGCTGTCCGGCGAGGCCTATCAGGAGCGGCCGCGACACATCCCGCTGATCCGGCGCAAGGCGGCCTATGTGATGCAGCGTTCGCGGGCGCCGGAGGACTCGCACGCCGGCAAGCAGCTGCGCGCGATCCTGCACCAGCTGCCGCGCGACGACCTGTTCCAGATCGGCGAGGACGAGCTGTACCAGCTGTGCATGGGTATCCGCGCGCTGCGCGATCGCCACCAGCTGCGCCTGTTCATGCGCCGCGATCGCTATGGCCGCTTCTATTCCTTCCTGGTGTTCCTGCCACGCGAGAAGTACAGCCGCGAGCTGCGCGACCGCATCGCCGCCGAGTTGATGGAGATCTGCAACGGCCAGTCGGTGGAGCGACAGGTGGAATTCCCGCGTGGCTTCCCGGCGCGCATCCACTGCATCGTGCGCACGCCGCCGGGGACGCAGATTGCGCTGACGGCCGTCGAGATCGAGCAGCGGCTGCTGATTGCCACCCGCAGCTGGCGCGACCAGCTGCGGGAACTGCTGCTGCGGACGCCGGTCGGCGGCAACGGGCGCCTGCAGTTCGTCGAGGCCTTTCCCCTGTCCTACGCCGAGGCCAACAGTCCGACCGAGGCAGCGGCCGACCTGCAGTACCTGCTGCGCCTGGACGAGTCTCAGCCCCTGCTGCCGCGGCTGCAGCTCGATGCCGAGGGCCAGCCGGCGGCGCTGAAGCTGTACACCTGGGCACGGCCAGTGGAACTGTCGGAGGTGATGCCGACGCTGGAGAACTTCGGCCTGCGCGTAATCCGGCAGGAGCCGACCGCGATCGCGCCGCCCGGCGGCACGGTGCTCTGGCTGCAGGAGTTCGTGATCCGTGCGCCGGTGGCGGCGGGCCTGTCGCCGGATGCGCTGCGATCGGCACTGGAAACCGCCTTCCTGAAGACCTGGCGTGGCGAGGCCGAGAACGATGGGCTCAACCGCCTGGTCCTCGCCGCCGGTCTCGACTGGCGCCAGGTCAGTGCGCTGCGCATGCTGACCCGCTACCTGCTGCAGACCGGCCTGCCGTTCAGCCAGGCCTACATCGAAGGCCTGCTGGCCGAGCATGCCGCGCTGGCGCAGCTGCTGCTGCGGCTGTTCGAGACCCGCTTCGATCCGCGCCTCGGCGACGAACGCCGTCGCCTGGACCAGATCGCCCTCGGCCAGGCCATCGATGCGGCGCTCGACCAGGTCGCCAGCCTCGACGCGGACCGCGTGCTGCGCGCCTTCCTGTCGGTGATCCGCGCCGGCCTGCGCAGCAACTACTTCCAGCCTGCGGCGGACGGATCAGCCAAGCCCTGGATCAGCCTCAAGCTCGATCCCTCGCGGGTGCCGGAACTGCCGCTGCCGCGGCCGGCTTACGAGATCTTCGTCTACGCGCCGGAGGTGGAGGGCGTGCACCTGCGTGGCGGTCGTGTCGCGCGCGGCGGGTTGCGCTGGTCCGACCGGCGCCAGGATTTCCGCACCGAAGTGCTGGGCCTGATGAAGGCGCAGCGGGTGAAGAACGCGATCATCGTGCCGGTCGGCGCCAAGGGCGGCTTCGTGGTCAAGCAGGGTGATCCTGCCAATCGCGAGGCCTGGGCGCTGCAGGGGATCGCCTGCTACAAGACCTTCCTGCGCGGCCTGCTCGACCTCACCGACAACCTCGTCGGCGACCAGGTGCTTCCGCCGCCGGAGGTGGTGCGTCACGACGGCGACGATCCCTACCTGGTGGTCGCCGCCGACAAGGGCACGGCGAGCTTCTCCGACATCGCCAACGGCATCGCTGCCGACTACGGCTTCTGGATGGGCGATGCCTTCGCCTCCGGCGGCAGTGCCGGCTACGACCACAAGAAGATGGGCATCACCGCGCGCGGCGCCTGGGAGAGCGTCAGCCGCCATTTCCGCGAACTCGATGGGCGCGACCTCCTGCAGCAGGATTTCACGGTGGTCGGCATCGGCGACATGTCCGGCGACGTGTTCGGCAACGGCATGTTGCTGTCGCGGCATATCCGTTTGGTCGCCGCCTTCGACCATCGCCACATCTTCATCGATCCGGATCCCGACGCGCTGACTGGCTACGAGGAGCGTGCACGGTTGTTCGCGCTGCCGCGTTCGAGCTGGGCGGACTATGACGCGGCGCTGCTGTCCAGGGGTGGCGGCATCTGGCCGCGCACGCTGAAGTCGATCCCCCTGTCCGCGGAAGCGCGGCAGGCGCTGGCCTGCGACAAGGCGCGGCTGACGCCGCAGGAACTGATCGCGGCGATCCTGCGTGCGCCGGTGGACCTGCTGTGGAACGGCGGCATCGGCACCTACGTCAAGGCGCAGGCACAGGGCCACATCGATGTCGGCGATCGCGCCAACGACGCGATCCGTGTCAACGGTCGCGAGCTGCGCTGCAAGGTGGTCGGCGAGGGCGGCAACCTCGGCTTCACCCAGCCCGGCCGCGTCGAGTATGCAATGTACGGCGGTCCGAGGCCCGCCGCGGGCATTGCCGGCGGCCGCATCAACACCGATGCGATCGACAACGCCGGCGGGGTCCATTCCTCTGACCGCGAGGTCAACATCAAGATCCCGCTGAATCGCTTGCTGCGCGACGGCAGGCTCGATCGCGCGGTACGCGATCCGCTGCTGGCGGCGCAGACCGACGCGGTCGCAGCGGCGGTGCTGCGCGACAACCGCATGCAGTCGGCGGCGTTGTCGCTGCTGGAACGGCAGGCGGCGGAGCGGCTCGACGAGCATGCGGCGCTGATGCGCACGCTGGAGCGCGAGGGCCTGCTCGACCGCCGGCTGGAGTTCCTGCCCGACGACGATGGCCTGGCCGAGCGTCGCCGGCAGTCGCGCGGCCTGACGAGGCCGGAACTGGCCGTGCTGCTGGCCTACAGCAAGATTTCGCTGTTCGACGCGGTACTCGCCAGCCGCCTGCCGGACGATCCGGCATTCGAGCGCGAGTTGCTGGCCTATTTCCCCGGGCCGCTGCTGCAGCACTATCGCGGACACTATGCCGCGCATCCGCTGCGCCGCGAGATCATCGCCACCGGCCTGGTCAACGAAACCGTCAATCGCATGGGCATCGCCTTCGTGCATGGCACCGCCGACGATCACGACCTGCCGCGGGCGGACATCCTGAGGGCCTGGCTGGCGGCGGTGCGCATCCACGACGCCGCAGCCTGCTGGCAGGCGATCGAACACTGCGACCCCCCCTTGCCCGCGGCACAGGAATACGCGCTGACAGAACGTGTCGCCAGCCTGCTGAGGGAAACCACCGCCTGGCTCGCCCGCAGCCAGGCCGGCCGCAGCGAATTGCTGGACCCACTGGTCGGACGTTATGCCGGCGCAGTGCATGCCATTGGCATGGCGCTGCCGGAGGCCTTGCCGCCGGCATACCGCGATGCGCGGGATCGTAGCCTGCAGGATCTGCGGCAGGCAGGCGTGCCGGAGCCGCTGGCCTTGCGCATCGCGCAGCTGCGGCTGCTGGCCTCGGCGCCGGACATCGCCGATCTGCTGCGGGAATCCGGCCTGCCGCTGGGCGAGGTCATCGCCAGCTACTTCCAGGTGGGTGAGCGCTTCCGCCTGCCCTGGCTGCAGGCGGCGATTGCGGGCCTGCCGGCCGCGGGCCGCTGGCAGTTGCTGGCGCGCAGCCAGTTGCACGAGGACGTCTGCCGGGCCCAGCGCTGTGTCACCGCCATGGTGCTGGCGGTCGATGCCGCGCCCGCAGAGCGCCCGCAGCGATGGCTCGATGCCAACGCCGGCAGCGTGCAGGCAGTGCTGGGTCGTCTGTCGGAACTGCAGGCCGGCGGCGTGGCCGACTTCACTGCGCTGAGCGTGGCGGTCCGCCAGCTCGGCAGTCTTTGCAGATAGGCCCCGCTGCGGTGCGCAGCGGGGCCTGCCGTACTTCTGGCCTCGCTACGGCGCCGTGGTGCTGGAGAAGTCGCCGCTGACGCCGCCGATGCTCAGCATCGTGGTCACCGTTGTCGCCGCGTTGGCGGAGGAGACGTGGCGCACGCAGACGCTCTGGCCATTGCTGATGGTCTTCGCCTGTGCCGTGAAGCCGGTGGCGCTGCAGCCGATGCTGTAGGTGCCGCCGCTGACGCTGATCGGCGCTGCTGCCGCCAGGCCGCTGATGACGATGGTGTTGGACGTCGCCTTGGTCGACAGCGCTACACCGGTCTGCGCGGTGAAGGCGAAGCTGTCCGGCGTGGTGTCAGGGGCCACCGTGGTGCTGGAGAACGTGCCGTTGATGCCGCCGATGCTCAGCGTGGTGGTCACCGTGGCGCCGGCCGCGGCGGAGGCGGTATGGCGCACGCAGACCGTCTGGCCGTTGCTGATGGTTTTCGTCTGCGCGGTGAAGCCGGTTTCGCTGCAGCCGATAC
>DATILC010000160.1:0-4068 GCA_035476855.1 Solimonas sp. | reverse complement strand
CACCGCCGGGCCGGACAGCGTCGTCCGCCGTACCGAGGTCGATCGGCTGCATTACATCGGCTGCGGCGTGCGCCAGCGCGGCACCACCGAGATCCTGCGCCATGCCCGCTTCTCCGGCCTGCTCGCCCACCTGACCCAGGGCTACGACTTCGTGCTGCTGACCGCACCGCCGGTGCTGGGTTTCGCCGACGCGGCCATCGTCGGCCAGTTCGCCAACCTCAACCTGATGGTGCTGCGCTCCGCCGAGCATCGCCAGGACGAGATCCGCGATGCCGCCGGACGCCTGCGCGTCGCGGGCGTACCGGTGGCCGGCGCCATCCTCAACCGTGTCGGCGAACGTGCCAGCAGCTACGGCTACCGCGGCTATGGCCACCCTCGCCACCAATACGCCTGAGATCGCGGCAACGCAGCCGGCAACGGCATCGGTGACGGGCCTGCATCCGCGCATCCGGCGCTGGCTGTTCGTCACCGGTGCGCCGCGCAGCGCCACCACCTTCGTCGGCCAGGTGCTGAGCACCGGGCCGCGCGTCGACTACCTGCACGAGCCGTTCAACCCGGACTGCGGCATCGCCGGCGTGGACCAGCCCTTCCTCTACCTCGAGTCCGGCGACGCGCGCGAGCGCCAGCTGCGTCCGGCAGTCGAGCGGCTGCTGCGCTTCCGCGAGCCGCTGCGCACCGGCTACTACCCCGAGGATGGCTGGGCACGCCGCGCGATCAAGCGTGTCGTCGGATCGCGCGGGCCGTTCAACCTGCGCATCGCCCGGCTCAACCCGCTGTCCGACACGGCGGTGATCAAGGATCCGATCGGCTGCCTGCTGGCCGATTACCTGCTGCAGTCCTTCGGCATCCGCCCGATCATCATCGTGCGCAATCCGCTGGGCTTCGTCGCCAGCATGCGCCGCGTCAACTGGGAACCGGCGCTGGCGCCGCTGCTGGCGCAGGAGCGGCTGGCTGTCCGCTACTACCGTGACGAGGACCTCGCGGCGATCGAGCGTTACGCCGGTGGCAATGTCATCCAGCGCACTGCGCTGCTGTGGCGGCTGGTCTACCGCGTGCTGCTCGAGATGGCGGCGAAGGATTCGCGGATGCTGGTCTGCCGCCATGAAGACCTCAGTGCCGCGCCGCTGCCGCAGTTCGCGCGCATCTTCGAACATGCCGGCCTGGCCTGTACGCCCGCCGTGCAGCGGCGCATCCGCCGCCTGACCAGCGGCGGGCACGTGGAAGCCCCGCCAAGGCGGGTGCACGAGTTCCGGCGCGACAGTGCCGCCATCCATACCTATGCGCGCCGCGCGCTGGGCGCCGGCGACATCGCGCAGATCGCGGAGATCACCGCAGCGGTAGCCGTGCTGCAGTACGCGCCGGCGGAATTCGGCGCATGAGCGGCGCAGCCCTCGCCATGCCGACGACAGGCCGTGGTTCGCTCCGGGGGCTGGCACGCGGTGCCGGTCTGTCCTTGCTGACGCGCGTGTTCGCCGCGGCTGCCGAGCTGCTGCTGGCGCTGTGCATCGCCCGCCTGCTCGGCGCCGATGGTGCCGGCATGTTCTTCGTCGCCCTCACCGCGATGACCATGGCTTCGGTGCTGGCGCGGCTGGGACTCGACAACGCGCTGCTGCGCCTGGGTGCGGCGCAGTCGGCGGCCGGCGACTGGCCGCGGTTGCGCAACACCGCGCAGCGCGCGCTGGGCGCGGCGCTGCTGGCGGCCGGCCTGGCCACGCTGCTGCTGCTGGCCGGCAGTTTCGGCTGGTCGCGCCTGCAGCCCGGCTCGGCTGAACTGGCCAGCGCCATCGGCTGGATGGCGCTGGCGGTCGCGCCGGTCGCACTGGCCAGCCTCTACGGCGAACTGCTCAAGTCGGTCGGCCGGGTGATGGCCTCGCAGTGGATCGGCGCCGCCGGCATTCCCTTCCTGGCACTGCTGCTGGTCCTCGGCATGGGCGAGGGCCTCGGCGCCCACGCGGCCGCCGTCGCCTATGTCGCGGCGGCGCTGGCGACGGCGCTGCTGGGGGCGCTGGCCTGGCATCGCGCTCTGCCCGCCACTGCGGCGACGAACGCGACGACGCCGTGGTCCGTGCTGTTCAAGGGTACGGCCTCGCTGCTGTGGATCAAGTGCGCGCGCCTGGCCGCCGGCTGGCTCGCCACCGGCGCCCTGGCGCTGTGGGTGTCGGTGGCGGATGCCGGCATCTACAGCGTCGCCCTGCGCATTTCGCTGGCGCTGAGCCTGTTCCTGGTCTCGATCAACACCGTGGCGGCGCCGCGCTTTGCGGTGCAGGCCAGCCAGGGCGATCGCGCAGGCCTGGCGCGCACCACCCGGCTGGCGACCCTCGCCGCGGTACTGGCCGGTGGGCCGGTGCTGGTGCTGCTGCTCGCCGCTCCCGCATGGGTGATGTCCTGCTTCGGCGCGGACTTCGGTGCGCGCGGCGCCAGCGTGCTGGTGATCCTGGCGCTGGGGCAGTGCGTCAACCTGCTTACCGGCCCGGTCGGTTACCTGCTGCTGATGAGCGGCAATGAGCAGGCGATGCGTCGCTGCACCAGCTATGGCCTCGCCGCCGGCGTCGCCGGCGTGCTGCTGCTGACGCCGACGATGGGCGCGGTCGGCGCGGCGATCGGCACTGCGGCGGCGATGGCGGTGCAGAACCTCGCGGCAGCCTGGCAGGCGCGACGCCTGCTCGCGGCCGGTCCGCTGGGTCGGGCCGAGGGCAGGGCGTCATGAGATTCCGCCTGCCGCAGACCACCGGTACGCCTGCAGTCGACCTGCCGCTGCTGCATGGCGCGGTCGCGCTGCTGCTCTGGGGCATTTTCCTGATCAAGTTGCCGCTGATCGTCGCCTGCGGCCTGCTGCTCGGCCTGTTCTGCGCGCTGCAGTCGGTGGCCATCACCGGCTCGGTCGATCGCATCAGCGGCCTGGTGCTGGCCAACCTGCTGTTCTGGCTGCTCAGCGGCCTGCTCTGCGGTGCGCTGACGATGTCGATGCTGTCGCAGCCCGGCTACTACTCCAACGAAGGGCGGGTGTTCATCAACTACCTGCCGTTCCTGATCCTGTCGTCCTGCGTGGTCGGCCGCTCCACGCTGCGCCTGACGATCCGGCATATCCGCTGGATGGCGCTGGCCGGACTGGTGCTGTACGCGATCTGGTCAGTGCGGCATCTGCCGCTGCTGTCGGTCGGTCGCGCCCACAACTTCGCCGGCTTTCTCACCTCTCACACCGGCTCGGGCACCTTCTTTGCCGAGCTCTGCATCTTCCTGCTGATCTTCGGCCTGCGCACGCGCCGGCGCATGACCCAGCTGCTCGGTCTGGCGATGCTGCTGCCGGTGCTCGGCAGCGGTTCGCGCGAGGCGCTGGTGGCGCTGGTGGCGGTACTGCTCTGGTACCTGCGCCGTCGCATCTTCGGCCCCGGGCTGCTGGTGGCGGTGGGCCTGATTGCCGGCCTGGCCTGGATCATGCCCACGGTGTCGCCGCATACCTACGAGCGCGTCGCCGAGATGTTCCGCACCGATACCCTGCGCAACATCCAGGCGCAGCTGGAATCGACCTCGAGCGCGAGCTGGGAGCCGGGGCAGGATCGCAACCTCAGCGGCGAGCAGTTCAACATCCTGTCGCGCGTCCTCTACTGGAGCTACGCGGTGCGCCATTTCGCCGACAGCCCCTTCATCGGCGCCGGCTTCGGCCGCTTCAACGACCGCGATGTGCGCTTCGTCGGCGTCGAGGGCCTGGTCTACGTCGGCGTCAGTGCGCAGAACAGCGCAGCGACCCTCAATGCCCACAACTCCTACCTGCAGTTGCTGCAGGAAACCGGCCTGGTCGGCCTGTTCCTGCTGCTGGCGGTGTGGGCGATGCTGTGGCGCCGGGTCTCCCGTGCCCGGCGCGACTACGCCGACGATCCCGAACTGCTCGGCTACTTCGAGGCGATGCACGGCCTGATCGTGTTCCTGCTGGTGGCGGCGCTGTTCGGCCATGCGCTGGGCGCGCCGATCGACGGCATCCCGGTGCTGTGCCTGCTGGGCCTCGGCCTGGCCTATGACAATGGTCGCCGCCGCGCCTGGCACCTGGCGATACAGCCGCAGATCTGGAGC
>DATILC010000159.1:0-7238 GCA_035476855.1 Solimonas sp. | reverse complement strand
TGCTGAGCCTGTCGAAGCACGGGCGGACGCCCGCACCGGCGGTGGGGCATTGCCCGCCCACCCTTCGACAGGCTCAGGGCGAACGGGCAATGTGCAAGGGCCGCGAGATTCGCAAGCGAGACGTCCAAAAATGATTTCTTCACTGTGGTCCGAACACCCCCGCGGTCTCTCGGTGCTGTTCTTCACCGAGATGTGGGAGCGCTTCAGCTACTACGGCATGCGCGCGATCCTGGTGCTGGCGATGGTGGCCTCGCTGCCCACCGGCGGCATGGGCATCGATCGCGAGCAGGCCAGCGCGATCTACGGTCTCTACACCGCTTCCGGCTATCTCGCCTCGCTGCCCGGCGGCTGGATCGCCGACCGCATCCTCGGGGCACAGCGCGCGGTCTGGTACGGCGGCATCATCATCGCTGCCGGCCATTTCACCATGGCGGTGCCGACCACCCAGACCTTCTACCTCGGCATGGTGCTGATCGCGCTCGGCACCGGCCTGCTCAAGCCCAACATCAGCGCGATGGTCGGCGCGATGTATGCCGATGATCCGGCTCGGCGCGATGCCGGCTTCTCGATCTTCTACATGGGCATCAACCTCGGTGCCTTCATCGGCCAGCTGGTCTGCGGCTACCTCGGCGAGAACGTCGGCTGGCACTGGGGCTTCGGCGCCGCCGGCGTGTTCATGACACTCGGGTTGATCCAGTACCGCCTGCGCCTGCCGCTGCTGGAGGGCGCGGGCGAGGCACCGGCGTCCAGCGGTGATGCGCAGCGGGACCAGCAGCGCCGTCGTCGCGACAGCGGCTGGCTGCTGGCGGGCCTGCTGCTGGTCGGCACGGTGGTCGTGCTGGGCCTGGGCGGACATCTCTCGATCGACGCGGTGACGCTGTCGAAGTACACCACGGTCGCCATCACCGCGATCGCCGCTGCCTTCATCCTCGGCGTGCTGCTGTTCGGCCAGCTCGATGCCGGCGAGCGCCGCCGCGTCGGCGTCATCGCGATCCTGTTCGTCGCCGCCGCGGTGTTCTGGTCGGGCTTCGAGCAGGCCGGTTCCTCCTTCAACCTGTTCGCGCTGGACCACACCGACCGCATGATCCTCGGCTGGGAATTCCCGGCCTCCTGGCTGCAGTCGATCAACCCGCTGCTGATCATCCTGCTGACGCCGTTCTTCGCCGCGCTGTGGATCAACCTCGGCCGGCGCAACCTCAATCCTTCGGTGCCGGCCAAGTTCGTGCTGGCGCTGGCGCAGCTGGCCCTGGGCTTCCTGGTGCTGTACTTCGCCGCGCAGTTCGTCGTCGCCGGCGACAAGGTGCTGCCGACCTGGCTGCTGCTGACCTACCTGCTCCACACCACCGGCGAGCTGTGCCTGTCGCCGGTGGGCCTGTCGGCGGTGACGCAGCTGTCGCCGAAGCGCTACGTCGGCCAGATGATGGGCGTGTGGTTCATGGCCGCCTCGCTGGGCTATGTCATCGCCGGCCTGCTCGCCGGCGAGATTTCCGGCGAGGACAGCGTCGCGCAGATGCCGGCCAACTTCCTGCGCGTGACCCTGTTCGCCGGCGGCGCCGCGCTGCTGCTGGCGCTGCTGCTGGGGCCGATCCGCCGCCTCAGCGGCGAGGCGTCTCAGAAGGTGTAGGCCAGGTACGCACTCAGGTTGTCGCGGTCGCGCATGGTGTCGTTGTCGCCGCTGGAGCCGCGGTAGAACAGGCCGCCGGACCAGTCGGTGGCCAGCGAGAACTCCGAGCCGATCTGGAAGAACTTGCGCCCCTCGGCGAAGCCCTGGAAGCCCGACTTCGGCAGCGGCGAGATGCCGTCCACGTCGTGGCCCCAGATCAGCCAGGGCTTGAGGTTGATGCCGAACAGGACGTCGTTGTATTCCATGATCATGCTGAGCCGGTAGCCCCAGGCGAAGTCGTCGGCGAAGCCCTCGGTCTGCTGCGTCGGGTTCAGGCGCAGGCCCGGTACGCCGCCCGCACCGGTGCCGTCCGCACCGGGGCTGGCGTGGGTGTTCTTGTGCAGCACATAGCCCTCGAACTGCAGCTGATTGCGATCCGGCATGTCGATGACATGGGTCAGGCCGGGTTCGATCAGCAGGAGGATCTGGTCGGCGCCGGTGGGAAACGGCAGGTCCGAGGGCGAGAAGGCCTTGAGCGCGGTGAAGCTGAGTTGCCCGACCTTGTGCCGCTCGTAGCCGCGGATGGTCTGGCCGGCCTGGATCGACTGCTCCGGAATGCTGTTGTCGTAGCCGCGATAGACGCTGAGGAAGTCCGGCAGGAAGTTGCGTGCGCCCGGGATGGTCGCCAGCTGCGGCAGTCCGACCACGATGTCCTGCCGCGGGAACAGCGGCTGGCCTGCGGCCATGACCACGTCGACCAGCGACACCTGCAGCGGCATGTTGGGGCGCCAGGAATATTCGCCGGCCAGCGACCAGCTGCCGATGCTGGTGTTGAAGCTGATGCCGTAGAGCTGGATGTTCTCCGGGTAGTCGAGGAAGGCCTGCGGGGTGTCGAAGGGCAGGGCATCGTTGCCGTTGCTGAGGTCGAGGTCGACCGGCGGCAGCAGGCTGAGGTCGATGCCGAGATAGTGGTGGGCCAGCCCGCCGAGATCGAGGGCGCCGCTGGCCAGCAGCGGACAGTCGGCGAGGGCGCCGACGAAGCTGGTCGACTCGCGGATGCAGGAATCGTCGCCGGCCTTCATCCCGAGGTAGGGGATGCGGCTGTGGTAGTTGGCCGCGTAGAAGCCGAACTGCGTGCCGCCCAGCAGTTCGTCCGCACGCCAGTTGAGGCGCAGGCCGAACTGGCCGCCGTCGGAAGGTTCGTTGGGAGCGATGACGCGCGCCGTCGCCGAGCTGTCGGTGAGCAGGGTGGCCAGGCCCGCGATGCGGTGCTCGCCGTTGGGGTCCTCGGGCATCTGGCCCTGGTGGATCTCGATGTGCTTGTGGCCATTGGCCGCCTCGAAATGCGACATGAAGCCCCCGGCCGCCGCCGCCCGCGCCTCGCGCCAGCCCAACTGGTAGAACAGCTCGACATCGACGGTGTCGCTGAGGTCGGTGCCGAGCGTCGCCAGCGGCACCGGCTGGAAGGCTTCCGCCAGCGATACGCCCGGCGTCCAGAACAGGTTCTCGTCGGGCGGATTGATCTCGGCGAGGCTGTTGAGCGCGATCAGGCTGGATTCGCCCCAGCGCAGGATCTGCTGTCCCACCGCCAGGCTGACACTGTGGTTCTCGAAGTCATGGGTCCAGGAGACATAGGCCTGCAGCAGGTCGATGTCGGCCCCGATGTCGCGGCGCACGCTGCCCGACTGCGGCGTGTGGCGCGGCTGGTGGGTCGTGTTCGGGTGGTAGTCGTCGGCATCGTGGTTGACGAAGTCGTAGAAGGCGGCGCCGGAGACCCTCAGCAGCAGGTCCTGCCAGGTCAGCACCATGTCACCCTTCACGCGCAGCAGCGCGGAGGTCATGTCGTACTGGTCGTAGTTGAGGTTGCCGTCGTCGAAGGTGTGGCCGAGGAAGGAGCCCTCGGCATCGACCAGGCGCTGGTTGGGCTCGGCGTCGCCGCCGAGGTCGAGGCAGTCGTCGCGCGCGCAGAGATCCTGCTGGCCCTCGACGTTGAGCTTGCCCACCAGCCGGTCCTCGCGCTGCTCCATGCGCCACATGGCGCCGAGGGTCAGGCGGTTGTTCAACAGCAGGTTGACGTCGCCCCACTCGTATTCCATCGCCGTGGCCGGTGCACAGCACAGCAGGCCGGCGACCAGGCCGATACGGCGGACGCAGTCGCCCGTCACAGCATTGAAGTTCATTGCCCCTCCCTCCTTGCACCGATTCTTCGCCGCCTCGCCGGGCGGCTCGTTTTTCAGGTCCCGCTCATGCCGATGCGCCGGTGAAAATCCTGCAGCACTTGCTCGATCGGCGGTTCCAGCGCGATGCCGCTGCTGTTGAGGAAGCCGGCGATCATCTGGTAGTGGCCGATCAGGATCGTGATCTCGATCAGCAGCGCCTCGCGGAAATGCGCCGCCAGCGCAGACCAGGTCTCTGCGGAAATCACCTGCTCGCGTGCCATGTCGTCGCAGGCCTGCAGCAGGGCGCGTTCGCGCTCGTCCGCCGCATGCGGCGGCCCGCGCGAGACGCGCAGGATGTCCTCGTCGCGCAGGCCGACGCCGATGCCGAGCTCGACGTGCTGGCCCCACTCGTAGCGGCAGCGGCAGTTCCAGCCGGTGCGCAGGATGATCTTCTCGCGCTCCTGCGCCTTGAGCCGGCCGCCGGGCATCAGGCGCGAGGCGAAGAACAGCCAGGGCCAGAACAGCCGGCGATTGATGTGGAACACCGGGAACAGGTCCGGCAATTCCTTGCGGCCGAACAGGCGCGCGCCACGGCTCACCGAGCGGAACAGCAGGCCGCGCTCGGACACCGGCGGCGGCCGCAGCCGCGGTTCGGCGGACAGGATCCAGCCGCGCTCGGGCTGCAGTTCCGGCGGCGTGCTTGTGTTCATGACAGCTGTTCCTTGCGGTACTGGCCCGGTGTCTGTCCACCGGAGGCCTGCTTGAACCAGCGCAGGAAGGCCTGGTGCGAGTGGAAGCCGAGGAAATCGGCGATCACGGTGACCGGGTCGCTGCTCTCGCGCAGGCGCTGCCGCGCCAGCTGCAGGCGCACCTCGTCGAGCAGCTCGCGGTAGCCGCTGCCGGCCTCGATCAGCTTGCGATGCAGGCTGCGCCCGCTCATGCCCAGCTGCTCGGCGACGCGGTCGCGCATCGGCACGCCCTCGATGATCATTGCCTGGATCAGGTGCCGCACTTCGTCGGTCAGCGCGCGCGGCTGCTCGCTCTCCGCCAGCAGCGTCCGGGCATGGCGTTCCAGCAGGTCCTTCATCAGCGCGTCGCCATGCGGCAGGCGCATCTGCAGCACACGGTCGGGGAAGTTGAGGCTGGACTCCGGCCGGTCGAAATAGACCGGGCAGTTGAAATGGTCGAAGTACTCGCGCGCCGCCTCCGGCGCCTCGGCGCGTGCATGCGCGAACTGCACCGACTGCAGCAGCTGCCCCTGCGGCAGCAGCAGGCGTGTCATCGACGCGAAGGTGGCGAGCACGTATTCCGTGGCCTGGCGCCGCAGCGCCGGGCCGCCCACCAGGCATTCCCAGCAAACCTGCACCTCGCCGGGCAAGCGTCGCACCGAGGAGCGGCCGATGTTGCTGAGCAGGCCGCGGTAGCGCACCACGATGTCCAGCGCGTCGGCAAACGTGGTGCAGGCCTGCAGGATGTGGCCCAGCGGCCCGAACACGGCCGGCTTGATGTCCAGGCCGGCGTGCAGGCCGATCAGCGGGTCGGGGTAGCGCTCGGAAACCGCCGACAGCACCGCCTCGATGACCGAAAGCGATACACGGCCTTCGCCATCCACCAGTTGCGCGCGTGACAGGCCGGCCTCGCCGAGCAGATCGTCGAAGCGCAGGCCGGCCGCCTCGCCGCGGCCGATCATGTGCTGCAGATGGCGTGCGGAAATCCAGCCCGACAGCGGTTTGGCGGCGGTGGTCGACATGCGGCGGCGATGCGATTCCGGTGGTGGTGCCAAATCCTGCCACGCCCCCTGTCGCGGGGTGGTCCTGGCCGATTTTGGCCCATCGCCTGGCCGCTTTCGAGCCTGTCGGGCTGGGGGGCGGCTGCCTACCATGGATTCACGCGCCGAACCCCGAGCCGGAAAGACCCCATGAAAGACTTCAAGCAGAAAAAAGCCTTCGTCACCGGCGCCGCCAGCGGCATCGGCCGCGCCACTGCCATCGCCCTGGCGCGCGAGGGCGCCGAGTTGCTCCTCACCGACATCAACGCCGCGGCGCTGGAAGCGGTGGCGGCCGAGATCCGCCAGGGTGGCGGCAAGGTGCTGATGAGCCGGGCGCTGGATGTGGCCGACTACGAGGCGATGCGTGCCTATGCGCGCGACATCCACGCCGCCCACGGCAGCGTCGACCTGCTGCTCAACATCGCCGGCATCGCCATCTGGGGTGCGGTGGAAAAGATGGAGCATCGGCAGTGGCGGCAGGTGATCGACGTGAATCTCATGGGCCCGATTCACGCCATCGAGTGCTTCCTGCCCGAGATGATCCGCGCCGGCCGCGGCGGGCACCTGGTCAACGTGTCCTCCGCCGCCGGCCTGTTCGGCCTGCCCTGGCATGCCGCCTACAGCGCCAGCAAGTTCGGCCTGCGCGGCGTGTCGGAGGTGCTGCGCTTCGACCTGCGGCGTCACCGCATCGGCGTCAGCCTGGTCTGCCCGGGCGGGGTCGATACCGGACTGGTGCAGACGGTGCAGATCGCCGGCATCGATACCGCTGCGCCGTTCATGGCCAAGCTGCGTGCGCGCTTCAAGGCCCACGCGATCTCGCCGGAGAAAGCAGCAGCGGCGATCCTGCGCGGCATCAAGTCGCGTCGCTACCTGGTGTTCACCTCGCTGGACATCCGCGTCGGCTACTTCTTCCAGCGCAAGTTCGCGATTCCCTATGACATCGTCATGCGTGTCGCCAACCACGTGATGCATACCATCATGGAGCGGCAGCAGCGGCAGGCCGAACAGGCGCGTGAGGCGACGCGATGAACCGCGTGGCGGCCGGTCTGGCCGCGCTGCTGCTGGCGGCCTGCGGCTCCAGCGGTACACCGACCGCTGCCGGCACGCCAGGCGGCGATCCGGGCCCGCGCGAGGAAGAGGGCATGGTCAGCGAGGTCGTCGAGTTCCAGACCAGCGACGGCGCGACCTTGCATGCACAGCTGAGCCGCCACGGTGAACTGCGCGCGCGGCCGCTGATCGTCCAGTTCAGCCCCTATGGCGACACCGGCCGTGACCTGCCGGACTTCGGCCCGGCCTACAACCACGTCTACGTCAACGTGCGCGGCACCGGCCAGAGCAGCGGCACCTGGTCCGCGATCGGCGCACGCGATCAGCAGGACATTGCCGAATTCCTCGCCTGGGCCTGTCACCAGCCCTGGAGCAGCGGTCGCATCGGTCTCTACGGCTTTTCCGCCAGCGCCATCGCGGTCTACAACTCGCTGCACCAGCAACTGGAATGCGTCGAGGCTGCGGCGCTGATGGCCGGCAGTGCCGATCTCTACCGTGACCTGCTGTACCCGGGCGGCATGTTCAACCTGGTGCCGGGCGCCGCAGTGGGCTTCGGCGTCGGCCTGCCTCTGATCGCCGGCGGCTTCACCGATTTCTTCCAGAGCGGCCAGCTGCCGCTGGACGCGATTCTCTCCGGCGCCGGTTTCATGGGCACGATCCT
>DATILC010000158.1:0-11526 GCA_035476855.1 Solimonas sp. | reverse complement strand
AAACCTTCACGACGATCGTTGTCTATCCGGGCTGGAAGGCGCACGTCGATGATGCCGGCGACTACGAACTGACGCCGAGCGCATGACCGCGCTGAATACCATCCGCGTGCTGGAGCTGGCGGAGGGCGTGGCCGGCGAGTACTGCGGCAAGCTGCTCGCCGACTTCGGCGCCGAGGTGATCAAGCTGGAGCAGCCGGGCGTCGGCAGCCCGACGCGCCGGCTGGGGCCGTTCGCGCCGGGCGGCGATGCCATCGAGGGCAGCGGCCTGTTTGCCTGGCTCAACACCAACAAGCGCTCGGTGGCGCTCGACGTCACCACGCCTGCGGGCGGAGAGACACTGCGCCGGCTGCTGGGGCAGGTCGACGTGGTGATCGACGACCATGCGGCCGGCTGGCTACAGGGCATCGGCCTCGACCCTGAGCGGATCGACGCCGAGCGCCCGCTGCTGGTGCTCTGTGCGATCACCGCCTATGGCCAGTCGCCGCCGGAGGATCTCCTGCATGCCGAGGATCTCACCGTGTTCCAGACCAGCGGCTGGGGCTACCACACGCCCAGCGCCTCGCCGGACGAATTGCCGCCGCTGAAGGGGCCGGGCCGCTTCCTGCCCAGCTACGAGGCCGGGCTGGAAGCAGCGCTGTGCATCGTCGCCTCGCTGTACGAGCGCGCGGAATCCGGGCTCGGTCGCGTCATCGATATCTCGAAGCAGGACGTGCTGGCCTCGCGCGTCGACTACGTGCTCGGCCAGATGGTCGCGGGCGACATGGACGTCAGCGAACGGCGCAACACCTTCGACCTGTTCGGCCCGGCCGGGATCTTCGCCTGCCGCGATGGCTACGCCTACATCTGGATGTCCGCGCCGGCGCACTGGGATGCGCTGCGCAAGCTGCTGGGGCAGCCGGCATGGATGGATGAATTTCCCGAGCGCTGGCTGGAGCGCGAATGCACGCCGGCGCGCGTGGCGCAGTGCCGCGGGCACATCGCCGAGTGGTTGCGCACGCAGGACAAGGAGGCCGTGTCCGCCGAGGCGCAGCAGCTGGGCCTGACCCTGGTCGCGGTCAACAACGCGCGCGACCTGCAAGCCTCGCCGCAGTACGGCTTCCGCGGCTACTTCGCCCCGGTGAAGCACCCGGTGCAGGGCGAGAGCCTGTATCCGACCGTGCCCTACAAGCTCAGCGCGACCCCGGCGGCAATCCGCACGCCGGCGCCGCTGCTGGGTCAGCACAGCGGGAGCTACCTCCATGACTGAGCGCATGCGCGGGGGTCCCCTGCAGGGCGTGCGGGTGGTTGAACTGACCAAGGTCTGGGCGGGCCCCTACGTCGGCAAGCTGCTGGCCTTCCTCGGCGCCGAGGTGATCCGCGTCGAGAGCCTGGGGTCGCTGGACGTGACCCGCAGCTTCGGCGTCGCCGACATCAACAAGGCGCCGGGCTTCCAGGCGGTGAACCCGCAGAAGCTCAGCGTGCAGATCGACATGAAGACGCCGCAGGGCGTGCAGCTGATCCTCGACCTGCTGGCGACGTCCGACGTGCTGGTCGAGAACCTACGCCCCGGCGCGGTCAAGCGCCTCGGCCTGGGCTACGGAGCCGCCAAGGCCGCGAAGCCGGACCTGGTCTACGTATCGATGGGCATGTTCGGCAGCGAGGGCCCGCTGGCCTACCAGACGGGCTATGCCCCCTGTTTCGCCGCGCTGGGCGGCCTCAGCCTGCTGGTCGGCCACGAGGGCGGGGCGCCCGGCGGCATGAACGTGCGCTACGCCGACTCGACCTTCGGCGCCGCAGCCGCCTATGCCGCGGTGGTCGCGCTGATGCACCGTCGCCGCACGGGCGAAGGCCAGTTCATCGATGTCTCCGCGGTCGAGTGCATGAGCAGCATGATCGGCGACTCGATCATGGATTACGCGCTGAACGGGGTGGTGCGCGAGGGCGATGGCAACCGTCATGCCGAGATGGCACCGCACGGCGTCTATCCCTGCCGCTATGGCGACTGGCTCAGCATCGCTGTGTCCTCTGATGAGGCCTGGACTACGCTCGCCGCGGCCATGGGACCGGCGCTGGCCGGGGCGCCGCCGTTTGCGACGCTGGCCGAGCGCAAGGCCAACGAGGCGGAACTCGACCGCCGGCTGTCTGCCTGGACGGCTACACAGGATGCGCGGGCGCTCGCGCAGGACCTGCAACAGCGCGGTGTCGCGGCGGCCAAAAGCCAGAGCTCCGTCGACCTGGTGGCGGACGCGCAGCTCTGGACTCGCGGTTTCTACCGCGAGGTGGCCGATTCGGCTGGCCAGACGCGCAGCATCGTTGGGCCGTCCTGGAAGATGTCCCGGGAAGCCCGGATCACCGACGCAGCCCCCCGGCTGGGCGAGCACAACGCCTATGTGCTGGGCGAGCTGCTGGGCCTTTCGGCCGAAAAGCAGCAGCAGTTGGCCGAGGCCGGGATCACGCGCTGAAGCTCCCCCGAAAGGCGTAAGGACTTGCCGCGGATTACGCGGATAAACGCGGATCTAGATCAAGCACTTGCGATGCTGCGCTGGATCAGCTTCTGCCGGGCCCGTCTCGCGGGGCCGTCACTTCGGAAAATCTGCATTCATCCGCGTTTATCCGCGTAATCCGTGGCCAGTCTGTCTGTTGAGACGTTTCCCCACGGAGCCCACACCCCTGGCCGCCCCCCATGCGCGAAATGTCTATCTGCCCGCACAAACTGCGGGGACGCCGTGGCAGGCCGTCGATACGATCGTCTCAAGCTGGAGTTCGTGCGCAGGGATGCGGCAGGAAACACCCAAGTTTGCGACGAGGAGAGATCGGTGATGGAAACGCTATTCGCGTATGACAAGCGCAATTATCTCGACTGCCAGAAGAGCTTCCGCGGTCCGCGCAACCGCGAGTACTACCTTGGCGACTACACGATCGACTCGACCGCGGTGATCGACGTGCGTGCCGATCGCAAGACGGTGGGCCCCTGCTCGCTGATCCGCCTGCGCTCGAAGACGAAGCTGAGCTTCCGGCGCAACTGGTCGCATATCCGCGAGGATGCCACCGACGTCGCCGTGCTCTGGTTCGTCAAGCGTGGCCGCTTCTGCGTCTCCCACCAGTGCGGCCAGAGTGTCGCCGAGGCGGGTGATTTCATGATCACCAAGTCGATGACGCCGTTCTCGATCGAGTGCATCGCAGGCGAAGACGGCACCCACGAGGTCTTCCACATCATCGTGCCGGCGCATGTCCTGCGCCGCTTCATCGCCCACGACGTCAAGACCGGATTCTGCATGGCCGCCAGCGGCCGCAAGTTCGCACTCGCCGAACGCATCCTGACCGATGTCTTCGAGGATCCGGGCGAGATCAAGGACGAAGTGGCGCAGAGCCTGGTCGACAGCGCGCTGTCGGTGCTCAGCGATGCGATCAAGGAAGACAGCGCCAGCGCGCCGAGCCGCCAGAGCCTGTCGGACAAGCGCCTCCACGACGTACTGCGCTTCATCGAGGTCCATCTGTCGGATCCGAAGCTGAGCATCGCCACCGTCGCCGAGGGCTGCGGCATCTCGCAGCGCTACCTGTCGCTGTTGCTCAATGTCCACGGCACGCGCTTCTCCACGCTGATCTGGGACAAGCGCCTGAAGACGGCGGGGCAGTGGCTGTCGTCGTCCAAGCCGGTCGAGGCCTCGATCAGCGAAATCGCCTACCGCGTCGGCTTCAAGAGCCCGGCGCATTTCAGCCGCATGTTCAAGCGCGAATTCAATTGCAGCCCGCGCCAGTACCGCAAGGCCGGCGTGGCACAGGCGCCGCGCGAAGCGCAGGCCATCGTCGCCGATGGCGGCCTGTCGCGGCACTAGGCATCAAAATCGAAAGGAATGGACATGGCCCAGAGTGAAGCAAAAACCCCGGCTGGCAAATGCCCGATGGGCCATGGCAGCGCCTCGCTCGCCGATGTTTCGCTGACCGATCCGCAGAGCCTGAAGTCCCCCGGCGCCTTCTATCAGGCGCTGCGCAACGAAAGCCCGGTGCACTACGACGCCAAGCTCAACATGTGGCTGGTGTCGCGCTACGACGACATCGTCACCGTGCTGCGCGATCCGCTGACCTACTCCGACAAGCATGGCTATGCGGCGCAGTATGCCAGCGGCTTCTTCGAGGAGTTCAGGCAGATCCTCGAACGTGACGGCGGCGGTTTCTTTCCGGATGTCATCAAGTCCGATCCGCCGGAGCACACCCGTGTGCGCAAGCTGATGGACAAGGCCTTCACCGCGCACCGTGTCGCGACCCTGGAGCCGCAGATCACTGCGCTGGTCATCAAGCTGATCGACCAGTTGATCGCCAAGGCCGGCGACGGCCAGGTGGTTGACGGTGTCAACGATTTCGCCATTCCGCTGACGATCGCGGTGATCTGCGAGCAGCTCGGCTTCGGCCAGCTCAGCGCCGACAAGGTCAAGGCCTGGTCCCAGGCGGTGACCGCCCAGATCGGCCGCATGCAGAACCGCGAGCAGATGCTGGCCAATGCCGCACAGATCTGCGATCTGCAGAACTTCATCATCGCCGAGATGCGCGCACGCGAAGCCCAGCCGCGCGAGGACATGGTCTCCGACCTCGTTCACGCGGAGACCGATGACGGCAAGCTGGAGTTCGGCGAGGCGGTGTCGCTGGTGCGCGCGATGATCATCGCCGGCAACGACACGACGGCAAGCGCGATCGGCAACCTGCTCTACGTGCTGGCCACCCAGCCGGAGATCGCGAAGACACTCCAGGAGTCGGTTGACGACGATCGCCTGCTCAATCGTTTCGTCGAGGAGCTGCTGCGCACCGAGCCACCGGTCCGCGCCCTCGCCAAGATGACGACGAAGGAGGTCGAGCTTGGCGGCGTGAAGCTGCCGAAGGACGCGCACATCATGGTGATGTACGCCTCGGGCAACGACGACGAGACCCAGTTCGAGTGCCCGCGAAAATTCGACCTGAACCGCAGCAACCTCGGCAAGCACGTCGCATTCGGCGTCGGCGTGCACCGCTGCATTGGCGCGTCCCTGTCGCGCATGGAGATCAAGGTCGTCGCCCGTGAAGTCGTGCGTCGGCTCGGCGACCTCAAGCTGGCGATTCCGGTTTCCGAGATCACCTACGCGCCGACGGTCGCGGTGCGCACGATCGAGCGCCTGCCGATGACCTTCACGCGCAGAAGCTAGGAGCCAGCTGACATGGGCCAGGAGCTGGCAGGAAAGGTAGCGATCATCACCGGCGGCGCCAGCGGCATCGGCAAGGCCACCGCCGAACTGTTCGTCGCAGAAGGCGCGAAAGTGGTGATCGCCGACATCAACGAGGAGCAGGGCCAGGTGATGGCGGCCAGCCTCGGGCCCACGGCGCTGTTCAAGCGCACCGACGTCTCCAGCAAGGTCGAGGTGCAGGCCCTGGTCGACTTCGCGGTCGAGCGCTTCGGCGGCCTGCACATCATGTTCAACAACGCCGGCATTTCCGGCGTGCAGCACTCCCGCTTCCTCGACGACCAGCTGGAGGACTTCCAGAAGGTCGTCGGCATCAATCTGTTCGGCGTGATGACCGGTTGCCAGGCGGCCGCACGCCACATGTCGAAGCACGGCGGCGGCGTGATCCTCAACAACGCCTCGATCGCCGGCGTGCTGCCGGGGCAGGCGCTGATGACCTACCGCGCCACCAAGGCCGCAGTGATCATGATCAGCAAGTCGCTGGCAATCGACTTCGCCGAGTACGGCATCCGCCTCAACTGCCTCGCTCCCGGCCATATCCGCACGCCGCTGACCTCGTTCGCGCCGCCAGGCATCAGTGCCGAGACGGCCGAGCGGGTGAAGCAAGCCGTGGGCGCCGCCTTCGACGTCAACCAGCCGCTCAAGCGCACCGGCCGCCCCGAGGACGTCGCCCAGGTCGTGCTGTTCATGGTCAGCGACCGCGCTGCGCAGATCACCGGCACGGTGCTGCCGGTCGACGGCGGCATTACCGCCGGCGACCCGGTCAATCACCTCAACGAAATCATGGCGGCCCGCGCCCAGGCGCTGGCGGGTTAAGGAACAACAGCATTTTGGCCACGGATTACACGGATGAACACGGATAAACACGGATAAGACACAAAGCGCTTCCAATCAGGGCTTTGAAAATCCGTGTAAATCCGTGTTCATCCGTGGCAAAAAATCTTTGGATTCTTGGTAGTGCAAGGGCCAGACCTGCCGCGGCAGGCGCCCGATGGAGAAGAGGTTCATGGGTATCAAGCTGACATTCGTGCAGGCCAACGGCGTCGAGAAGACCTTCGAAGACGTCTCGACCGGCCAGTCGATGATGGAAGTCGGCCGCTTCAACGGCGTCGAGGGCATCCTCGGCGATTGCGGCGGCAGCTGTGCCTGCGCCACCTGCCACGTCTATGTCGATGCGAAATGGCGTGCCGTGGTCGGCGAGCCCGACGATGTCGAGACTTCGACGCTGGACATGGCCACCGACGTGCTGCCGGGGCAGAGCCGCCTGTGCTGCCAGATCCAGCTGCGCGAAGAACTCGATGGCCTGCGCGTCACCGTCGCACCGAGTTTCTGAGCCCCCGCGACCCGATCTGGAGCAATACCGATGAGTGCTGCAGAAACCTTTGATGTGGTCGTGGTCGGTTCCGGTGCCGCGGGCGCGACCGCTGCGCTGCGAGCCGCGGAACTCGGCCTGAAGGTGCTGATCGTCGAGAAGGCGCACAAGTACGGCGGCACCTCGGCGGCCTCGGGCGGCGTGGTCTGGGTCCCGAATCACCAGTTCACGCCGAACGACGACAGCCGCGAGAAGGCGCTGGCCTACCTCGACGCGCTGATCGGCAAGCCCGTGCAGCGCGACCGGCTCGAGGCCTACGTCGATCAGGCACCGGAGATGCTGCGCTTCGTCAAGTCGCTGGGCGTGCCGGTGGCACCCGCGGCCTACTACCCGGACTACTTTCCCCAGGCACCCAACGCGCGTGTCGACCGTTCGATCATCTGCGAGACCTTCGACGGTCGCGAGCTCGGCGACCGGTTTCCGCTGATGCGCGAACAGTACGCGCGCTTCAAGATCCTCAACCGCTACGCCATGGACGTCATGCAGTTCTTCGCGATCTCGACCCGCGGCCCGGGCTGGATTACGACGTTCCTGAAGATGGCATGGACCTACTGGTCCGATCTCTCCACCCGCCTGCTGACGCGGCGCGACCGCCGCTTCACGCAGGGCGCCGCCCTGATGGGTCACCTCTACAAGCGCGTGTTCGATCGCGGGATCGAGCTGCGCCTGGAGACCGGGCTCGACGAACTGGTCGTGACGGATGGCAAGGTCAGCGGCGTCAGGGTCAGCAACTTCGGCCGCCGCTACGAGATCGCCGCAAGACACGGCGTGGTACTGGCCGCCGGCGGCTTCGAATGGAACCAGGAACTGCGCGACCGCTTCTTCCCGGTCCCGGGCCTGACGCGCCATAGCTCGACCCCGGAGGATGCGAACCGTGGCGAAGCCCTGATTGCCGGCATGAAGGTCGGTGCCGCCACCGAGCACACCGAAGCCGGCTGGTGGATTCCGACCATGCACATCCCGATGGAAGCCCGGTCGAACTTCGACGACATCGTGCAGGCGGCCTTCGATGTGGGCCGTCCGCACAGCGTCTGCGTCAACCGCCTGGGGCTGCGCTTCGTCAACGAGGCCACCAGCTACGACGAGTTCGGGGCGGCGATGGTCGCAGACCAGCTCAAGACCGGCGCGAACACGCCGTGCTGGCTGGTGTTCGACGCGACCTTTCGCCAGAAATTCACCGCCGGCGGCATCATGCCGACGATCCTGATGCCGGACCGCAGCATCCCGCCGGACTGGTGGGATCACTACATCTTCCGTGCCGACACCCTCGACGCGCTGGCGGCGAAGATCCACCTGCCGGTCGACACGCTGAAGAAGACCGTGGCGACCATGAACCAGTACGCGGCCTCCGGCGTCGATGCGGAATTCAACCGCGGTGCCAACCCCTACGACCAGATGTTCGGCGACGCCAACGTCAAGCCGAATCCCTGCCTCGGTCCCATTGGAAAGGCGCCGTACTACGCCGTCGCGATCAACCTCGGCGACCTCGGCACCAAGGGCGGCCTCAAGGCCGATGCCCAGGCGCGCGTGCTGGACGGGCAGGGCCAGGCCATCCCGGGCCTCTACGCCGCCGGCAACAATTCAGGCAGTCCCTTCGGCAACGTCTATCCGGGAGCCGGCGGCACGATCGGCCCGGCCATGACCTTCGGCTTCGTCGCGGCCAACGACATCGCCGCGCGCGCCGCGCAGAAGCCGGCGGCACGGGCCGACGCGCCCCTCGCGACGGCCTGATCCGGAGCATTGCGGTGAACGACACTGAGGCCAGGCCCCGCAAGCGCGTGGCCTTGTTTCTTGCGGCGGACGCGACGCCGGTCGGCCCCGACACCATGGTCGCGGCCGAGCCCGGCGAGGCGGCCAAGGCAGGTATCGCCCAGCTCGCCGAAATGGGCGTGGGCCGCGGCACCGGCGAACGCAGCGTCCTGCTGTTCAAGGAGCCGGGCGAGCAGGGTTTCAGCCTGATCCAGCTGTGGTTCAAGAGCGGCTACATCCTGCCGCCGCACAGCCACGACAGCGACTGCCTGTACTATGTGATCGGCGGCGAGTTGCGCTTCGGGACACAGCTGTTGCGCAAGGGCGATGGGATGCATATCCCGGCGCATTGCGGCTACAGCTACGAGGCGGGACCCGAGGGCGTCGAGCTGCTGGAGTTCCGCAACGCGACGCGCTTCGGCATCACGCTGCAGGGCACCGCCGCCAACTGGGAGCGCATCGCCACGGTGTTCCGCGAGCGCGCCGCATTGTGGGAAAACGAAACGGTTCCGCCTTCCGAGCGGCCAAGGACATAAGCGATGCCCGGCACTGACAATCTTCCCGCCTACGAAACCATTGCGCTGACGCGCAAGGGCCGCCTGCTGACGATCACGCTGAACCGGCCCGAGGCGCTCAACGGCGTCAACCTCGCGATGCACGAGGAACTGGCGCAGGTCTTCGTCTTCGCCGCCGCCGATCCGCTGTCGGATGTCGTGGTGCTGACCGGCGCCGGGCGCGCCTTCTCGGCCGGCGGCGATCTCGAGCATGTCGCGCACAACGCCGCGAACCCGCATCTGTTCGACGAGGAAGTGCGCCTGGCCAAGCGCATCGTCTTCGCGCTGCTGGACCTCGACAAGCCGCTGGTCTGCCGCCTCAATGGTCACGCGGTCGGACTCGGTGCCACGCTGGCCCTGTTCTCCGACGTCATCTTCGCGGCGGACAGCGCGAAGATCGGCGATCCGCATGTCGCGATCGGCCTGGTCGCCGGCGACGGCGGCGCGGTGATCTGGCCGCAGCGCATCGGCCTGTGCCGTGCCAAGGAGTACCTGCTGACCGGTGAACTGCTGACTGCCACCAAGGCGGCGGAGATCGGCCTGATCAATCACTGCCTGCCGGCGGCTGAACTCGATGCGGCCGTCAACGCCTTCTGCGATCGCCTGCTCGCCGGCTCGCGCAATGCGATCCGCTGGACCAAGGTCTTGCTCAACCTCGAAACCAAGCGCATCGCCACCGCCCTGATGGATACCGGCATCGCCTACGAGGCGGTCAGCCAGCGCTCGCCGGATCACCGCGAGGGCATCAAGGCCCTGCAGGAAAAGCGCAAGCCGGTGTTCGGCTCGGAGTAGGCGCCGGATGCGCCGACTTGAGCGGCCGGAAAAAACATCAAAAAACTCATTTGCCACGGATTACGCGGATGAACACGGATCAAGATCCATCACTTGCGGTGCCACTGCCGAGGCCCCAGTTAGTGAATTCTGATCAGCCGAAAAACATCTTGTAAATCCGCGTTGATCCGCGTAATCCGTGGCTGAACTGCTCTTTTAAGGATCACCGGTTTCGAGGGGAACCATGCACGCTTTCGATCTCGCGGGGAAAGTCGCCTTCGTCACCGGTGCCGCCAGCGGCATCGGCGCCGGCATCGCCGAAGTCCTGGCCGAGGCCGGTGCACTGGTCGTGATCGCCGACATCGACGAAGCCGGCGCGCGCCGGCAGGCCGCCGCACTTGCTGCGAAAGGCCATCGCGCGGAAGCCCTGCGCATCGACCTCGCCGACGAGGCCTCGGTCGTGCAGGCCTGCGCCGAGGTCGTTGCCCGCTTTGGCACGCCCTGGCTGCTGGTCAACAACGCCGGCCTGCAGGATCGCGAACTGCTGGTCGAGGGCACCGCCGCGCACTGGGACCGCATGATGGCGGTCAACACCCGCGGCGCCTTCCTCGCCAGCCGCGAGGTCGCCCGTGCGATGGTCGCAGCGGGGCAGGGCGGCCGCATCGTGCACGTGTCGTCGGCGGCGCTGATCGGCTCGATCACCCAGGGGCACGCGGCCTACGCCAGCTCCAAGGCCGCGCTGCTCGGACTGGCGCGCGCGACTGCGCTGGAACTCATCGGCCATCGCATCACGGTAAACACCGTGCTGCCCGGCGGCGTGGCCACGCCGGGTGCCATCGGCGCCACCGGCCCGGTACCGGAAGGCCCGGCGCGGCGTGCGCCGCCGCTGGGCCGCTGCGAGCCGCGCGACATCGGCGCGGCGGTGCTGTACTTCGCCGCGCCCGCCGCCCACCGCGTGACCAACCAGGTACTGGCCGTCGATGGCGGCTGGTCCGTGACCTGATCGGGAGATTCCATGAGCGACATGCAACTGATCAAGGACTACATCGATCTCTGTGCCGCGCAGGCGCGCTACTGCCGCTTCCTCGACACCAAGGACTGGGACGCCTACCGCGAGCTGCTGACCGAGGACTACGAGCTCGACATCAGCGAGGGCACCGGCATCCCGCTGATCGTCGGCCGCGACCAGGCGATCACGACGATCCGCGCCTCCGTCGGCGCGGCGAAGACCGTGCATCAGGTCCACAACCCGGAAATCCGCGTGAACGGCGACGAGGCCCAGGCGACCTGGGCGCTGCAGGATCGTCTGGTGTTTTCCTCCGACCGGCCCGCGATCACCGGCTATGGCCACTATCACCAGCGCTGGGTGCGCCGCAACGGCGAGTGGAAGCTGGCGGCGCTGCGGCTGACGCGTTTGCTGCTGGAGATGCAGCCACCGGCCAAGCCGGCCGTCTGAGCGCCACGACCACGGAGCCTGCCATGCCGCGTTACCAGATGGTGGTATTGAGCAACCCGGTCGAAGGTCGCGAGGACGAGTACAACGACTGGTACCAGAACGTGCACCTGGCGCAGGTGGTGGCGTTCAAGGGCATCCAGTCCGCGCAGCGCCTGCGGCTGTCGAACAATCTCATCGAGGGCAAGGCCTGGCCCTATGCCGCGATCTACCGGATCGAGAGCGACGACATCGAAGGACTTCTGCAGGACTTCCGCGCCTCGGCCGGCACCGAGCGCATGACGATGTCCGATGCACTGGACACCGCCGGCGCCTATGCCGCGATCTACGAGGAATGCGGCGCCGTGGTCGAGGCCAAAAGGTCGTAGTGTGACCAGTCAGAAATTCGTCAAGAAAGTCGATCAGTCCCCTCTCCCGCTCGCGGGAGAGGGTGGCCCG
>DATILC010000157.1:0-12191 GCA_035476855.1 Solimonas sp. | reverse complement strand
CATGTGCCGTTCAGGCCTCAGCGCGACATCCTGTCGCGCTGACCCCCGGCCACGAACCTCCGGACGGCGCTGCTGCAGGGGCCCCGAACGTCAAAGGCATTCGCCTTGCTCACCAAGACTTCGGAAGAGGGGACGGAAATGGCTTTTCCTCTATCCCTCACCATCTGAGTCTTCGGGGTTCCTGCAGCCAGTCTTGTCCACCCGCTTCACGGGGTCCCCTTGCAGCAGCGCCCGTGCGGTGGCCGAACTCCGGGGACGATTCGCCATGGATGGCGAATCGAGCGATGCTCGGCAGGATGCCGATGCAGCGCGGCCCCGCAGTTCGTCCGCCGCACGGGTCGCCGCGCCTCAGCGCGGCCGCGAATGCCAGGGGCGCGTTTCTTTTGGTTACTTTTCTTGTCGCGTGACAAGAAAAGTGACTCGCCCTTGGGCGAAATAAAACCTTCAGAGACCCACCGCACCAGAGCGGCGTAATCGCTGCCACCCCCAAGCAAAAAGCCTACGCCCGCAACTGCTCAAGGTAGTCCGCCAACCCCCGCGTCACCGACTGCAGCACTTGCGGCGACTGCTGCAGCTTGGCCAGGCCGTAGCTGCCCTCGATGCAGGCGATGATGAAATCCGCCGCCGCCGCCGGCTCGAAGCCGCGGCGCAGCCGGCCGCGCTTCTGGCCGCGGCGCAGCGCCTCGGCCAAGCCGCTGCGCCATTCGTCCATGATCGCCAGCAGGCGCTCGCGGAAGCCTTCGTCCACCGAGGCCATCTCGTTGATCAGGTTGTTGAGCGGGCAGCCGTAGGCCAGCACGCGGTCGCCACGCTCGCGCAGCCGCTCGCGGCTCAGGGCCAGCGCAGTGCCGACGAAGTCCTCGGCCTCCGCCAGCGGCTTCCAGATGCCCTCGATCCAGGGCCGCACCACCTCGTCGACCACGGCGTAGCCAAGCGCGGTCTTGTTGTCGAAGTGATGGTAAAGCGCGCCTTTGGTCACACCCGAGTCGCGCAGGATCGCGTCGAGGCTGGCGGCACGGAACCCGCATCGGTATATCTCGTCGAAGGCACATTCCAGCAATCGCTGGCGGGTGACGTCGGGCTGGCGCTTGATCGGAGTGGCGGGCATGGCGGCTTCCTACATACCGCCTAGTATCTAAGATGCCGCCACGATGTCAATGCCGCCCGGCATAATCCGCTCACAACACTGGGGGAACAGGCTCGCATGGAAACCTTGCCGCATACGCTCAACGAGCTGACCCGCGCCGCGCGCACGCGCGTGCCCCTGGACGCGGCGCAGCTGCTGAGCCGCGAAAGCGCGGAGACGGTCAACGCCGTGCTCGAAGGCCTGCCGCCGACACTGGCCAGCGAGATCCAGAAGCACCTGCCGCAGCACCTGCGCCCCGACGGCGGCATCGAGACCACCACCGAGATCGAGATCCCCGGCACGGTGGCGGAGATGATGGAGCCGGCGGTCGGCGTGCTCGACATCAAGGCCACGGCCGCCGACGCGATCCGCTACCTGCGCGAGCACGACAACCCGCAGCAGATCACCTACCTCTACGTCACCCATGGCGAAGGCCGGCTGGCCGGCATGATCGTGATCCGCGACCTGCTGCTGGCACAGCCGGAGGAATCGCTGGCCGAGATCATGCTGCCCGACCCGTTCACGCTGACCGCCGACATGGAGGCCGGCGACGCGATCAAGGCCGCGATCTATCGTCACTACCCGGTCTACCCGGTGGTCGATGCGGAAGGGAAGCTGAGCGGCATCGTGCGCGGCTGGAAGCTGTTCGAGCGGCAGGCCATCGAGATCAGCGCGCAGTCCGGCACCATGGTCGGCCTCGACAAGGAAGAGCGCGTGCAGACGCCGCTGTGGCAGGCCTTCCGCCAGCGCCACCCCTGGCTGCAGATCAACCTGCTGACCGCCTTCCTCGCCGCCTTCGTGGTCGGCTCCTTCGAGGACACGATCAGCAAGATCGTCACGCTCGCCGCCTTCCTGCCGGTGCTGGCCGGCCAGAGCGGCAATAACGGCTGCCAGACCCTCGCCATCACCTTGCGCGGCCTGACCCTGGGCGACATGGACGGCTTCCCGCTGCGCAAGCTGCTGGGCAAGGAGATGATGCTGGGCGGACTCAACGGCTTTCTCACCGGCCTGATCGCCGGCGGCGCAATGTGGTGGACTGCAGCGCGCGACGGCAACGAGCAGGCGCCGCTGCTGGGTGTGGTGATCTGCGCCGCGATGACCGGCGCCTGCGTGGTCAGCGGCTTCTTCGGCGTGATGGTGCCGCTGACGCTGCGCCGCTTCGGCGCCGACCCGGCGACCGCATCGAGCATCTTCCTGACCACCGGCACCGACATCGCCGGCATGGGCCTGATGCTGACCCTGGCGGCGGTGTTCGTGCTCTGACGCTCCGTTGCACGACCTTTCGCTGATCGCCGTCATCACCCTTGCCGGCTTCCTCACCTCGGCGCTGTCCGGCATCGCCGGC
The DNA here is from genome assembly GCA_035476855.1 of Solimonas sp. Taxonomy (GTDB): domain Bacteria; phylum Pseudomonadota; class Gammaproteobacteria; order Nevskiales; family Nevskiaceae; genus Solimonas_A. The sequence goes on along the minus strand of DATILC010000157.1, from coordinate 9,720 downwards.
CTCGGCGGCGGCACCATCCTGATCGGCCTGTTCTATGCCATCGGCATGGGCACCGCCGAGGCCGTGCCGCTGTTCGCCGCGGTGCAGTTCGTCTCCAACACCTCGCGCACCGCGGCCTACTTCCGCCATGTGGAATGGCACGCCGCCGGCTGGTTCCTGCTGGCCGCGGTGCCGACCACCTTCCTGGTCGCACCTTACGCGGTCGGTGTCGACGCCAACTGGGTACAGCTGCTGCTGGCCGGCCTGATCCTGGCCTCGCTGGCGCCGGGCCGCGGCGACCAGGCCCTGCTGCCGCCGACGCCGGCCTTCCTCACCGCCGGCGCACTCAACGGCATCCTCGGCATGTTCGTCGGCGCCACCGGCCTGTTCGTCGGCCGCCTGTTCTTCCTGCCGCAGTGGCGCAAGGAAACCGTGATCGGCACGCTGGCGCTGACCCAGATGCTGGGCCATGGCCTGCGCGTCGCCGCCTTCGGCTGGGTCGGCTTCAGCGCGCTGTCACAGCCGGAGCGCCTGCTGCCGCTGTGTGCCTCGGTGATCGCCGGCACCGCGCTGGGCAAGCGCTACAACGGGCGCATCGACCAGCAGCAGTTCGAGCGCATGTTCCGGGTGATACTGCTGCTGCTGTCGACGAAACTGCTGTGGGATGCGATGAGGGGGCTGGGGTGGATCTGAAGCTGCGCGAACCGGAAGTCGAGACGCTGATCCGCAACGGCCTGCCGTCGCTCAGCGATGGCGGCTTCAGCGTGGAGGAAGTCCGGCAGGGCTACGCCCGCGTGCGCCTGGCCTACAACAGCAACATGCTGCGCCCCGGCAACGTCCTCTCCGGCCCGACCCTGTTCACCGCCGCGGACCTGGCGATGTACGCGCTGGTGCTGTCGCATATCGGCCCCGAGCTGATGGCAGTGACCGCCAACCTCAACATCAACTTCCTCAGCAAGGCCCGGCCCGGCGACGTCATCGGCGAGGCGAAGCTGCTCAAGCTGGGCCGGCGCCTGGCGGTGATGGAGGTGGCGCTGAGCGCCGGTGGCGAAGTGGTGGCGCATGTGACCGGCAGCTACGCACTGCCGCTGCGCTGAGCCTCAGCGCGGCTTCAGCCCGAACGCCTCGAACTGCTCCGGCGCCACGTCCGGCAGCCGCGCCAGCATGGTCTGCCAGTCGCCGCCCTGCTGCAGCGCTTCCACCACCACCGGCAGCGGATCGGCCAGCACGTTGCCGAACAGGCACTCCCCCGGCGCGGCGCCGGCGAAGGCCAGCCATTCGCGCGGCGGTTCGAAGCGGGCGTCGATGCCCGGCCGGTTGCCGCGCGCGTCGACACGCACCCAGCCATGTTCGCGCAGGTGGACGGCATTGAAGCCGTGCAGCGCATAGGGCGCGCCGTTGTCGTGCACGCTGAGGCGCTGGTAGCAGAAGCCCGCCGGGATCTGGTTGGCACGCAGCAGAGCCGCCAGCAGGTGACTCTTGGCGTAGCAGTAGCCGGTGCGATGCTGGATCACCTCGGAGGCGCTGCAGGTGACCGGATTGCGCCGATGGTCGCTGCTGTGCAGCACGCGGTCGCGGACCCATTCGAAGCAGTTGCGCACGGTCTCTTCAGTGCTGCGACCCACCAGGGCGCGCGCCTGTGCCGCCACCTGCGACTGCTGCCAGTCGATCACCGGCGTGGCGCGCAGGAAAGGCTCCAGGGCGGTTTCGTTCATGCTCAGGACTCGGTCGAACGCTGCCGCAGCATGCGCTCGATTTCGTTCTCGCCATAGGGGCGCGCGTCCTTGACCTTGAGGCTGTCGCTCCACTCGCGGGCGAAGTCGCGCTGCAGCGCACGGTTCAGAGCCGCGGTCAGCAACATTGCGAACAGCGCGCCGCAGCCGGCCAGACCCATGTCCTTCTGCGCGTCCCAGACATCGCCCTGGGCACCGAGGAAGGCCACGCCCAGGTCGCCGCCGAAGACCACCGCCGCGCCCCACTCGATCAGTTCGTACAGCGCCGAGGTGGACAGGGTGAAATCCAGCGGCAGGAAATAACCCCAGAAGCCGCGCGCCTCGGCCACGCGCAGGAAGATCTCGCGGATCGGGTAGGCCAGCAGCAGGCCGTAGCTGAAATGCACCAGGCGGTCGAAGTGGTTGCGGTCCCAGCCGACCAGGTCGTTGAAGGTCTGCCCGGTCAGGCCCTGCCACCAGCTGTCGTAGGGCACCAGCGCGTAGGTGTAGTGCGAACCCACCGAGTGCAGGCACAGGAACAGGACGATCAGCGTGTAGGACACGCGCGAGAACAGGAAGGCGCGGTGGCTGGCGTACAGGCCGACGCCCAGCACCAGCACCAGCGCGTTCTCCAGCAGCCAGTCGTGTCGGTCGACCGGGTCGATCGCCAGCCCGGTCCACAGCACCGCGTAGACCAGGATCAGGCCGCCGACATAGCGGCGGTAGGCGCGGCGGCGATCGGTGGCGCTGCTCATTGCAGGTCCAGTCCACGATCCCAGTACGGCGGATCGCCGATGCGCTGGATCAGGTAGTCGGTGAAGGCGCGCATCTTCGGTGATCCGTAGCGGTTGGGCAGGTGCACGGCGTAGACCGCGGTGGTGTCGGCGCCGTACCAGCCACGCAGCGGTGCCACCAGCCGGCCGGCGGCGAGATCCTGGCCGATGGCATAGGTCGGCAGCAGCGAAATGCCGACGTGGTTCAGCAGCAGCGTGCGCAGTACGTTGATGTTGTTGACGCGAAAATTGCCGTCGATCGGCACGGTGAAGGTCTCGCCATTGCGCTGGAAATGGAAGTTGCGCTCCAGCGGACTGGGAAAGCCGAGGCAGTTGTGCTGGCGCAGATCGTCCGGATGCTGCGGTGTGCCGTGGCGCGCGAGGTACTCCGGCGTGGCGCAGACCACGAAGTGCAGCGGCGCCAGCTTGCGCGCCACCAGCAGCGGCCCCGGCGCATGGGTCATGCGCAGCGCCAGGTCGAAGCCCTCCTCGGCGAGGTCGACGATGCGGTCGTTGGTGACGATCTCCACCTCGATCTTCGGATAGCGCTGCAGGAACTCCGGCAGCAGCGGCGCCACCACCGCATCGACGAAGGAATTGAGGCTGGTGATGCGCAGCTTGCCGCTGGGCTCGGCCTGCAGCCGCGCGATCGCGTGCTGCGACTGCTCCAGCTCCTCGACGATGCGCGCGCAATGCTCGAAGTAGGCGCTGCCGGCATCGGTCAGCGAGAGCTTGCGCGTGCTGCGCTGGAGCAGCCGTGCACCGAGGGTCTTTTCCAGCTTGGCGACATGCTTGCTGACCACCGAGGGTGCCAGTTTCAGCCGCTGCCCGGCCGCCGCGAAACTGCCGGACTGCACGACACGGGTGAAGGTGAGGACGTAGTTCAGGTCTTCCATGCCACCCCCTAGCGAAGCATTCATTCCGTAACGGAAAGAATAAAAGTCTTATAGCCCATCTTATCGGCGCCGGGGAAGTGAATACTCTGGGAGTCACCCGAAAACCGGAGTGACGCCATGCCCAACAACATCCTGACCATCTGCAGCGCCGCCGCGGTCCTGCTGCTGCTGACCCTGGTCACCGCCAGCGCCTTCGCGGCCACGCCGACCACGGCCCTGCTGATGTCCGGCAGCGTCGCCGGCGCGCCGGTGATGGTCCAGATCCAGCCGTCCGCCCCGCAGCAGCAGCTGCGCGCCGAGCGCGAGCGCCTGCGTCGTCGCATCGCCCCGTCGATCCAGCTGATGCCCTGAACGCCGCGTTGGTTCGCGACACCCACCGCCCGATCCTTCCCCCGGAACTTCCCCACCGGAGACCCGCATGGCCAGCCTCACCGCCGTCCAGACCTTCCACACCCTCGCCGGGCATCTGATGCCGGAGCTTGCCGTGCGCTCCGCGCGGCGCCTGCTGATGCGCCCGCGCCTGCTGCCGCCGCGCGACTGGGAAAAGCCGGCGCTGGAGCAGGCACAGCGCATCCACTTCCGCTTCGGCCTGTCCGGCCTGCGCTGGGGCCGCAGCGGCGATCCGGTGGTGCTGATGCTGCACGGCTGGGAAGGCCGCGCCTCGCAGTTCGGCCGCTTCGTCGCGCCGCTGCTGGCGGCGCGGCGCCAGGTCATCGCCCTCGATGCTCCCGCCCACGGCGACTCGCCCGGCGAGGAGGCCAACCCGGTGGTGTTCGCGCTGGCACTGATGGAAGCCGCCGCCGAGATTCGCGGCCTCGAAGCCGTGGTCGGCCACTCGATGGGCGCCGGCGCGCTGGCCTATGCGCTGAGCATCGGCCTGCAGGTCGAGCGCGTGGTGCTGCTCGGCGGGCCGTCGACGCTGCGCGGTGTGCTGCATCGCTTCGCCCGCCATATCGGCCTGCCGCATGCGACGCGCGACCGCTTCTTCCACCACGTCGAAAACTACACCGGCGTGCCGGTCGACGACCTCGACCTGGTCAGGGCCGCAGCCCGGCTGCAGACCGCCGCGCTGATCGTGCACGACCGCAAGGACAGCATGGTGCCGTTCAGCGACGGCGAGGCCATCGCCGCCGCCTGGCCGCAGGCCGAGTTCATGCAGACCGAAGGCCTGGGCCACTGGCGCATCCTTACCGACGAGGCCGTGGTGCGCCGCGTGCTGCGCTTCCTCGCACCGGAGTCCGCGCTGCTGCCGGCACGCGCCGCCTGAGAAGGCGCGCTGCGGCTCAGCCGGGCGAGCCGTAGGCGCGCTGGATCGTCGCCACCTCGACGCGGAAGGACTCGTACCACCGCGTCCGCCCCAGCTGCTGCGCCACGAGGTGCTCGGCCTGCTGCTTCCAGCGGCGGATGTCGGCCTCGTCCTTCCAGTAGGACAACGCGATCTCCTGGTCGCCCTGCATCAGCGCGACGAACTCGAGGCAGCCGAACTGCGCCAGCGCCAGCTCGCGCAGCTGCGCGGCGGTCTGCTCGTAGGCAGCATCGAGGGCACGCGCCTGCGCGCGGAAGATCACGACATGGCGGGCATCCGGGTTCATCGGCGATTCCAGGCTGGGGCTGCATCACGCAGCCTTGCAGGAAGCAGCGCACGGGACAAGAAGGCGCGACCCGACTCGGTCAGGGTCAGGCCATGCGCGCCTCTACGCTGGCGCGTGCCCGTGGCGCTGCCCGGCGCATGTGGTTTTACTTGGAACCCGGGCGATCAACTTCCATGGGTGGAAAGCCATCGAACTGCGGCGCCTTGCCCCCGATGTGATCCCAGGGGGCTTTCGAGCCCACGAAGATGTGCATGCCAATCTCGACGCCCGGGTCGCCGTCGACACTGCCCAGCGTAACCCCATGGACCTGTCCGTCGTGCGTGCCGCATAACGTCGTACCGCAGCTGCGACAGAAGCAAAGGCCCCAGCCCGGTGTCGACTCGTAGCGCGAAAGACGGTCTTCCCCGCTCTCCCACGCGAAGGAGCCTGGCAGCACCTCGGCATACGCTGAACCAGCCCCGCTGAAAGCCTTCCTGCAGCGAGAGCAATGGCAACAGCGGGCCGCGCGCAATGGGGCCGAGATGCTGTATCGCACTTGTCCGCAAAAACATCCGCCGTTCAAGGACACGAACCCCTCCTCTCATTTCACCCGGCATCGTCTTTTCATAACTGCGCAAGTGACGCTGGCAGCTGTCGCAAGCTGCCGCCGCCTCCCGTTGAGATCGTTGGAATACCGCAGAACCTTCCCGGGGCCGGCTTATGGCCTTGGCGTCCTTTCCGGTGGTCCGGGAATTCTGCCCTACCGGATCAATGTCCGTGGCATCAGCTGGAAAGCATGGCCGGGGAGCAACATGATGGGTCTTGCTTCCATACGCTCCCCAATCAGCCGCATGGCGCACTTCAACAAGACCCAAGGCTAGGCGGAGACAGGACGCGTATTTTGTTTTCTCAATTCACGCCAAAGCCAGATGGATACTCCCGCAATCGCGGTTCCAACCGGAAAGCCGAATGCATTTCCCACGACATGCGACCAGAACACGAATTTGAGAACTGCTTTTCCGCTCGTGAGGCCTTTGTACGCCCCATAGCAGAACAACGTCCACAGCGCCGCAAATGGCGCAAATACGGCAAAGAATGCCATCCAGGCATTTCCGGATGTGAGCGCAGCTCCGTAAAGCGCGGCCCCGCCAATGGCCAGAATCCCCAGGACAGCGTCAAGGGAAAACACGAATTTGGCCACTCTGATGGGGTTGTTCATGAGGGGCCTCTGGATGTTTACGTTCCTTGCGAGGCCCGGACTGAGCCAAAAATCCGGATTCAACGGGTTTCCATCGCGAGCGATCTACGCCCGAGTTAAGGGCGCGTCCCCGCCAAAGGCGGAGACGTCGGCCCTTGAACCTGTTGCTGGGCGTCACGTTTGCGATTGATCCCTTCTAGATGAACCCTCTGGGCTTCATCCTTTCGTGCTCGTTCTTTTCTACGGCATGGTCTGCATCTTGTAGCTTCCGTGAACACGTCACCCTTTGCTACCTCATACCACCACTTCTGCTGCGTGGACTTCCATACCTCTTTCTTGCCGCAGCCCTTGCAGGTGAACTCTCTGTCGACATAGAAGCCGCGCTCAAAAAAGTCTGGCCGCCCATAGCTGTTTGTCAGCCCAAGCAGTGCCGCATTGACGGGAACACGATTCTCCAACAAATGCCCTGCGGCAAATGCCTGCTTTCGGGCTCGCTTCTCAGCGCGCTCGGCTTTTAGCTCAGCTCTTCGCTGGCGACCCGATTTCATGACGTCCAACGCCCAGGTTCAGGGGCGGCCTCGCCGAAGGCGAGGACGTCCCACTGAATGTTGTTAGGCATGACGCCGTGAAGTACTAACGAGGAGTTCATAAACGTGCTGGCCTTCCTCTTTCTTTCTTTTTTGTGCGTGGTACAGGGCATCTAGGCCCATCCACCCCTTGATGGTTGGATCCGCGCCTGCTTCAACAAGGCGCTTCGCCATTTGCAGTGAGCAACTCGCCGCGATGTCGGTGAGGACCGTATTGCTTATTGTGGGCTCATGATGCGCGTTGACGTCCGCACCATGCGCCAACAGGTACTCGACGACGGTGAAGTGCTCTTTCTCCGCTGCGTAATGAAGTGGTGTCTTTCCAATATCATCAAATGCGTTGACCTCGGCGCCACCCTTTACCAGTTCTGCAACGCCCGCCAAGTCTCCGTCCTGCGCCGCGCGATGCAGGCGTTCCTTCTCGTACCAAGCGTCCATTTCTTTTGTCATGCCTAACGCCCAGGTTCAGGGGCGGACCCGCCGAAGGCGGGGACGTCCCACTGCAATGATGGAATGGACTCCTCCCGCTGTTTTGAACGGCATCGAAGTGCCAAGCTGGGATTGCGAAGTCATCAGCTCACCATCTCAACGGGAGGAGTCCGGACATGGAATCTACGCTCATCGCGGTGGATACGGCAAAGCTTGTATTCGAAATCGCCGAGGCGGGATCGGCGGGCAAGGTTCAGCGGCGGCTGCGCCTCAGCCGCCAGCAGTTTTCGGAGTACGTGGCGACGCGGCAGCAGGCCGAGTTCGTGCTGGAAGCCTGCGGGGGTGCGCATCACTGGGCGCGGATGATGCAAAGCTGCGGACACAGGGTCCGGTTGCTGCCCGTGCCCTATGTCTGCGCGTATCGCCGCCGCAACAAGACCGACCGTGCCGACTGCCTGGCCATGCTGGAGGCGGCGAAGAACCCGGAAATCCTTCCGGTGCCAGTCAAGACGGTGGAACACCAGGCGATCCAGGGCCTGCATCGTTGCCGCAGCGCCTGGATGGAAACGCGTACTGCCCGGATCAACACCCTGCGGGGCCTGCTGCGGGAATTCGGCGTGATCCTGCCGGTGGGCGCCACCACAGCCCTGCAACGGATTCCCGAAGCCCTGGCCGGCGACTCGGTGCCGCCGAGATTGCGACCCGCCCTGCAAGCCCTGCTCGACGAGATCGGCGAACTGCAGGGCCGCATCGCCTCGGTGGAGCGGCAGCTGGAATCTGTCAGCCGGGAGAATCCGGTGATCGAGCACCTGCGGGATATCTCCGGCATCGGCCTGCTGACGGCCACGGCGCTGTATGCCAGTGCCAACGATGCGCAGCACTATCGCAGCGGACGCCATCTGGCTTCCTGGCTGGGCCTGACGCCGCGGGAGCATTCCAGCGGCAATGTCCGCAGGCTTGGCAGTATCAGCAAGCGTGGCGATCGCTACGTGCGGATGCTGCTGACGCACGGCGCCCGGTCGGTGCTGCTTCGTGCCGGGCAGACGCAGCGCGCCGGGCAGGAACTCAATGCGCTACAACGCTGGGTGCTGGCGCTCAAGGAGCGTGTCGGCCACAACAAGGCGACATGCGCGCTGGCCAACAAGCTCGCGAGAATCGCGTGGGCGACCTGGCGCCACGGAACGGTGTTTGACCCGAATCAGGCTGCGGCTTTGCCGGCCTGAGTCGTAAAGCAGCAGGAGGATCTTTCCACGGGTTGCGCAGGAGAAGACAGCAGATCATGGCGTAGACGGTCGGACCGTCCGGAAGAGAAAGCCGATAACAACGTTGAGCGCGGCACAGCTCGTTGCGAACGTATGGCACTCCCGGCGCGAATTTCCATGAAGGCTCGGCCTGCAACGCAGGCCCTCGATGAAGCCGGATATACGACTGCAACCACCTTCACACGCCACGATCAGCGATGACCTTCACCTGCGGGCTTGCGGGAGGAGTCCATATACCTGTTGTTAGCGCTCATTCTCGATGCTAAGCACATAACGACCGAAGGTGGATTGCCTGAATATGACGCGAACGTTCCGGCCATGTGTGAAATCACCTTGAGATGATCCTGCACGACAGAAGCCTCCGAAGTCCTCCAGCACAATACGGTAGTCGCAGGTCCCGGTGCTCCAGTAGTAGGCCGACACTCGAGTGACAACCTGCCGATCAGCTCCAAAGAACCAAGTAAACAGCGCTGGAACGGCTCCAGCCAAAAACGACCACAGGAAGAACGACCCAACAAGAGTGGCCGCAAGCTTTTCTAAGGGTCTATCTCTTTTAAAAAATGGCGCCCGCCAAAGAAAGTAGACGCAAGGAGCTACGGCCAATGGTACCGCCGCCCAAGCTACCTCTTTACTTGGAACAAACCATTCTGCAAAGAAGATGACCAACCAGAAGAATCCAGCCATCACGGCGAGCCCAGCCGCTAAGACAGCAACTGCAACGGCAACCTTTCTGGGGGAGGCACCCATGAGAGCTAACGCCCAGCTTCAGCCGCGTGACCGCCGAAGGCGGGCACGTCGGCTGGAAGCACTTGTTGGGCGGCACCCTCTCTAACCCTCATTCTTGAAATCCTCGATTCGGGTGCGCAGCTTCTCCAGCAACGCTGGCTCAAGCTTTGCCTCAGGTATGAGCCCTAGCGCAATACCTCTTGCAACTATCTCTTGCTCCTTGAGGGACTGATACATCGACCATAGTTCGCGAGAACCGTGCTGGTGAAACTGATGGATGTCTTGCAAGAGATCAGAACTCAACTTCTCGCCCGCTCGCCACTCCTTAAACGACGCCTCCAACTCGCCGAGCAATCTCCCCGCTTCAGCTTCATAAACGTGCCCGGCCAGATCTCGAAGAACCCGCCGCTCACTTTTGCTGAAATCACTCATGGCTTTTGTGACGCCCAACGAGCCTGTAGAAAAACGCCCTGATCACGACCTACGAGGCTGCGCCCGAGTTTTTTGCATTTCCGCAGCGCATTGCCCTGCTGGAAGCCGCTGGTTGAATCATCCCGCATCACAGTGGCGCTCCCATGGCGCGGACG
>DATILC010000156.1:0-11974 GCA_035476855.1 Solimonas sp. | reverse complement strand
GCTGATGCTCCGCGATGCCCGACGGCTCGACGCGCTGCTGCTGGGCGAGGCGGAGGCCGGCCACCTCGGTGTCGACGTGGAGGCACTCAAGCGCCGCTCCCTGTTCCTGGTGGTCCTGGCGGTGGCCAGCGCGGTGGCGGTCAGCGGCATCATCGGTTTCGTCGGACTGGTGACGCCCCACCTGATCCGGCTCTGGGCCGGGCCCGGGCATCGCTTCCTGCTGCCGGCATCGGCGCTGCTGGGCGCATTGCTGCTGACCGTTGCCGATCTGCTCGCGCGCACCGTCCTGGCGCCGGCGGAACTGGCGATCGGCGTGCTGACCACGCTGATCGGCGGCCCCTTCTTCCTGCTGATGCTGGTCGGCCTGCGCCGGCGGGCGGAGCTGCTGTGAGCCTGGTCACCGATCGCGTTTCCGCCGTCGCCGAGCAGCGCACGCTGCTGCGGGACACCTCGCTGCGCATCGACCCGGGAAGCGTGCACGCCATCCTCGGACCGAACGGCGCCGGCAAGTCGACGCTGCTCAAGCTGCTGGCGGGCGAGCTCCGGCCGGTCTCCGGCCAGGTGCAGCTCGATGGCCGCTCGCTGATGCAGTGGCCGGCGGCGGAACTGGCACGCCGTCGCGCGGTGCTGCCGCAGGACGAGCAGCTCGGCTTCGGCTTCCTGGTGGAAGAGGTGGTCGCGCTGGGACGCCTGCCCTGCCCGCGTCATCCGCCACAGCAGGAGTTGCAGTTGCAACGCGAAGTGCTGCAGGCAGCGGGAGCCCTGCATCTTTGGGGCCGCCGCTACACCAGCCTTTCCGGCGGTGAGCGCCGCCGCGTGCAGTGGGCCCGTGTACTGGCACAGGTCTGGGAACCCATTGGCGAGCAGCCGCGCTATTTGCTGCTGGACGAGCCGACCGCCAACCTCGACCTGGCGCATCAGCACGCCTGTCTGGCCACCGCCCGTGATTTCGCCACCCGCGGCAATGGCGTTGCCGTGGTCCTGCACGACCCCAACCTGGCGCTGGTGCACGCCGACTTCGTCAGCCTGCTCTGCCAGGGCCAGCTCGTTGCCAGCGGCACACCCAAGGAAGTCCTGACGGCAGAGAACCTGCGGCAGGTCTACGGCATCGAGGCCGTGGTGCTGCAGCCGGAAGGCTGGCCGCATGCACTGATCGCAACCCGGCCCGGGCCTGGCGGCGGGGCTTCGTTGCGCTGAAGAAAATTGGTCGGAGCGACAGGATTCGAACCTGCGACCCCCTGCGCCCAAGGCAGGTGCGCTACCAGGCTGCGCCACACTCCGATACGGCTATTGTGAAGCAAGATGGTGGGTCGTGATGGATTCGAACCATCGACCAACTGGTTAAAAGCCAGCTGCTCTACCGGCTGAGCTAACGACCCCCGGTAACACTCCCTCACAGCAGGGCTGCTGCAAGGGCGCGGAATGATACAGCAAACCCCTCTCAGCGATAAGGCGTCGGATCCGCAACACCCGCGGCGGCGAAGCCTTCGCTACGCAAACGGCAGGAATCGCAGCGGCCGCAGGCACGCCCCGACTCGTCGGCCTGGTAGCAGGAGACCGTCAGTCCGTAGTCCACACCCAGCCGGGTTCCCTCGCGGATGATCTCGGCCTTGCTCCAATGCAGCAGCGGCGCATGCACGCGGAAGCTCGCCCCTTCCACACCGGCCTTCGTCGCCACGGCAGCCAGTTGCTCGAAGGCCTCGATGAAGGCCGGACGGCAGTCGGGATAGCCGGAGTAGTCCACCGCGTTGACGCCGATGAACAGGTCCTGCGCCTCCAGCACCTCGGCCCAGCCCAGCGCCATCGACAGGAACAGCGTGTTGCGTGCCGGCACGTAGGTGCTCGGAATACCGGTGGTCGGCGTCTCCGGCACGGCGATGCGGGTATCGGTCAGCGAAGATCCACCGACAGCATCGAGGTTGACGTGCAGGGTCTGGTGCCCCGCGGCGCCCTGCGCGCGCACCACACGGTCCGCGGCGCGCAGCTCGGCGATGTGACGCTGTCCGTAGGAGACGCTGAGCGCGTAGCACTCGTAGCCCTGCTCGCGGGCGATCGCCAGCACGGTGGCGGAATCCAGTCCGCCGGACAGCAGCACCACCGCTCTCCTGGCCATGTTCAGCGCCCCGCCTGGTTGCCCCAGAGGGCCTTGTGCAGCTGGGTCTGGAAGCGCACCGGCAGGCGGTCCGCGATGATCCAGTCGGCCAGCTCTCGCGCTTCCAGCTGGCCATGGGCATGCGAGAACAGTACGCCGCAGCGCTCGGCCAGGCGATGCTCGATTAACTGCTGCCTGGCCCAGTCGTAGTCGGCGCGCGAGCACAGCACGAACTTCAGCTCGTCGCGCGGCGTCAGCAGTTCGATATTGTCCCAGCGGTTCTTGGCCACTTCGCCCGAATCCGGCGTCTTCAGGTCGACCACCCGGATCACCCGCGGATCGACACTACCGATGTCGAGCGCGCCGCTGGTCTCCAGCGACACCGTGTAGCCCGCATCACAGAGCCGGGTCAGCAACGGCAGGCAGTTCTTCTGCGCCAGCGGTTCGCCGCCGGTGACACAGACATGGCGCGCGCCGTGGCCTGCAACCTCGACGAGAATCTCGTCGAGGTTGCGCCACTGGCCGCCGTAGAAGGAATAGGTGGTGTCGCAGTACTGGCAGCGTAACGGGCAGCCGGTGAGCCGCACGAACACCGTCGGCCAGCCAACCAGCGACGACTCGCCCTGCAGCGAGTGGAATATCTCGGTGATCTTGAGCCGCACCGCCTCCGGTGCCGACCCTGGAGCGGTGCCGTTCAAGCCCGGGGTCCTGCGTTATCGCGGCGGATTGAGGCGCTGTTGCGCCAGCTTCGCCGCGTTGGAGTTGGGATAGGTCGAGATCACGCGTTGCAGCGTGGCCTTGCCCTCCGCCTCCTGCTTGAGATCGATCTGGGTCAGGCCGACCTTGAGCATCGCATCCGGCGCCTTGGGGCTGGTCGGGAAACGCTGCAGCAGCGACTGGAAGGCGGTCAGCGCCGACTTGTGGTCGCGCTTGACGATGTAGGCCTCGCCCATCCAGAAGTAGCCGTTGGCGGCGTAAGCCCCCTGCGGCCAGCGCTCCAGCATCGACTTGAAACCACGGACCGCGGCGTCGTACTTGCCGTTCTTGAGCTCGTCGAAGGCAGACAGGTAGGCCGTCTCCTCCTCGACCGTGCCACCGCCACCGGAAGAAATCACCACCGGCGCGGCAATGCCGCCGGAGGACACCGCCGCTGTCGGCGGCGGCGAGACCGGAGCCGGCGTGGCCGGGACAGACGGCACCGTCGGCGACACCGTCACCATCGTGCCCGGGGTCGCCGAAGGCACGGTGACCGAGGTGACCGGAGCCGCACCGCTGACGATGCCCTGCGGCACCTCGAAGCGCTGCAGGCGACGATCCAGATCGGAGTACAAGTCCTTGCTGCGACGCTGCTGCTGGTCGAACTCGTAGCGCATGCGCTCGACTTCGCCACGCAGCGAACGGATGTCGTCGCGCAGGCGCTGGTTCTCCTGGTCCATGCCGGTCAGGTTGACCGCATCGAGCCGGCGGGATAGCTCCGAGGTCTTGGTCTCGACGTTCTGCAGGCGCCGCTCTTCCGGCGAAAGGGCCTGTCCGCCGCCGCTGATGCTGGCGCCATAGCTGGAGCTCGCGCAGCCGGTCAGCAGCGCGGCCGGCACGATGACGGTTGCAATCAGGCGGCTGGTGGACATGGTCCCTTTCTCCCGGATTCTTATGGTTATGGTACGACGCTGACGCTGCTTACTGGCGGATCAGCTGCACGCGACGGTTCTGCGCCCAGGCAGCCTCGTCGTGACCCGGCACGGCCGGACGCTCTTCGCCGTAGCTCAGGAGCGCCAGCTGGTTGGCATTGACGCCCTTGGCCTGCAGTGCCGATTCCACTGCCTGCGCACGGCGTTCGCCGAGGCCGACGTTGTACTCGCGGCTGCCGCGCTCGTCGGCGTGGCCTTCCAGGCGCACGCGCGAGGCCGGATTGGCCTGCAGGTAGGCGGCATAGCGGTCGACCACGGCTGCGCCGTCGGCGCTGATGGCGCTGCTGTCGTACTCGAAATAGATGACGTTGTTGCTCAGCGCACGCTCGGCGGCGACGGCGGCGTCGGAGGGCGAGGCGCCAATCTGGGCGGTGCCGCCATAGCTGTCGCCGTAGGGCGTGGTGCCCTGGCTTACCGGCTCGGCCGGAGCGGCCGGCTGGGTGTTCTTCTTGCCGGACGAGCAGCCGGTGGCGACGAGGGCCAGAACCAGGGCGCTCGCAATAAGGATGTTCTTGGTCATGGGGTGACTCCTATTGGAATTTGAAAGGCGAAAGCTTAGCAGCGGCAACTAACGGAGGATGGGGGACCAGGCAGGCTCGCGTACGTCGCCCGCCTGGCGCAGGCGTGTCCGTACACGCCCGTCTATGGAAACCGTCGCAAGCTCCGCACCGCCGGCGCGTCCCTGCGTCGCATAGATGATGACCGCGCCACCCGGCGCGAACTGCGGGCTCTCGTCCAGAGGGCCGTCGCTGAGAATCTTGAGGTCGCCGCTGGCCAGGTTCAGCATGCCGATGCGGTAGCGGCCGCCGTCGGCGTTGACCATCGTCAACGCCTTGCCGTCAGGCGAATAGCTGGCACGCAGGTTCTGGCGGCCTTCGAAGCTGACGCGGCGTGCATCGCCGCCGGTGGTGGCAACCTCGTAGATCTGCGGCTGGCCGCCACGGTCGGAGGTGAATACCAGCTTGCTGCCGTCCGGCGACCAGGAGGGCTCGGTATCGATGCCATAGTGGTCGGTGAGGCGGCGGCGCGAGCCGGAAGCGACGTCAACGACGTAGATGTCCGGGTTGCTCTCGAAGGACAGCGTCAGTGCCAGCGACCTGCCGTCCGGCGACCAGGCCGGCGAACCGTTGATGCCCTTCTCCGACACCAGGCGACGCACCTGGCCAGTGGCCAGCGTATGGACGTAGATCGCCGAGCGCCCACGCTCATAGCCGACGTAGGCCAACTTGCTGCGGTCCGGCGACCAGGACGGCGACATCAGCGGCTCGCGCGAGGTGGCGACGATGCGCGGCACCTCGCCGTCGGCATCCGAGACGATCAGCTGGAAGCTGCGCGCGGGACCGAAGCCGCTGGCGGCGACGTAGGCAATCTTGGTGTTGAAGTAGCCCGGGATGCCGAGCAGCTTCTCGTAGATCAGGTCGGCGATCTGGTGTGCCACGGTGCGCATCTGCGCAGCCGAGGTCACCGTGAACTGCTGGCCCAGCAGTTCCTGGCCGCTGACGGTGTCGACCAGGAAGAACCGCGCGTAGTAGCCATTGGCCGACTTGCCGACCTGGCCGATGACAAGGTTGTCGATGCCGGCGGAAACCCAGCCCTGCTTCTCCACCTGCTGGGGGCTGGTCGGCTTCTGCGGCATGCTTGATCGGGGCAAGGCCTTGAAACGACCGCTGCGCACCAGGTCGTTCTCGACCACCTGCGCGACATCCAGCGACACCTCAGGGCTGGGCTGGAACTGCACCAGCGCGATCGGCAACGGGGCGACGTCACCGCCGCTGACAGTGATTTCCAACGCTGCCTGGGCCGGGACAGCAGCCAGGACCAACAATGCGGCAAACAGCTTTTTGAACATCATGATGCAACCTGTTGGGGGGCGGCCATGAGCGGGCCGCGGGCCATATTTTGATGCAAAAGCCTCTCGGCGCGCCAAAACTACTTCCTAAGTGACTCAAGTCCCGAGAGAAAAGTTCGGGCATTGCTGCGTCAGCATGCGTTTGCCTGCGGACAGAAGGTGATGTTCAGTGTACGGTCAGAGGGCATTGCCCTGGCATCCGGCGGCGGCGGCAGCGGACTGGCCTTTACCACCGCCTGCTCGACCGAGCGGTCCAGTGCAGCACTGCCACAACTGCGCACGACGCGGGCACTGATCACTTCCGCGCTCGGCAGCATCTTCACCTCCACGACACAGCGGAAAGTTTCCGCAGTGCCCGGGGGACGTTGCCAGAACTTGCGCACCCGCGCCGAGATCAGGTCGCCCCAAGCCGCCTGGGCTGCCCCGACGATCGCGGCATCGCGTGCCGCCTGCTCGGCAGCCGCGGCAGCCGCCAGCGCATCGCGGGCCCTCTTGGCCTCCAGCTCGCGCTGACGCTTGGCATCCTCGATCGCCTGGCGCTCTTCATCGAGCATGCGCTTGCGATCATCCTCGACCGCCTGCTTCTGGCGCTTTTCCTCTTCCTTGCGCAGGCGTTCCACTTCGGCCTTCTGCTGTGCTTCTTCCTGCTTGCGCTGCTTCTCTTCCTGCAGCTTGCGCGCGGCGTCTTCCTTGATGCGACGCTGCTCGATCTTGCGCTCCTCGTCCTGGACGCGCTGCTTTTCCTTGCGCTCCTGTTCCAGGCGCTGCTTCTCCGGATCCGGCTTGGGCGGTTCCGGCTTCGGTTTGGGCGGCTCGACCGGCTTGGGCGGCTCCGGCTTCGGCGGTTCAGGCGCGGGCTCCGGCTTGGGCGGTGCAGGCGTCGGCGCGGATTTCGCCGGCGAGCCCTGTACCAGCGCAGCCTCGATCACACGGACCGGCTCGGGCTTGCGGTGAAAAAAGGCCGAAAGGAACAGCGCCCCGAACACGAAAACGTGCAGGACGATGGACGCGACCAGATAGCGCGTTTGCGGTTTCATCAACGGCTGGACTTGTCTTCCGGCGGTTCGTCAGTCACAAAGCCGATCTTCCTGGCGCCAGCATCGCTGAGCAGACCCATGGCCCTGGCCACGTACTCATAAGCTGTCTTCTTGTCGCCATGGACCAGGATCATCTGATCCGGCTTCTTGGCGAGCAGTTCCTGCACCTGGGTCACGACCTCGTCGTCACCGACGACCGGCTTGCCCTCGCCGATCCAGTTGAGGTGGTAACCACCCTTCGGATCCACCGACAGGATGCGGTCCTCGTCGTCCTGGCTCATCGACTGCGCCTTGACGTCCGGCAGGTCCACTTCGATGCCCTGCGTCATCAGCGGCGCAGTCACCATGAAGATCACCAGCAGCACCAGCATGACGTCGATGTACGGCACGACGTTCATGTCGGAAGAAAGCTTGCGGCGTGCCATGGCAGGCTCCTTACGCGCCCTTGGCGTGGCGCAGGCCGCGGTCGATGATGCCCAGCATCTCTTCGGCGAAGGTGTGGTAGCGGTTCTCCATGCTCTCGGTCGAGCGCGTGAAGAAGTTGTAGGCGATCACCGCCGGGATGGCCGCGAACAGGCCCATGGCAGTGGCGATCAGCGCCTCGGCGATACCCGGGGCCACCGTGGCCAGCGAGGCCTGCTTCTGGGCGCCGATGCTGATGAAGGCGTTCATGATGCCCCAGACCGTGCCGAACAGGCCGACGTAGGGGCTGGTGGAGCCGATCGTGGCCAGCAGCGCCAGGCCGCCTTCGAGACGCTCGACCTCGCGCACCTGGGCGACGCGCATCTGGCGCTGCACGGCGGCCAGCTGGTCTTCCGGTGCCGCGCGGCCGGCGGTCTGCTGGCGGGTGTATTCCTCGTAGCCGGCGGTGAAGATCGCAGGCAGGCCATCGATCTCCTGGTTCTTGCGTACCGATTCATAGAGGTCGGCGAGATTGCCGCCGCTCCAGAAGCGGTCTTCGAACTTCTCGGCCGCGGCGCCCATGCGCGAGAACATGCCGCGCTTGGAGAAGATCACGAACCAGGACCACACCGAGGCCCCCACCAGCAGCAGCAAAACGACCTGCGCGAGCAGGCTCGCATGCAGGATCAGCTGGGTCATGGACATGCCGTTCATGGGTCATCCTTGTTGCGCACGCCTTGCAGCGAGGCGTAATTGTTAGAAAGTATTGAACGAAAACGACTTCATACTAGATTTTAGCAGCATGAAGTGCGAGGCGGGAGATTTTAGCAACGGAGTCTCGTCTCAGAGGAGTCCATCGGGCATTCCTTTCGGACGAAAGGTTGCCGCATCCACACAGGCGACACGCACGCGGGCCGTGGTCAGCAACTCGTCGCTGCCCCGGCGCCGCAACTGCTGTTCAAAGATCAGGCTGGCGCGGCGAAGTTCCACCACCTGCGTCCGCACCTCGAGTTCGTCATCGAGCCGCGCCGGCTTGCGGTATTCGATCTCGACGGTCGAAACCGTGAAGGCCACGCCGGCATCGACCCGCAGCGTTTCCTGGCTGTAGCCGCGGCCGCGCAGCCACTCGGTGCGAGCACGCTCGAACCAGCGCAGGTAGTTGGCGTGGTAGGCGACGGCGCTGGCATCCGTGTCCTCGTAGTAGACACGGATCGGCCAGAAGGATGCGGTGCTCATGGGCTGAACAGGTCCGGCGCGCCCAACC
Organism: Solimonas sp.; assembly: GCA_035476855.1. Classification (GTDB taxonomy): domain Bacteria; phylum Pseudomonadota; class Gammaproteobacteria; order Nevskiales; family Nevskiaceae; genus Solimonas_A. The sequence goes on along the minus strand of DATILC010000156.1, from coordinate 3,642 downwards.
GCTCCGGCATCTTCAGGCCGTAGTGCTGGTAGGCCAGCTTGCAGGCGACGCGTCCGCGCGGCGTGCGCATCAGATAGCCCTGCTGGATCAGGTAGGGCTCGATCACGTCCTCGATCGTGTCCCTGGCCTCGCCGATCGCGGCGGCGAGATTGTCCAGCCCGGCCGGACCGCCGTCGAAGCGCTCCATCAGCATCAGCAGCAGCTTGCGATCCATCAGGTCGAAGCCATTGGAATCGACATCCAGCATCTTCATCGCGCTGGCGGCGATGCCATCGGAGATATGGCCATCACCCCGGACCTCGGCAAAGTCACGCACGCGCCGCAGCAGCCGGTTGGCAATGCGCGGCGTGCCGCGGGAACGGCGCGCGATCTCCAGCGCGCCGCCGGCGTCGATGCCGGCCTTGAGGATGGTGGCGCTGCGCGTGACGATCCGTGTCAGGTCCTCGACGCTGTAGAACTCCAGTCGCTGCACGATGCCGAAGCGGTCGCGCAACGGGCTGGTCAGCGCGCCGGCGCGGGTGGTGGCGCCGACCAGCGTGAACGGCGGCAGGTCGAGGCGAATCGAGCGCGCCGCGGGCCCCTCGCCGATCATGATGTCGAGCTGGTAGTCCTCCATCGCCGGGTAGAGGACTTCCTCGACCACCGGCGACAGGCGATGGATTTCGTCGATGAACAGCAGGTCGCGCGGCTCGAGGTTGGTCAGCAGCGCGGCGAGATCCCCCGCCCGCTCCAGCACCGGGCCGGAGGTCTGGCGCAGGTTGACGCCCATTTCCTCGGCGAGGATATGCGCCAGCGTGGTCTTGCCCAGGCCCGGCGGTCCGAAGATCAGCACGTGGTCCAGTGCATCGCCGCGGCGGCGCGCCGCCTCGATCGCAATGCCCATCTGCTCCTTGACCGCCGGCTGGCCGACATAGTCCTGCAGCCGGCTCGGGCGGATGGCGCGCTCGATGCGCTCCTCGTCCGAGGATGCAGTGGTGGCGATCAGGCGCGGGGAGTCGCTCATCGCACGGCGCGCTTCAGCGCCTCCTGGATGATCTGCTCGGTGCTCATGCCGTCCTTGTACACCGCCTCGGTGAAGCGCTGCACCTCGGCCGGCTTGTAGCCCAGCACCGCCAGCGCCGAGCGCGCTTCCTGCAAGGGTGTTCCGCTGGCAGCGGTGACCACGGAGGGGTTCAGCTCAGACACGCCGCCGGCCTTGTCGCGCATCTCCACGACGAGACGTTCGGCGGTCTTCTTGCCGACACCCGGAATCTTGGTCAGGCGCACGACATCGCCGGCGCGCACGGTTTCCCAGTAGTCCGCGACGCTGACGCCAGACAGGATCGCCAGCGCCAGCTTGGGCCCGACGCCGGAGATCTTGATCAGCTCGCGGAACAGAGCCTTCTCGGTAGTCGTCGCGAAGGCGAACAGCAAGTGCGCGTCCTCGCGCACGGTCAGGTGGGTATGCAGGCTGACGCCCTCGCCCACCGACGGCAGGTTGTAGAAGGTCGACATCGGCGCTTCCAGCTCGTAGCCGACACCGCCGACATCCACCAGCATCAGCGGCGGCTGCTTCAGCACCAGCTTCCCGGTGATTCTTCCGATCATGTCGAAAACCTTTCAGTCAGCATTCGGCCTGTTCCGTGGCGCCATCCATGGCGAGGCCTTGGCTCGCCCATTGCACCCCTGCCCGGCCATCCATGGCCGGGCGTGCGGCGGGCCGAATGTCCACTGGACATTCGGCAAAGACTCCGCCTTACCCCCAAGCTTTGTTGAGGGTGACACCACTGCGCATCTTAGTGGACCGCACATGCGCATGGGTCAGCGCGACTGCCAGCGCATCCGAGGCATCCGCCGCCATCGCCTCGCGCAGGTTCAACAGCACCTTGACCATGTGCTGTACCTGCGCCTTCTCGGCGCGGCCATTGCCGACCAGGGCCAGCTTGACCTGCGCCGCTGCGTACTCGGACAACGGCAGGCCGGACTGCGCGACCGCACAGATCGCCGCGCCGCGCGCCTGGCCCAGGACCAGGGCACTGGACATGTTCTTGTTGACGAATACCTCCTCCAGCGCCACCTCCTGCGGCTGGAACTCGGCGATCACCGCGCCTAATCCCTGCAGGATCTTCAGCAGCCGCTCCGGCATCTCACCGACCGTCGCATTGATGCGACCGCAAGCAATGTGCCGGCTCTTGCTGCCCGTCGTCTCGATGACGCCATAGCCGGTGTAGCGCGAACCCGGATCGATGCCGAGGATGCGGGTCGCCGTCACGCGAACTCGGCGTTCGAGTACACCTTCTGCACGTCGTCGAGGTCTTCGAGCATGTCGATCAGCTTCTGCAGCGCTGCCGCCTGCTCGCCCGACACCGCGCTGGTGTTGCCCGGGCGCATGGTGACGTCGGCCTGCGCGGGCTTGAGGCCCTTGGCCTCCAGCGCCGCCTTGACCGCGACAAAGGTCTCCGCCGCCACCAGCACCTCGGTGACCTCGTCGTGGTTGACCACGTCGTCGGCGCCGGCTTCCAGCGCCACCTCAAGAATCTGCTCCTCCAGCACTGCGTCAGCGCCGGTCTCGAACAGGATCTGGCCGGTGCGACTGAACTGGAAGGCCACCGAGCCGCTGGTGCCCATGTGGCCGCCGCACTTGCTGAAGGCATGGCGGACTTCGGCCACGGTGCGGGTGGGATTGTCGGTCATGCAGTCGACCATGATCGCGACGCCGCCGGGGCCATAGCCCTCGTAGCGGATTTCCTCGAAGGCGTCTGCATTGCCCTCGCCGGAGCCGCGCTTGATCGCGCGCTCGATCGTGTCCTTGGTCATGTTCGCGGTCAGCGCCTTGTCCATGGCGATGCGCAGTCGCGAATTGGCCTTGGGATCGACGCCGCCGGTACGCGCGGCGACGGTGATCTCGCGGATGAACTTGGTGAACAGCTTGCCGCGCGCCGAGTCGGTGGCGTTCTTGCGCGCTTCGATACTAGGACCGCGACCCATGGCTGCCCCTCAGAAATTCAGGCGCAGGCCGGCGTGGAGGGCGTCGTCCGCCTCGATCTCGCCGTTCGGATCGACGTCGGCCTGGACCTGGCGCCAGCCGATGTACACCGAGGCGTCCTTGATGACCTCGTAGCCGACGCTGGCACCGATGTCGTAGTAGTTCTCGATGTCGCCGAAGCTGGTGATCTCCGGCGCGCCGAAGGCGTAGAGATCGACGCTGATGCGGTCGTAGCCGGGGATGCGGATGTCGACCTTGCCGCCGAGGGCCAGGGCGCCACCGTCGGTGCTCTCGCCGTCGATGTAGGCGGCACGCACGCCAAGGCCGGCAGTGACCGTGGCCTCGCGCGCACCGGTGTCGCCGGTCAGCAACACGCCGACATGCGGCACGAAGGCATCGGCATCATCCTCCGAACGCCACAGCGCACCGAAGTCGTACTCGCCCTTGGCGCCGCTGAACACGCTCGACAGCGGCCCCTCGAGGCCCAGGCGCACCGACTCCTCGCCGACGCTGGCATCGAAGGTCGCAGCCGTCGCCGGCAACGCGGCGACGGACAGCACGGCAAGGCCCAGCCACTTCGTCATCTTCATCCGGTTTCCTCCGTAGTTCTTGGTTCAGCGCTTCGGCTTGTTGATCGCGTGCACCGCGCGGCCATCGACCGACAGGATCGCGTCGTG
>DATILC010000155.1:0-14749 GCA_035476855.1 Solimonas sp. | reverse complement strand
GAGCGCACACCAGCGGCTGCGCGCCGAGCTGCAGTGGAGCCACGGTGTCGCCGATGGCCTGCGACTGGGCTGGCGCATGGATCGTCGCGATGGCGTCTCCGACACCGCGCCGGAAATCCGCTGGATGCACTACTTCTGACCCGATCTCAATCCAGCGTCCGCCTGAAGCGCTTCAGCCCCACCGCCAGCACCAGCGTGATGAACAGCAGCAGCGGCCACAGGTGCGGCCAGACCTCCAGCGGGCCATAGCCCTTCAGCAGGATGCCACGCACCAGTCGCAGGAAATGCGTCAGTGGCAGCGCCTCGCCGATCCACTGAGCCCAGGTCGGCATGCCGCGGAACGGGAACATGAAGCCCGACAGCAGGATGCTCGGCAGCAGGAAGAAGAAGCTCATCTGCATCGCCTGCGTCTGGTTGCGCGCAACGCTGGAGAAAGTGATGCCCATGATGAGGTTGGCGACGATGAACACCAGCACGCAGCCCAGCAGCAGTCCCAGCCCGCCGACCATCGGCACGTCGAATACCCAGTAGGCCGCGGCCAGGATCACCAGCACCTGCACGTAGCCGATCGCTACATACGGCAGGATCTTGCCGATCATGATCTCCAGCGGCGACAGCGGCATCGCCAGCAGGTTTTCCATGGTGCCGCGCTCCAGTTCGCGGGTGATGCCGAGCGCCGTCATCATGATCATGGTCATGGTCAGGATCACGCCCATCAGGCCCGGCACGATGTTGTACTGGGTGATGCCCTCCGGGTTGTAGCGGCGGTGCACGCGCCATTCGAAGGGCAGCGGCACGGCGGCCTGCGCCGCCAACGGTCCGTGCAGGTCGTGGCGCAGCGCACCTCGCGCCAGTGGCTCCAGCACCGCCAGCGCGTTGCTGGTGGCCGCGGGGTCGGAGGCATCGGCCTCCAGCAATAACGCCGGTCGTTCGCCACGCAGCAGCCGTCGGGTGAAGTCCGGCGGAATCGCCAGCACGAATTGCACCTCGCCGCGTTCCAGCATGCGCCACGCCTGGGCTTCGCTGGCCGGCGTCGCGACGATGTCGAAATAACCGGTCGCCGACAGCGCTGCGACCAGGCTGCGGGTATAGGTCGAATGCTCCGCGCTGACCACGGCAGTCGGCAGCTGGCGCGGATCGGCGTTGATGGCGAAACCGAACAGCGCCAGTTGGATCACCGGGATGCCGACCATCATCGCGAAGGTCATGCGGTCGCGCTTCATCTGGATGAATTCCTTGCGCACCATCGCCCACAGCCGTGTCCAGGACCAGGCGCTCACGGCGCGTTGTCCCCGGCACGGCGCATGAGATGGATGAAGACGTCCTCCAGGCGCGGCTCGTCCCGCTGCCAGTGCCAGCGCGGATCGGCGAACTGCTGCGGCAGCGCGGTCAGCGCCGCTGCGTCGGCGCCGCTGACATGCAGCAGATTGCCGAAAGGAACGACCTGCTCGGCCGCAGGCAGTCCGTGCAGGCGCTGCTGCAACTCCTGCAGATCGCTGCCGCTGACCGTCCAGGTGGAAAGCCCGGACGCGGCGACCAGTCCGGCCGGCGTGCCCTCGGCGAGCAGCTGCCCGGCGGCGATATAGGCCAGCCGATGACAGCGCTCGGCCTCGTCCATGTAGTGCGTGGAGACCAGGATGGTGATGCCACCGGCGGCAAGCCGATGGATCTCCTCCCAGAAGTCGCGGCGCGCGCCGGGATCGACGCCGGCGGTGGGCTCGTCCAGCAACAGCAGCTGCGGGCGATGCAGCAGGCAGGCGGCCAACGCCATGCGCTGCTTCCAACCGCCGGACAGCGCACCGGCGAGTTGTTGCTGGCGCCTCTGCAGTCCCAGGCCCTCCAGTGCCTCGTCGACCGCGTGGCGCAGCTGCGGCAGGCCGTACACCCGGGCGACGAACTCCAGGTTCTCGCGAATCGACAAATCCTCGTAGAAGCTGAAGCGCTGGGTCATGTAGCCGACCTCGCGCTTGATCAGCGCACTCTGCGTGCGCAGGTCATGCCCGAGGCAGCGACCGCTGCCGGCATCCGGCGTCAGCAACCCGCAGAGCATGCGGATCGAGGTGGTCTTGCCGCTGCCGTTGGGACCGAGGAAGCCGAAGATCTCGCCGCGTGCCACGCGGAGATTCAACTGCTTCACCACCTGGCGATCGCCGAAGGACTTGCTCAGGCCCTCGACCTCGATCACCGCGCTCACGGCAACGGCTCGACATCCACCGGCTGGCCCGGCTGCAGGCGCAGCGCGTCGGCAGCCTCGGGCTGCGCCTCGACCAGGAACACCAGTCGGCTGCGCTGCTCGCGGCTGTAGATCACCGGCGGCGTGAACTCGGCGGTCGCCGCCACATGGCTGACCACGGCCCGGACCGGCTGGGCACAGCCATCGCAGCGCACTTGCAGCTGCCGCCCCACCGGCATCGCCGACAGCGCCTGCTGCGGCACGAAGAAACGCAGCTTGCGATTGCCGGGCGGCAGCAGCGACAGCAGCGGCGCACCGGCCGGTACCCACTCGCCGACACGGTAGTAGACGTCGTCGATCACACCGGCCGCCGGCGCGACCTGCGATTTCTGCTGCAGCTGCCAGCGTGCCTGCGCCACCATCGCCTCGGCTGCGCGCTGCGCATCCTCGCGCCCGGCCAGCCCGGCGGCACGCAGACGCGCCTGCAGTTCACGTACGCGTGCGGCATCGCGCTCGCGCGCCGCGGCAGCCTGGTCGAGCCGCGCACGGCTGATGGTGTGTCCCTCGAACAACTGTCGCTGGCGCTGCCATTCCTTCTGCGACAGGCCGGCCTGCGCCTCGGCTTCCGCCAGCTGGGCCTGGCGGATCGCGGACTCTTCCGGGCGCTCGCCCTTGCCGAGGTCGGCAAGCCGCGCCTGCGCCTCATCCAGCAGCGCCTGCTCGGCGCCGGCTTCCAGCGCGAACAGGGCCTGCCCCTTGACCACAGTGTCGCCGCGACGCACCGCCAGGGCATCGAGCCGCCCGGCCCGGGCGGCCGACACCCGCACGAATTCGCCCTCGACATAGCCCTGATAGACCGGCGGGCCTTGGTCGCCGCAGGCAGCCAGCAGCAGGCTCGCGAGCAGGAGCATCCGCTTCGGCATGGCCAGCCACCTCCTCGATCGACAACCGCAGGCGCAGGGTCGGATTGAAGATAACAACTTTCAGACGCAAAAAGCCCGTGGCGAAACCGCCACGGGCCTGGACAACTGAGTCAATGCGTACCGCGCCGAAGCGCGGCGGCGCAAGGCGCTCTTAACCGAGCTTTTCGGCGATACGCGCCGCGCGACCGGAGAGGTTGCGCAGGTAGTACAGCTTGGCACGGCGCACTTCGCCGCGGCGCTTCACCGCGATCTCGGCAACCTGCGGGCTGTAGGTCTGGAAGACGCGCTCGACGCCTTCGCCGTGGCTGGTCTTGCGCAGCGTGAAGGCGGAGTTGAGGCCGCGGTTCTTGATGGCGATGACCACGCCCTCAAACGCCTGCAGACGCTCGCGGTCGCCTTCCTTCACCTTCACCTTGACCTCGAGAGTATCGCCGGGACGGAAGTCCGGGATCTTCTTGGTCATCTGCTCTGCCTCGACCGCGGCAATGATCTTGTTCGCTTGCATCGTCGTTACCTCACCTATACCAGTGTTCGTTGTTCCGAGATGAATTCCCGCAACAATGTCGCTAAATTCGTGTCCAGTTCCAGGCTGTCCAGCAGGTCCGGCCGCTTCAGCCAGGTCTGCCCCAGTGCCTGCTTCAATCGCCAGCGCGCAACCTTGGCATGGTCACCGCCCAGCAGCACCTCCGGTACCCGCTCACCGCGCCAGTCTTCCGGTCGCGTGTAGTGCGGATGATCCAGCAGGCCGCTGGAGAAGGAGTCCGCCGCAGCCGACCCCTCGTGCCCCAGTACCCCGGGCAGCAGCCGCGCAATCGCGTCCACCACCACCATCGCCGCCAACTCGCCGCCGGACAACACGAAGTCACCCAGCGACAACTCAATATCCACTTCCGAGCGGATCAGGCGCTCATCGAGCCCCTCGTACCGCCCGCACAGCAGGACCAGCCCTGGCTCCTGCGACAGGCGCTCCGCCCATCGCTGGTCGAAACGCTCGCCCTGCGGCGAGAGGTACACCACCCTCGCCTGACCCACCGACGCCCTGGCGTCGCGGATCGCGTTGGCCAGCGGCTCGGCTTCCATCACCATGCCGGGGCCACCGCCGTAAGGCCGATCATCGACCTTGCGCCACTTGTTCGTGCTGTAGTCGCGCAGGTTGCGCGCCACCAGCTGCAGCTGTCCGCGTTCTGCCGCGATCCGCGGCATCCCGTGCTGCGTGACCTGTTCCACCCACTCGGGGAACAGCGTCAGGACTTCAATCTTCATCGTAGTCCGGATGCCAGTCGCAGACGATGCGGCCCGCTTCCAGATCCACTTCCTTGACGATGTGCTCCTTGACGAACGGGATCAACCGCTGCCGCTCGCCATTGCGCAACACCATCACATCCTGCGCGCCGTTGCTGGTCATGTCCTCGACCTGCCCCAGCGCCACGCCCAGCGTGCTTTCCACCTTCACGCCGATCAGGTCGAACCAGTAGTACTGGCCCTTCGGCAGCTTCGGCATCGCCGAGTGCTCGACCTGGATTTCCGCACCCATCAGCCCTGCGGCGATGTCGCGATCGGTGATCGGCTGTCCATCCGGCCCGCTGATGTACGCCACCAGGGAGCGATCATGGACGTGGGATTCCAGCACCTTGGCCTCGAAACCCTCGCGGTGGGTGATCCACCAGCTGCGGTATTCGAAGAGGTTCTCGATCGGGCGGGTCAGGGACCAGACCTTGATCCCGCCCCGCACGCCATGAACCCCGGAGACGCGGCCCAGCGTCACCCGGCGTGCCAACATCGCTTTAGGCGGCCTTCGCGGCCGACTTCAGCAGGAAGGCAACGCGCTCAGAGGTCTGAGCGCCGTTCTTCTGGTAGTACGCCACGCGCGACAGATCGACCACGAGCTTCTGCTCCTGGCCCTGGGCGTTCGGGTTGTAGTGGCCGAGGCGCTCGATGAAGCGGCCGTCGCGGGCGCTGCTCTTCTCGGTTGCAACGACATGGTAGAACGGGCGCTTCTTGGCGCCGCCACGGGCAAGACGGATGGTGACCATGCTCAATCTTCCAAAATATTAAACGGCTCGGGAGATCCAGAGCCGTCGGAGGGCGCGTATTGTAGCGATTTCCTCACAGAATTCCAGCTTTTATGGCAAATAAGACTGTCGGGAGCCAAATTTCCGCCTTTCCGGGACTACATCTCGTTAGTTATTGATTATATTACGAACGATCCGGACAGACGGGGCTGACCGGATGCCGTCCCATGCCGGCCCATTCCCATTCCAGGAAGGCCCCAGCCGCTGCCCCGCCCTGCGAGCCATCGCGGCTGTGGCAAGGGGCATCCCCGCGGAATTCACGGATGAACGCAGAATCAGGAACCGGAATGGTCGATTGCCTCGTTGTGGACGCTGACGCCGTCAGCCGGCGGCTCGCAGCCCTGCTGTTGAAGCGCCTCGGCCACCTTTCGATCGCAGCCGATGCGGTCGAGGCCGCCCCGGCCGGTCGTCATGGGCTGATCCTGGTGGGGGTCGATGGCTCCCTGGACGGCCTGCTTGCCCTGCAGGCCAGGATCGATCCGGCGGACCGTCCGCAAACGCGGCTGGTGGCCATGATCCCCTCCGGCTCTGGCGATGCGCGTCAGGCCTGCCTGGATGCCGGCGCCGATGCGGTGCTGGTCAAGCCGCTGGCGCTGCAGGCGCTGGCAGACCTGCTCGGTTCCCCTGGCTCAGCCGACGACTTCAATGCGCAGGCCTGGGCCGAACTGCGGCGGCTGTTCGGGGCCGAGGGCGCCGCCCAACTCGTTGACGCCCTGGTCAATGATCTGCCGACGCAGCAGCAGCGCATGGCGGCCGCGATACGGGAGCAGGATGTCCCGGCACTCAAGCGGGTGGCCCACGCACTGCGCGGGGTCAGTCTCCAGCTTGGCGCCGAGGGACTGGCGCGGCTGTGTACGGAAACCGAGGAAGCCGCAGCCGCAAGCCAGGCCGAGGCAGCGGCCGCGCTCGGCGCCCAGTTGATACGACGTCATGAAGCCCTTGTGGAGCGACTGCGCAATGAAACGGCCCGGCACTGAACTCACAGCCGCGCACACGTCTGCGCTCGCAGGGGCCATGATCGCATTGCTGCTGCTGGCGAGCGGGCTGATGGCCGCGCAGACCGCGCGCGTCATCCACCAGCACCAGCAGCAGCGCTTCGATGCCGAAGTGCGGCGGATCGAATCCGCCATCGCGCAGCGCATGCAGGCCTACACGCAGATCATGCGCGGCGGGCGTGCCATGTTCGAGGCCTCGACGTATGTCAGCCGCGAGGACTGGCATGCCTATGTGCAGCCGCTGCAGTTCCACAAGAATTACCCCGGCATCCGCGCAATGACCTTCGTGCCGAGGATTTCCCCGGAGCAACTGGACGCCTTCGTTGCAGCCGCGCGCCGGGAGCCAACCACGCGCTTCACGAACCCGCTGGTCCTGCGCGAATTCAAGCTGCGTGCGCCGCCGCCGCCCATCAAACCCACGACCGCCCCGGTCCATGGGCCGGTTTTCTACCCCGAGCCGCTGACCCCCGAAACCGAACGCGGTATCGGCATCGACATGATGCGGGACGCCGACCGGCGCGCGGCCATGGAGGGCGCTGTTGCCACCGGCGACGCAGTCCTCGCGCCACGCGTGCGCCTGCTGACCCTCGCCGGCACGAAGGTGGGCTTCATCGCCTACGTGCCAATAATCAAGGAGGGAAGACACTTCGGCTGGATTTCGGCCACTTTCCATGCGCAGGCGTTCATGCAGGGGCTCCTGGGTAGCGACGACAGCCCCCTGTCCTTCGAAGTCTTCGACGGGACCGGAACCGGTCTCGACTCCATGCTCTACTCTTCGGCCGGCGTCACGCGCGATGGTGGACCGCTACCGCTGACGCCGGACGCAAACACCGAATTCGAAACCTCGCGATCGATGCAGATGCCGGGTCGCCAATGGACGGCCCGCTTCCGGACCAAGCCCGGATTCGCGACGTTGTCCGAGCAGGTGACCCCCTGGCTGGTCGCGCTCGGCGGACTGATGGCCAGCCTGCTGCTGTATGTCTTCGCCCGTGGCGGCGCCCGCTGGCGGGCCCAGGCAGCCGCGCTGGAGCAGGCGCAAGCCGAGGTGGAAGCAGCCACCCAGGCCAAGAGCGACTTCCTGGCCAACATGAGCCATGAAATCCGCACGCCGCTGAACGCCATCCTCGGCACCGCGGAACTGCTGGGCGATACGGCGCTGGACGCCGGCCAGCGCCAGAGCCTGGAAACCATCACCCAGAGCGGCGACCACCTGCTGGGCGTGATCGACGACATCCTCGACTTCACCAAGGTCGAGGCCGGCATGCTGGAGCTGGATGAGCAGGTGTTCGAGCTGCGCCGCGTGGTCGAAGAGGCACTCGAGCTGGTGGGAGTGCGAGCGGCACAGAAGGGCCTGGACCTCGGCTGCGAGTTCGCGCCGGGAACGCCGGAGATGCTCAAGGCGGACCGCGGTCGCGTGCGCCAGGTGCTGGCGAACTATCTGTCCAATGCCGTCAAGTTCACCGAGCACGGCGAAGTGGCGGTGGCGGTCCGGGCCGAGCAGTTCGAGGAGAAGCGGCACCGGATACACGTCACCGTGCGCGACAGCGGTGTCGGCATTCCGCCCGATCGCCTCGACCGCCTGTTCAAGACCTTCAGCCAGGTCGACACCTCCACCACCCGCCGCTACGGCGGCAGCGGCCTGGGCCTGGCGATCAGCAAGCGCCTGTCCGAGCTGATGGGCGGCGGCGTCCATGTCGAAAGCTATCCGGGCGAAGGCTCGGCGTTTTCGTTCAGCTTCGTCGCCGGCAGTGATCCCGAGTGGCAGGCACCGCCTCCGGCCGATGCCGGCATGCTGGCGGGCAAGCGCCTGCTGGTGGTCGACGACAACGACACCAATCGACGCATCCTGCGCGCTGCCGCGCACGAATGGGACATGGAGGTCGTCGACACAGCCTCGCCGCAGGAGGCCCTGGCGCTGGCTGGTAGCGGCGCGGGCTTCGACGCCGCAATCATCGACTACCTGATGCCCGAGATGGACGGCGCGGCCCTGGCCACCGGGCTGCGCCGCCTTTACGGCAACGCCTGTCCTCGCCTGATGCTGCTCAGCAGCGTGCGCCAGAGCGCGCAGTCACAGCCGGTCTTCGACCTGGTGCGGCACAAGCCGCTGCGCCGCGCCGGCCTGCTGGAAGCCCTGCTGGAACTGCTGTCGCCCGGCGGCGATTCCAGGGTCGCGCCCGCGGCCTCGACGCGACCCACCGCCGCGGCCGCACCCCTGCGCATCCTCCTGGTCGAGGACACGCCGCTGAACCAGCAGGTGGCAATGCGCATGCTGGAGTCGCTGGGCTACAGCGCCGATCTCGCCGAGAACGGCCTGGAGGCCGTGGAGGCCGTGCAGCGGCGTGACTATGACCTGCTGCTGATGGACATGCAGATGCCGGTGATGGATGGACTGGAGGCCACACGCCAGATCCGCGCACTCGAAGACCGCCCGCAGCCGCGCATCTTCGCGATGAGCGCCAGCGTGCTGGATCGAGAGCGTCAGGCTTGCCTGGATGCCGGCATGGATCGCCACCTGGCCAAGCCCTTCCGCCGCCATGAACTGGAAAGCATGTTGAAGGAGGTGACGGCCGATATCGGCCGCACGGCCTCGCAGCCCGCTAACGCCGCCCCCAAGGATCACGCCGCCGATCCTGCGACATTGGCGCAGCTGGTGGCGGATCTCGGCGAGGAAGGTGTCGCCGAGCTGATCGCCGAGATGGTGACGGCGGCGGCCGGAAACCTGGAGGCGCTCCGCGAGGCGCAGGCCGGTAATGATCCTGCGCGCCTCGCACGCGCCAGCCAGACACTGGAAGCCAACTGCAGCATGGTCGGCGCCACTTCGCTGGCACAGGATTGCGTGGCGCTCCGAAACGCGGCAGGGACCGATCCGCTACTCGTGGAGACACAGCTGGCTTCGGTAGCCGCTGGCTATGCCCGCCTGATCGAGGAGCTGCGCGAATGGCGCGCCTGATCGCGGCCGCGGTACTGCTCGCGCTGATCGGGTCGAAGGTACAAGCCGCGGACTTCGGGCTGACGCGCTGGTCGGAGGATCACCGCGATCTCGCCGATCCCGCCACCCATGCGACGCCGCTGGATACCATCAAGCACATTCCGCTGGGCGACGATCCCGGCCATTACCTGAGCCTGGGCGGCCAGCTGCGTTTGAAGGGCGTGACCTTCGACGCCCCGCTGTTCGGCCTGGGCAGCGCCGATGCGGACGGGTACTGGTTCCAGCGCCTGAACCTTCACGGCGACTGGCATGTGGGGCCGCAGCTGCGCGTCTTTGCCGAAGTCGGCGACGCACGGGTGCATGGCAAGGACGCCCCCGCGACGGCGGCCGATGCCAATCGCGTCGATCTTCAGCTCGCCTTCGCCGATCTTGCCACCACGGCCTCTGGGACTCGCCTGGTCCTGCGGATCGGACGCCAGGAACTGGCCTTCGACAGCACCCAGCGCTTCGTCGCCCTGCGCGAGGGCGCCAACGTCCGCCGCGCCTATGACGGCGCACGCCTGATCGGCTCCGCCGGCAAGCTCGAAGTGACGGCCTTCATCACGGCGCCGGTCGAGTACCGGGACGACTCGACATTCGACGATCGCGACAGCCCCGATATCCGCTTCTCCGGCCTGCGCGTTCGCCGCGGCACCCCGGCGACCACCTACCTCGATGCTTACTGGTACCGCTATGAACGTGAGGCTGCGGCGTTTCGCGGCATCCGCGCGGATGAGCGCCGCGACGTCTTCGGCCTGCAGTCCGCCGGTCGCGCGGGCCGCTACGACTGGGACATCGAAGCGCTGTACCAGACCGGCGAGTTCGGCGGCTCGGACATCCGCGCCTGGGCCTTCGGCAGCATCCTGGGTCGCAGCTTCGGCACGGCCTGGAATCCAAGGCTCGCCCTGCAGATCGACGCCGCCTCCGGCGATCGGAACGCCGGGGACGACCGCCTGGAGACCTTCAATCCGCTCTTCCCCCGCGCCCCGTACTTCTCGCAATCCGGCCTGAGCGATTTCTCCAACCTCGTACATGCCGGCCTGTCCCTCAGTGCCCGCCCGCTGCCGCGACTGACCCTGGGCATCGGCGGCGGGCACATGGCGCGCCAGGCACGCGCCGACGCCGCCTATGCCCAGCCGCTGCTGCCGATCCCGCGGTCGACCGTCGAGGACAAGACCATCGGCGACTACCTGCGACTCAATGCAAGCTACCGCTGCAACCGGCACCTGACCCTGGCCACGGAGATGCTGCGCTACGTTCCGTCCTCCGGCCTGCGCGACGTCGGCGCGGACACGGCGGACTATGCCGAGCTGGTGGCCAGGTTCCTGTTCTGAGCGGCGACGGCGCGTAGTACACTGAATCTCGAATGTGTCGGCGCTGCAGCTCTTCTGCGCCCGCACCTGGGGAAACCACCGGAGAATCCGTGGGCACCACGGCTACCACCATCATCATCGCGGACGATCATCCGCTGCTTCGCGTCGCCCTGCGTCTCAGCGTGGAGCGCATCGATCCTGCCGCGCGCACCGTCGAGGTGGATTCCCTGGCGGGCCTCAAGGACGCGCTGACGCGATTCCCGGATACCAGCCTGGTGCTGCTGGACCTGATGATGCCCGACGTGGAAGGCCTGTCCGCCCTGCAGTACCTGCGCCAGGAACGGCCCCAGCTGCGAGTGGCAGTGGTGTCGGGCATGCAGGAGCAGTCCTGGGTGCGTTCCGTGGAGGCCCTGGGCGCGGTGGCGTTCATCCCCAAGGTCACGCCGATGGAGCAGATCCAGCAGATCCTCGCCAAGGTCATCTCCGGTGACGGCTGGTGGCCGCCGCCCGAGAGTCTCTCCCCTGCTCCGCCCGACACGATCGACGCCAGGCTCGAGCGCCTGTCTCCGCAGGAACTGCGCATCCTGCTGTACATCAAGGACGGCCGGCTCAACAAGCAGATCGCCGACGAACTCTCGATCCGCGAGTCCACGGTGAAGACCCATATCACCGCGCTGCTGCGCAAGCTGGACCTGCGCAGCCGTACCCAGGCCGCGGTGCTGGCCCAGCGCCTGCTCGCCGGCACCTGACCCAAGCCGTCACACTTACCGCATCCGGCGCCGGTCGTTCCTGAGCGCCATCCAGGCGAGCCCGCCCGCTCCGGCCATCGTGCCCATCAGCAGGCCCACCGCCAATCCAAGCCAGAACATGTGCAGGTCTCCCATGGCCGTTCAGCCCGCCTATTTCATGTAGACGGTCACCGACACGCGTCGATCCGGAGCCAGGCAGGCGGCGAGCGGCGGCTGCGGACAGGCAGACAGCGGTGCCGTATCGCTGCGCCCCACCACCTCGACCACGGCTGGTGCGATCCCCTTGGCAAGGAAAGCCTCGGCCACCGCATGCGCGCGATCCAGCGAGCGCCATTGCTTGCGCTGTCCGGAGCCGATGCGATCGGCATGGCCGGTCACGACGATGCGTTGCACCGAATCTGCCTGCTGCGCCGTCTTCGCCACCAGAGCCTTCAGCCGCGCCCGATCCGCCGCGGCCAGATCGCTCACCGCGGAGCGACCAAAGGGAAAGAGCAGACCCTCCTCCGACCAGGTGACGGCCGGGGCATCGTTGGAGGTTCCAGCGCCGGCAACTACCGCCGCCGGTGCTCCCAGAGCCAGCATCGGCTTGCCTGCTGCGGCACAAGCCTCCGTCTGCCAGTGCGTGCTTCGCAGCTTGTTCGCGTCATCGAACTGGAGTTGGAGCTGGCACTCCATCAGCCCGCCTTCGCTGGCCGGAAGCCTGAGGAGGTAGTTCCAGTCCCGCACGCCCACCAGTCCCTCGCTGAAGTGGGGATTGCCAAGGAGCTGTCGCGACTGGTCCTTGCTCAGACCGGGCTGGAGCAGTTGCACCGTATCGCGGGAGACGACGATGCCTTCGCTGCGATAGGAGTCTTCCCGCACCGGAAACGACACGCCCTGCGCATCCGGAGCCAGGCGCGAGGCGCTGCAGGCCGACAATGCGGTGCCCAGAACCATGGCTGCCAGGAGTTTCTTCTGGATCTTGTTGATGCTCATTTGTGGATCATCCTCGGATCATTCAGTGGGGAACCTGCGCCGCTTACCACAGCACGCCGCTGACGCCGAAGCGCAGTGCGGTCCCATGCTCGGAGGTGGAGACACCGGTCGTCACGCTCCAGAGACCGTTCTCGGCCGTGCCACGGAAGGTCACGCCGACGGCGGCCTGGTCGACGTAGTAGCCAGTACCGATCGCATAGGTGATGTGGCCCGGAACGAAGGGTGCCGCTTCCATCGCAATGGCTCCCGCGATGCCGGCATTGGCCTCGTCGCGCATGTCCTCGAGGAATTTGCTGAAGCCGAGGCGCATGTCGTTCAGCTGCTGCACGTTGACCGCGTCGGTCGCAGCGACACCGGCGGCGATGTTGTGCAGCGTGACCGGGCCACCCGTGCCATCCGGATTGCCGAAGGTCACCGAGTTGTAGTTGACGCTGCCGTCGCCGTTGAAGTCATAGCGCACCGCGCTGCCACTCAACTGGTTGAGCTGGGCCATCGTGACGGCATCACTGTCCGCAGTACCGGCAGCCAGGTTGGTGATGCGGCGCTGCTGGGCCGCCGAGCCCACCGAGAACGTATTGTCCTGGCTGGCGACCGAGCCGTTGCCGACCGCCACGCTGTTGCTGCCGCTGGCTACTGCATTGTTGCCCAGCGCCACTGCGAGGTTACCGCTGGCGTTGGCGTTGTCGCCCACTGCCGTGGTGTTGGTCCCGGTGGCCTGCGCGCCGGTGCCCACTGCCACCGAGGAACGTGCCACGGCACCGGAGCCGATCGCCACCGAGTTGGCCTGCACCGCCGTGGCGTTCTGGCCCAGCGCGATGCTGCCGGCAGCCTGCGCCTGTGCGCCGCTGCCGATGGCCACCGCGTTGGCCGCGCCATTGGCCACCTGCGCGCCGCTGCCGATGGCCAGACCGTTTTCGGCATCGCTGCCGACACGGGCGGAGCTTTCGGCGTTCTCGCCGGCGCCGATGGCGATGGCATTGGCCGAGGCTGCCACGGCATTCACGCCGATGGCGCTGGCGTTGGCGCCGCTGGCCGTGTTGCCGGAACCCAGCGCGGCGCTGCCGCTGCCGCTGGCCGTGTTTTCGACGCCGACCGCCGTGGCACCTTCGGCGCTGGCATCATTGCGCACGCCGCAGTCGGCGGAGTCCGCCGCACCGCCAGGGCCGCAGAAGGCCAGTGCCTGGTCCGCACGCGTCAGCGCGGTGGTGGCCGTGGACTGGGCGTTGATCACCCGGACATTCATCTCCGTGAGATCGCCCTCCACGTTGACCACCCGCTCCGCCATCTCGGCCACGTCGCCGGAGATCGTGGCGACGTTGCTCTCCACCGTGTCGACCCGGGTATCCATGGCGACAATGGCGGCGGTGTTGCCGGCGATGCCGGCTTCCGTGGCATCCACCCGCGAGTCCAGCTCGCCGATCGCCGCGGTGTTGGCCGCGATGTCGGTAGTGTTCTGGGCCGTCGCCGACTCCAGGGCGGAGATATCCGCCGTGTTCTGCGTGGTGGCCGACTGCAGCGCCGCGATGTCCACGGTGTTCTGCTGCGTGACGGCCTCGTTGGCGCCCAGGCGCGTGTCCAGTTCCCCGATCTGCTGCTCCGCCATACCCACCCGCCCGTCCACCGCGGCGATGTCTGTCTCCGTGGCGTCCACCCGGCTATCGACCGCGGCGATGGCCGCGGTGTTGCTCGCGATGCCGACCTCCGCAGTATCCACACGGGTGTCGAGGCCGCCGATGGCGGACTCGTTGGCACCGACACGGCCATCCAGGGCCGCGATGTCCGTGCTGTTCTGGGTGATACCGGCTTCGGCGGCGCCCACGCGGCCATCGAGTCCTGTGATGTTCGCGGTGTTCTGCGCCACGTTCTGGTTGGTGGCGTAGAGCTGCGCGCCATTCACCGCATCGCTGCTGTCGACAGCCAAGCTGCCGGCGGCGAGTCGGGTGATGCGGGTCGCACCGCTGGCGCCTTGCAGGGTCAGCGCATTGCGGCTGGCATCGTCATAGTTTGCTCCCAGCGGATTGCCGGTATCGGCCAGGATCTCGATCGCACCGAGCGCATCGCCGACATTGTCATAGGCGTTACCGCCGATGCTGTAGCTCGGCGCCAGGATGCTGCCATCGGCGTTGATGGCGGCACCACTGCCCAAGGCCAGGGCCAGACCGCCCACGCTGCTGGTGTTGGCAGTGACGCGGCCATCCAGGCTGACGATGCCGGACTCCGCCGAGCCGAGGCGTGTGTCGAGACCGGCGATGTCAGTCGTGTGCTGGCCGATGGTGGTTTCCGCCGAGCCGACGCGGCCGTCCAGGTCGCTGATGTCGTTCTCCGCAGTCGTCACGCGGCCGCCCAGAGAGCTGACGTCAGTCTGCAGGCCACCGATATCGGTCTCGGCCGTGCCGAGCCGTGTGTCGAGCCCGGCAATGTCGGTGGTGTGCACGTTGATGGTGGCCTCGGCTGAGCCGACGCGACCATCCAGGTCACTGATGTCGTTTTCCGCAACCGCCACGCGGCCGTCGAGCGCGGTGACGTCAGTCTGCAGGCCCCCGATATCGGTTTCGGCAGAGCCGAGGCGCGTGTCGAGACC
>DATILC010000154.1:0-3997 GCA_035476855.1 Solimonas sp. | reverse complement strand
TGCACGCCGGGGTAGCGCTGCGGGAACAGTTCGAGATCGGGCACGTCGCAGCTGGCCAGCCAGCGCCGTCCCAACGGCGCCGGCAAGCGCCGCGCGTGCAGGTCCTGCCAGCCATGTACGGCCTGCCAGCGGCCGCCCTGCCAGCGGGTGAAGGACTGGCCGACATAACCCATCACCGCCCGCATCGTCGCGATGCCCGGCGGTACCGCGCCGGAGCTGATGGCGTGGCGGATCGAGTCGAGCTGCGCGAAAGCGGGCAGGTGCCGGTCGACCACGGCCGCCGCCAGTGCCGGCACCGAGCTGGCGCCGCTGACCAGCAGCAGGCCCCTGGCCTGCGCCCGCGAGTCCAGTGCCGTGATGCCGCAGACATAGCCACGCGCGTCGGCGAGATCGAGGTAATGGCAGCCGGCCTCGATGCAGGCCTCGGCCACCGTGTACTCCTGTTGTTGGAACGGGCCGCAGGTATGGATCAGCAACTGCGCGCCGCTGTCGCGCAGCGCCGTGGCGAAACCGGGATCGCGCCAGTCCACTGCGAGGGCGGAAGCATGGCCGCCGAGTTGCCGGGCGAGGGCCTGCGCCTGCGCCAGGCTGCGCCCCGCGACGATGATGTGGATGTTGCCGTCCGCGGCCAGCGCGCTGCAGATGCGCCGGCCGAAATTGCCGTAGCCGCCGAGCACGACGACCTTGGCGGTCATCGCGCGCAGCGCCTCACGCGCCGACCGCCTCGAACACGCCCTCGATCTCCACCTCGAGGTCGCGGCGGCAGATCTCGCCGTGCAGCACCGCCAGCGGCAGCGGCTCGCCGCCGAGCAGGGCCTCGGCCTGCGCCATCAGCGCCGGTGCCTGTGCGGCGTCGCGCACGTAGAGGCGCAGTGCACGCGGCTGCCAGTGCATCGCCGGTGCGGCGGCGAAGTGCTGCTGCCGCGCCTGCGCCAGCAGGGCCTGCAGGTTCTCGATCGTCTCGCGCAGCTGCGCGGGGGCGTCGAAGGGATGGCGCGTGGCATGGCCGACGACGCTGGCGGTACCGGACACCAGCAGCAGGCGCTGGTGCAGCGTGGCGCGCGCGAAGCTCGGCGCGCGCGGGCTGTACTCGCGCGGGTACTGGTAGGCGCTGACCTGGCGCGGGTTCTCCACCGGGATGCCGGGACGGCGCGCGGCGAGAAAGCCGATCTGGAAGCCGGGCACGAAGCTGCCGATCACGGTGGCGGCCGACAGCCGCGACTCGAAGCCGGGCACCGCCATGGCGTCGTAGCGGCCGACGCAGAAGCGGCGGTAGCGCTCGTCATCGCCTTCGCCGCCGGTGACCTCGTGGAAGTAGTTCCACAGGCGCAGGAAGTGCGGGTAGTCCTGTTCCTCGGCCAGCGTCAGCAGGCGGCGGTAGGCCAGGTAGGTGGCGCGTTCCATGTTGCCGGTCTGCGCGGCCGGCAGGCTCAGCAGGCCGAACAGGTAGTCGGGGCTGCGGTACAGCTGCAGGCCGGGCTCGGCGGCGAGGTGCTCGACCGGGCCGGCGGCAAACCAGCTTTCGCTGGCGCTGCCGGCCAGTGCCTGCAGCGGGAAGCGCAGCTGTGCCGGGTCCGCGGCCTCGGCCTTGCGGCCGAAGACCAGCCGGGCCAGCAGTTCGCTGCCCTCGGCAGACAGGCGGATTTCGGCGGCGGGTGATTGCGGAGCGGACATGGCGGGGATCACGCGTGAAATGCGTGATTAATTATCAAATTATTTGTCGGAAGCGAAGCTTTTAGGCGAGTCGCCATCAGCAGTGCTAAAGATACCGGCGCTTCCGGAAGATATACAGCAGCGACAGGCCGACCGTGAACAGCAGGCCGAGCAGTGCGAAATAGCCGTACTGCCATTTCAGCTCGGGCATGTTTTCGAAGTTCATGCCGTAGATGCCGGTGATCAGGGTCAGCGGGAAGAAGATCGCCGACAGCACGGTGAGGAACTGCACGATGCGGTTGGTGCGGCCGGTGGCGATGGCGAAGTGCAGCTGCACCGCGGCCTCGATGTCGCGCTCCTGGCCGGCCGCATGGTTGAGCACGCGGTTCACGTGTTCGACCAGGTCCTTGATCTTGATCTCGTCCTGCGGCGTGCAGTCGAGGACGGAATTGCGGCGCCAGGTATCGAGCGCCTCCAGCTGGCTTTCCGACAGCGACTCCAGCTCACGCACCACGCGGCGGCCGCGCAGCAGCTCGCGCCAGTCGTGCGAGCTGCTGTCCGAATCGAGCAGATCGTCCTGCAGCAGGGTGAAGCGCTGGTCCAGCGGGTCACGGATCTTGAGGTAGCGGTCGACCATGGTGTCGAGGATCAGGTGCGTCAGCGACAGCACCGAGCCCGGACTCTTGATGCGCGCCTCGCGGATGCGCTGCTGCACATTGAGCAGGCTGACGTTGTCCTCGGCGCGGATCGTGATCAGCACGCGCCGGAACAGGAAGAAGGCGACAGTGCGCGTCTCGATCGGGAAGGGATCGTCGCTGGGGCCGAGGCCCTGGAAGATCAGCATGTCGTAGTCCTGCGTGCCGTCGAAGAACGACGGGTGGTAGGGACTCAGGCTGTCCTTGACGTGCTGCGGTTCCAGCGCCACGCCGACCAGCGGCTCGGCCCAGCACTCCCAGCCCTCGGCTTCCTCGCGGATGAAGTCGGCCCAGATCAGGCCGGTCTCGGGCAGCGGGGCGTCGGCCGGCAGCAGGCGCGGCGGCGTGTCGGGCAGGAAGTGGAACAGTTGCATGCGGCAAGAATAGCCGGCGCGCCGCTCCGCCGTCAGCGTCCGCCTGCCCCCTCAATGCGTGCGCAGCAACTCCGGCGGCAGACCTGCGGGCGCACCGCAATGCATTCGCGACGCCATCCATGGCGCGACGACAGTTACTCCAATGAGCCCCGGCCCCGCCATCCCTGGCGGGGCGGCTGAACTGCCAGGGCAATGCCGTTTAGGCATTGCCCAAGCGCGGCAGCTCAGCCCCAAACAGCACCTCCAGGTAGTCGGCCTGTGCTTTGAGGCCGCGCTCGACCAGGCGCTCGCGCCCGCCCGGCAGCAGGCGCTGCGCCAGGTGCCAGCCGAGGCGCGGCGCGAATGTCAGCGCCGGATACCAGGGCAGCACGTTCTCCGGCAGGCCCAGTGCGCGCATGCCGCGGCGGCCGAGGAAGGCGCGTTCGATCGACAGGTGCAGCGCGCGCTCCCAGCGCCGCTGCAGCCAGGCGTAGCGGCGGTAGTGGCGTTGCAGCGGTTCATCCATCAGCGGCCGGCCGAGTTGGCGGCTGCTCTCGTCCGGCGGCGCCTGCGCCAGCAGGTTCCGGTACAGCGCGATGCGGCCGGCCTGCTCGTCGTCGGTCAGCCAGCGCTCGTCGATGCCCATCAGCCAGCCGATGTACTTCCACAGGTGCATCGCGGCATGGCCCTCGCGCGCCGTCAGCGGCACGCCGAGCAGGCGCTGGCCGAACAGGAAGATCACGCTGAAGGCCATGTAGGTGGCATGCATGTCGCCCTGGTTCACCGGCAGGCCGTGAGCCGCCGTGTCCCATTGCGGGTGCTGCTGCAGGTGGCGCCGCACCAGCGCGTGGATCAGGCGCACCTGCAGCGTGTTGCGCCAGCCCGGCGCGAAACGCTCCATGCCGCCGGGGCGGGTGACGTCGACCCACCATTTGGTGGTCTCGGCGACGCGCCGTGCCGCGCCCTTCTGCAGCGCGCCGGTCTGCACCAGCGTGCGGTTGATCGCGCTGGCCTGGTAGCCGGCCATCAGGCCGAAGTCGCGCAGCACGCGCATGCCGGTGAGCCCCGAGATGCCGCAGACGCGCGCGCCCTCGGCCAGCAGCCGCGGATTGACCCAGGCCGGGCGTGCCTCGACCTCGGCGAAGAAGCGCCGCAGCGGTGCCGGTGCGCCGGTGATCGCTTCGATGCCCTCGGCCAGCGCGCGGTCGAACAGCGGCTTGGTCTTCGCCAGGCCCTCGGCGCTCATCCAGGCCACCAGCCGGTCCATCGCCGCATCGCCCTGGTTGAGCGATTCGC
>DATILC010000153.1:0-1565 GCA_035476855.1 Solimonas sp. | reverse complement strand
CCGCTGCGCATGCAGATGGACGTGCTGCTCGACCCCGGCTACACCGTCGAGCCGCAGATCAGCCTGGCGGATCCGCGCACCTACGAAAGCTATGGCATCGCGCCGCCGCCGCAGGCTGATTTCATCCTCGAAGTCAGCAGTCCCGAGGACCGGCTGCGTCGCGTCAGCATCCGCTCGCGGCGGCCGCTGCGCGAACCGATCTTCTTCCTGCTGTTGCAGGTCGACCAGGGCGGGCGACGCATGATCCGCGAGATCCCGGTGCTGATCGACATGCCCGGCAGCCGCGAGGAAGAACCGCCAAGGCTTGCTGCCCTGCCAGCGCAGGCCGAAGCCGCGCCGGCCAGGGAGAGCCCCGCGCTGCAAAGCCGGACGACTGTCGCAGCGCCCGCGTTGCCGGCGCTGCAACGCTTCCGCCTTTCGCAGGCGCTGGACAGCCTGCGGGTACTGCCGGACGCACTGACACTGGCAACCGAACGGCCGGCCGCCGCCGCGGAAGAAGACAAGCCGGCGACTGCCGAAACGCCGCTGCCGCCGGAGGCGCGGAGGCCGGCGCTGGCACTGGAACTGGACCCGCCGGCAACCGCAGCGCTGCCCCGGGTCGACCGGCAGCTGCGGCTGACGCCGACGATCTGGCTGCTGCTGGTCCTGCTGGCCGGCTCGGCCGCCGGGGTGCTCTGGTACGCACGCCACCTGCGCAAGAGCACCGTCGCGCGCTGGCGCGACGAGGGCAGCTATTCCAGCGGCGCCCTCAGCTGAGCGGCGGCGGCTGCCGGTAGGCGGCGATATCGCGGATCAGGTCCTCGCCGGTCAGCTGCGTGGCGTTCTTGCCGCCGAGGAAGCTGGTCAGGCCGGCCTTGTCGTAATGCGCCTTGATGCGGTCGCTCATCAGGCCGATGTATTCCAGGTTCGGGATCAAGCGCAGGAACATGAGATGACGGAACGCCGCCATCGACGGCGCATTGGTCACCACCTCGTCCCAGTCCTTCAGCGACAGCTTGTGCGAGAACCACTCGTAGTACAGCTCATGCGACAGGAAACGGTTGCGCATCAGCAGCGCCACCTCGTAGGCCCAGTCCTCGCGCTCGCGAATCTCCGCCCCGCTCAGCTCGGTGGAGATGTGAGCCTTCAGCGCCAGCACGCCATAGTGCACATGGCGCGCCTCGTCCTGGATGACGTAGCGCAGCAGCTGCTTCAGCAGCGGCTCTTTCGTGAAGTTGTACATGGTGCCGAAGGCGCCGAGCGCGAGGCCCTCGACCATGATCTGCATGCCGAGGAACTTCACGTCCCAGCGTGAATCGGTGAGCAGGTCGTCGAGGATCACGAACAGGTTGTCGTTGACCGCATAGACCTTCTGCATCTTGGTATCGAGGTAGCGCAGGAACACCTCGAGGTGGCGGCCCTCGTCCATCACCTGGGTGGCGCCGTAGAACTTGCCGTCGAGCCATTGCACGCTCTCGGTGACCTGCGCGGCGGCGTAGAGCGCGCCCTGCTCGCCGTGCATGAACTGCGACAGCGTCCACGAGGCCATGTCGGCGGCGAAGCGCAGCTTCTCCTTCTGGTTGAGC
>DATILC010000152.1:0-17496 GCA_035476855.1 Solimonas sp. | reverse complement strand
CCGGCTCGCCCAGCAGCCACCAGGCTAGGAACAGGGTCGTCACCGGCCCGATCATCCCGGCCTGCGCCGCCGTGGCGGCGCCGATGCGGCCCACCGCCAACATGGTCAGGAACACCGGCAGTACCGTGCAGAGGCCGGCATTGACCAGCGACAGCTGCCACACCGCCGCTTGCTGCTGGAACAGCCCCGGCAGCGGCCGCAGCAGGCCGTACTGCAGCAGGCAGGCGGCGCAGGACACGGTCATCGCCAGCGCCACCAGTCGCAGCGGGCCGACGCGGCCGATCAGCTCGCCCGACAGCAGCAGGTAGACCGCGTAGGTGATCGCGGCGCCGAGCACCAGGGCCGAGCCCAAGGCGACGCGTTCGCCGCCAAGCCAGAGATCATGCTGGAACACCAGCACGATGCCGGCATAGGCCACCAGCAACGACAGCCACTGCCGTCGCGACGCGCTGCGCCGGTAGAACAGCAGGCCCAGCAGCAGCACGAAGGAAGGTGTCAGGAACAGGATCAGCCGTTCCAGCCCGGCGCTGATGTACTGCAGGCCGAGGAAGTCCAGCATGCTGGACGCGTAGTAGCCGGTGAGCCCCAGTCCGGTCACGCGCAGGAGGTCGCCTGTGCCCAGGCGTGGTTGCTGCCGCCAGGTCCAGACCGCCACCAGCAGGAATACCGGCAGCGACAGCAGCATGCGCAGCGCGATCAGCGTGACCGCATCGATGCCATGGCGGTAGAGCAGCTTGGCGACGATCGCCTTGGCCGAGAAGAACGCCGCGCCGGCGAGCGCGATGGCCAGGCCGGCGAGGTAGGCAGAGCGTGAGGCGGCGGAATCGGGCACGGCGCGGCAGCGGTGGCGGGGGCGGCATGCTACGCCGCCGCAGCACCCGCCACCACTGTCGGGACTTCAGGCGCCGTGGTCGGCCAGCCAGTCCAGCGCCAGCTTCGAGGCATAGGCCGCGGCGGTGGCGTCGTAGGTCGGCCGGTAGTCGGCGTTGAATCCATGATCCACGCCCGGCAGCACCACGATCGCCGAGCCGCTGCCCGATTTCATCAGCTCGCCCTGCATCTGCGCGACCACATCCAGCGGGATGTAGGCGTCCTTGGTCGCGTAGAGGCCCAGCACCGGCACCTTCAGCTTCGCGCCGATGTCGATCGGATCCTGCGGCTTGATCTCCGACTTCATGCCGCTGATCAGGCCGTAATAGGCGACGCCAGCCTTCACCTGCGGGTTGTGCGCGGCGTAGAGCCAGGTGGTGCGTCCGCCCCAGCAGTAGCCGACGATGCCCAGCCGAGAGACATGACCGCCTTCGACCTTGCGTGCATGCGCGACAGTGGCATCGAGATCGGCCATCACCTGTGCATCCGGCACCCTGGCGACGATCTGCTGCAGGATCTGGCCGATGTCGCTCATCTTCGACACGTCGCCCTGGCGTGCGAACAGTTCCGGCGCGATGGCGAGGTAGCCGAGTTTGGCGTAGCGCCGGCAGACGTCCTGGATGTGTTCGTGCACGCCGAAGATTTCCTGGATTACCAGCAGCACCGGATGCGGGCCGCGCTTCGCCGGGCGTGCGCGATAGGCCGGGATGCTGCCGCCCGCCACCTTGATCTCGATGGCGCCGGCGACCAGACCCTTGTCGTCGGTATGGATCGCCTGCGCCGCCAGCGGCGAGGAGGCCAGGGCGAAGCCGCTGGCCAGTGAGGTCACCAGGAAACCGCGGCGCGTGAAATGGCTGTTGTCGGCGGCAGGCGCGGTGGCGCCAGTGAAATCGACGGGACGGCGTCCGTAGTCCATCAGGTCCATGTCAGCTCCTTGCGACGGGGTTGAGGCTGCGAGCCGCGAACATAGGGCGCGCGTGCTGCGAGGTAAAGCCTAGGGCCTGTTAACGCTACCGCGATCGCAGCGACCGCGGTAGCGTTAACAGGCCCTATCGCCGGCCGAACAACCACTGCGGCCGCAGCTGCGTCAGCAGGAATATTGCGCCGAGCCCGAAGCCGGCCAGCGCTGCCAGGAAATTGCCGCGCAGCTGGTGACGCTGCCGGTCGAGATGCGCCTGCAGTTCACCGCGGATGGTTTCGCGGCGTGCCTCCAGCTCCTGCTCGCCGGGCACCGGCTTGTGTGCGTCGCGCTTCAGGTCCAGCAGCAGGTTGAGTTCCACCGCTTCCTGCAACTGCGCCTCGGGCACCTGGCTGAGCTGGTACCACTGCTCGCCGTAGTAGAAGCTCAGGCCGAGGCCGACGGAGGCGATCGCGATCGGCAGGGCAAGGAAGCGCGGGCGCGCCCGGAGAGACTGGTTCATCGTGCAGGAATCCCGGGCTTCAGGCCGACATGGAAAGGCCGCAAGTTTACGGGCAGCGGCGGCGCGCCGGACAGACGCCGGCGGACGGGCTCCGCCAGGAACCACGGAATACCGCGGCGTGCGTGCCCGATCAGCGCGTGCGCGTGCGCCAGAGGCCGGCCGCCAGCAGGCCCAGCAGCGTCAGCACTGCGGCCGCACCGCCGCCTCCACCGCCGTCGTCGGCGCCTGCATCGCCGCCGTTGACGTTGTTGGCGCCCGGCAATCCCTCGGGCGAGTCGCGCAGCACCGGCAGCAGGCCGTTGCCGTAGGCCGAGCCGACTGCCGCGCGGTCGTCGGCGCCGAGCCGCGCACCGCGGCCGTCGGCGTGTGTGCGTGCGCGCATCAGGGCCTCGTCGACGGGTGTCAACGGGATGCAGTCGCCGATCAGGCCGAGGAGGCTGTTGTCGCCGCAAGAGTGGGCGAGTCCCAGGGTATGCCCCAGTTCGTGGGCGAAGACCTCGGCGGCATTGCTGCCGTTGTTGCGACTGAGCTGGCAGGCGGCGCCGTCCTGCACCACCACATCGCCCTCGACGATCATCAGAAAGCTGCCGTTGCGGTACTCGCCGCGGCCGCTGCTGCGGAAGCCCCCGAGCGCCAGGATACCGCCGCGGTTGCAGTCGAAGCTGCCGGCGATCTCGCCGTTGGGATCATTGAACAGGATGGTGTTGACGCCGTCGGGCGTGCCCAGCCCGCCGCCGGCACGCGTGCTGCCGCCGAAGACGTAGCGGATGTTGCTGCCGCCGTCGTCGTCCCAGGCGGCGAGGCCCTGGCGGAAGGCACCGACACCTCCGTCCGACAGCCCCGCCTGGCCGTTCTGGTGGGCGAGGAAGCGCACCTCGAGGCCGCGGTCGAACTCGAACCAGCGCGAGGCTTCGACGCCGATGAAGTTGAACTTCGCGCTGTCCGCCGGTGCCATGTCGGTCCAGTAGTCCACCGTGGGGCTGGCGCCGGTGGTGGCCTGGAGCAGCCAGTGCAGGAAAGCGTCCAGCCCGCGTGCGCGCGTGAGTGGCTCGTGCTCCAGCGCGCGCAGTGCCAGCGGGGTTCCGTCGCCTGCGCGGCGCACATGGAATGCGCCCAGCCCGAATTGATTGAGCCGGTAGCGGCCGCTGTCGCCCGTGTCGAGGAACAACAGCACACGCTCATCGGGGACGAAGCGTGGCGCGCCCGGTATCACCAGGGCACCGGCCTGTTCCGGCGCATGGGCGCCCGGCACGGTCAGTTCCAGTGAGCGGCGGCCGGGCGAGCCTTTCAGGATCCGGTCGATCTCGATGCGATACAGGGTGGCGTCCAGTTCCTGTGCCGGTGCCGGTCCCGCATGGGCGACGCGGCCGAGCACCACCGTTGCGGACTGCCCGAGAAGATCGGCGTCCCCCATCGGCGCGTAGCTGGCTGCGGTGGCGGACAGGGGGATGCAGAGCAGCAGGGTCCGGATACACCAATTGCGCGAGCGTGTGGGTTCCATGTTCTGTCTCCGGTGGCGGTCACGACGCCTTGCCGTCCTGTCGGTGCGTGCTGCAGCGGTCGGGCGGGTCGGTTCATCGCGGCGATTTCGGGTTCAGTAAGTCGGCAACGGCTTTCGCAACAGCTCGATCAGTTCGCCCAGCGGCAGCGCCTGGCTGAAGAGGAATCCCTGCAGGTGCTGCACGCCGTGGTCGCTCAGGAACCGCGCCTGCTCGGCGGTCTCGACGCCCTCGGCGACGATCTCCAGCCGCATGTTCTGAGCGAGGCCGATGATCGTGCGGGTGATGTTGGTGCTGCTCTCGTCGTGCGGCAGGCCGCTGACGAAGGACTGGTCGATCTTGATGCCGGCGACCGGCAGCTTGCGCAGGTAGCTGATCGACGAGTGTCCGGTGCCGAAGTCGTCGATGTAGACACGCACGCCCATGGTCGCGAGCGAATTGATGGTGTCGCGCGCCGTGTCGGGGTCGCGGATCAGCATGTTCTCGGTGATCTCGAGCTGCAGCTGTTCGGGCGGGAACTGCGTCTCGCGCAGGCTGGCGCGGACACGCTCGGCGAGATTGGATTCATCGAACTGGCGCGGCGACACGTTGACCGCCACCGACAGCGCCGCCATGCCGGCGTGTTGCAGCGTGCGCATCTGCCCGGAGGCCGTGCGCAGCATCCATTCGCCGATCGGCACGATCAGGCCGGACTGCTCCAGCTGCGGCACGAACTCGGAGGGTGACTGCGGCCCCAGCGCCGGATCCTGCCAGCGCAGCAGCGCCTCGGTGCCGCAGATCCGGCTGCTGGTGGCGTCGACGATCGGCTGGTAGGCCACGGTGAACTCGCTCCACTCGTAGGCGCGCCACAGCCGCGCGCTCATGTCCCAGCTGCGGCGCAGCCTCTCGCCGAGGCTGCGGTCGAACAGTTCGAAGTGATCGCCGCCGCCGTGCTGGGCCCGTTCCAGTGCCACGGCGGCGCGGCCGAGCAGCGCGTCCAGGTTGTCGCCGTCGGCCGGGCAGGAACTGAGGCCGATGCTGGCCGTGGTGGAGGCGACGCAGCCGGCGATGCGTACCGGCTGGCGGATCTCGCTCAGCAGCTTGGCGGCCACGCGCACCAGGCCCTGCTCGCCGTTGGACAGCACGACCAGGGCGCCGAAACAGTGGTCGCCAAGATACTCGAGCCGGTCCTCGTTGCGCAGGGCGTGGCCGATGCGCACGCCCAGATGCTGGATCATCAGCGCGTTGAATTCCTCGCCCATGCTTTCCGACACCGCATGGCTCTGGTCGAGGCGGATCAGCATCAGGCCGTAGCGGCTGCAGGGATGCTCATGGCGCCAGCGCTTGTGGAGGGCGCGGAAGCGGTTGCTGGCGGTGGTGAGGCGTTGCGGCTTTGGGCTCATGTCGTCCACGCGCGCGCTCAGGCGTCGTACTCGAAGTTGATCGCCTGGGCGCCGAGCTTGACCTGCGCAGGCAGGCGCTCGGCGACGATGGCGGCCAGGGCCTGCCCGGTCGGTACGCTGGCGGTCGGGCCGGGTGCGTTGAGCAGGCGGATCAGCGCTTCGAGGTCAGGCGCCTCGATCGCAGTGAGCATCGCCACCGGCAGCTCCTGGTGGTGCTCCCGCAGCTCCAGCGCGCGTTGCAGTCGCCCGACCACTTCGGCGCTGTGGTCGTTGATCACCACGATCCCGCGGCAATCGCCGACGCTGTCGTCGACCACCAGTTCGGTGCCCGCGAAGATGCGGCGAATCCATCGCGAATGCAGCAACTCGGGGGGAGCGACCAGCAGGATGCTCATGCGGCGGCCGCCAGGGGCAGGGGATGGCCGAGCAGCGTCTGGCAGGTGTGCCCGTCGATGTCGACCCAGCAGGCCACCGAGCGCGCCTTGCCGACCTGCTGCGGCGGGCCGAAGCGGCGGACCTGCAGGCCGACGTTGCGATACAGCCGCTCGGCGCCGGCGCTGGCCACCATCACATAGCGGTCGATGCCATTGTCGAGGGCGTAGCGCGCGGTGGCGCCCAGCAGCAGGCGAGCCGCTGCATTGAAGCCGAAGCGGGCGTGACGTTCATCGACGAGATCGATCGCAAAGCGGCTCACTTCCCAGACACGGGGGTGGCTCGGCGCCTGCTGTCCGTAAAGCAGTTGCGGAAAGACGTCGGCCAGCATGTAGGGCCGGGTGGTCGGTCGCAGCCGCCAGCCGCCCAGGACCTGCTGCTGTTCGGTCAGCAGCAGGTAGCGGCTGTCGTGGTCGTCGTAGCAATCGGTCTCGCGGCCGTCGCGGTTCTCCACCTGCCAGCCGAGGCGCTCGCCGAACACGCGGTGGCGCAGGCGGAACATCGCATCGGCGTAGGTCAGGGCGAAGCGCCGGTCGGCGAGGCTGCCGTCGATGACCTGTAGCATGGGCGTCTCCCGCTGCGAAGGGAGACCCGATCAGATCATCATGATCCAGCGCCGTGACCTCTGGAATTCGAGGGGAGGCGCGATAAGCGCTTGAGTTTCCGGAAATTAAAGTCCGGTCATGGGGGCGATGCCGTCAGTGCAGGTCGATCACTTCCTGCGAGGCGCGCAATTCCCCGGGATAGCACTGCGGCTCGATCTCGCCCAGGGCCACTGCACGCGCCACCGCATTGCGCCGCGAGCAGGCGCCGAGCTTGGTCTCGGCATTGCCCAGGTGATAGTTCACCGTGTGCTCGCTGATGTGCATTTCACGGCCGATCATGGTGGCGCTGAGGCCTTCCGCGGCGCGACGCAGGCACTGCAGCTCGCGCGGTGTCAGCCGCTTCTTCTCGGTCATGACGCCGGCGCCTTCGTAGACGACGCTGCGCAGGCGCTCGTGCAGCAGGGCGGTCAGCCAGCTGGCGCGCTGGAACATCCTGGTGCGTTCGTTGATATCCGGTGGCAGCGGTTCAGTGCGGGCGAAGCTGAACAGCGCGCTTTCGCCATGGGCGCCGTGTACCGGCACGCTGAAGCCGTGACACAGGCCGTGCTGCGCCGCCTCGGAAAACAGGCGCCGGACTTCCGGTGTGTCCAGTTCCAGCTCATCCCAGCCGAACGGCAGCACGCTGCGCAGGGCATGCTGTACGACCGGGTCGATGCCGAGATAACCGCAATCGTCGTAGCGCGTGCGCCAGACCTTGGGATAGCCGGAGAGGATGATCTGGCAGGGCCGGACCAGCGAGACCGGGATGCGGAAACCGAACTGGAAGTAGCGGAAGCCGAGGGCTTCCGAGACATGTCGGCAGGCGGCGCCGAGCTGTGTCATGTCGCGTGCGCTGCGGATCTCGCAATCGATCTCTGCTTGCATGGACGCCTCCTTGCAAAGCCGGCGCGAGCGTTTCCCTGCGGCCTTCTTGTTTCTTGTTCGAGGGCCTTGGGTACCGCTACGCCAAACGTGCCGGACCGACGTCACCACACTGTGCCGCCGGTCTGCCTGGGCTGATATTGCTCCTCAAAAATCGGCTGTGCTACCTGACGCTAATCGTCAGGTGCGACAGGCATGCGACCGAGGCTGCAGCAGGGGCGTGGCTCAGGCCGACATGAACAAGCCGCCGTTGACCGGCAGGTTGGCGCCGGTGATGTAGCCGGCGTCGGCGGCGCAGAGGAAGAGCACGGCGCGGGCGATGTCGGCCGGCTCGGCCATGCGGCCCACCGGAATCTGGCCGACGATGTTCTGCAGCGCTTCGGGTTTGATCGCTGCCGTCATCGGCGTGCGCACATAGCCCGGCGACACCGTGTTGACGGTGACGCCGTGGCGCGCGCCTTCCTGCGCCAGCGCCATGCTGAAGCCGTGCATGCCGGCCTTGGCTGCCGAGTAGTTGGCCTGGCCGAACTGTCCCTTCTGGCCGTTGACCGAGGCGATGTTGACGATGCGGCCATGCCCCTGCGTGCACATCGCTTCGAACACCGCCTTGCAGCAATGGAACACGCTGTCGAGGTTCGAGGCCATCACCGCGCGCCACTGTTCCAGCGTCATCTTGACGAAGCGGGCGTCACGGGTGATGCCGGCAGCATTGACCAGCACGTCGACGCGACCGAGGCGCTGCAGGGCAGCGGCCATCGCGCCGGTTGCGGCAGTGGCGTCAGCCAGATCAGCCAGCTCGACGTCGATCTGCGCAGCCGCCGCACCCAGCGATGCGCGCCAGCCCGGCAGGCGTTCGGCCTCGGAAGGATGCCCGAGCGCCACGACGCGGTATCCGGCGGTGGCCAGCTGCAGGCAGATTGCGGTGCCGATGGCACCAGTGCCGCCGGTGACGATGGCGGCGCGGGAGGGAGTGGTATCAGTGCTCATGGGCCGGCAAGTCTACGGAAGCGGGCGGCCCGGCGCAGCCTGCCGCCCATGCAAACGACAGGGCTATGCGGCCGGCTGCGCCTCGACCCGGCGCTTCAGTGCGGCCGCATGGCGCTCGAAGCCATCGAGCACCTTGGCGATCGGCGCCGCGAACGACAGCAGGCCGGTCAGGCGCTCGGTCGTGCGGTAACGCGTGCGGCCGTCGGGCAGCGACTGCAGGTACTGCTGGCGCTTGCCGCGCACCAGATTCAGCGTGTGCAGCGGCCCGAGGAACTGGTACTCCAGCAGGGCCTTGCCGTCCGACGGCGGTTCCAGCCGGCTGACGCGCTCCAGCGTCTTCACCTTCTGCCCGCCCTTGAAGGCGACGTGCAGGATGAAGTCGCTGCCGACCTGCGGATCCGCCACCGCGCAGTCGATCTGCGTGACGAAGGGATTCCATTCCGGGTAGTGCCGGATGTCGACCATCGTCGCCCAGACGCGCTCGATCGGCGCGTCGATGACAATCTCTGCTTCGGCGTAGACCGACATGGCTTCAGGCCGCGTTGTCTTTCAGCAGCCCGCGCTCGCGCGCCATCGTCAGCGCGGTATCCTCGATCATGTCTTCCTGGCCGCCGATCATCTTCTTGCGGCCCAGTTCGACCAGGATGTCGCGCGACGGCAGTCCGTACTTCTTGCCGGCACGGTCAGCATGCAGCAGGAAGGTGGAGTAGACGCCGGCGAAGCCCAGCGTGAGCGAGGAGCGGTCCACGCGCACGATGTGATCCATCATCGGGAAGATGGTGTCCTGCGTCAGGTCCATCAGCTTGAACAGGTCGCAGCCGGTGTCGATGCCCATGCGGTCGCAGACCGCGACGAACACTTCCAGCGGCGTGTTGCCGGCGCCGGCGCCGAGGCCGCCGACCGAGGCGTCGATGCGGCTGGCGCCTTCCTCGATCGCCGCGATGGAGTTGGCGATACCCATGCCGAGGTTGTGGTGGCCGTGGAAGCCGATCTCGGTTTCCGGCCTGAGCACGGCACGCAGCGCGCGCACGCGCTCGATCACGTCGTTGGGCAGCATGTAGCCGGCCGAGTCGGTGATGTAGATGGTCTGCGCGCCGTAGGACTCCATCAGCTTGCCCTGTTCGGCGAGGCCCTTGGCGTCGTTGAGGTGGGCCATCATCAGGAAGCCGGTGGCGTCCATGCCGAGCTTGCGCGCATAGGCGATGTGCTGCGGGCTGGTATCGGCCTCGGTGCAGTGCGTGGCGACATGCACGCTGCGCACGCCGTGGTCGTAGGCAGTCTGCAGTTCCTTCATCGTGCCGAGGCCCGGGATCAGCAGCACCGAGATCTTGGCGCGCTTCATCTTCGGGACCACCGCGTCCCAGTACTCCTCGTTGCTGTGCATGGCGAAGCCGTGCTGCAGCGAGTTGCCGCCGAGGCCAGCGCCGTGCGAGACCTGGATCAGCGGGACGCCGGCGTCGTCGAGCGCGGTGGCGACCTTGATCATCTGCTCGGTGGAGATCTGCTCGCGCTTGGCGTGCATGCCGTCGCGCAGCGCCATGTCGTGCACCAGGACCTTGCGGCCCTTGAGGTTCTTGAGCTCGCTCATTATGCGGCCTCCTTCACGGGCTTCAGCTGGTAGCGGCCGGCCAGGATTTCCGTCGCGAACATCTCGGCGGTGCGGGCGGCGGCGGCGGTCATGATGTCGAGGTTGCCGGCATAGGTCGGCAGGTAATCGCCGAGCCCGGCGACTTCCATGAATGTGGCGACCTTCTTGCCGTCGAACACCGGGCCGTTGACCAGGCGGTAGCCCGGCACGTACTTCTGCACTTCCTTGACCATCTGCAGCACCGATTCGCGGATGCGCTCCTGGTCCGGCGCTTCGTCGGTCAGGCAGTAGATGGTGTTGCGCATGATCATCGGCGGATCGGCCGGGTTGATGATCACCAGTGCCTTGCCGGTGCGCGAGCCGCCGACCGCACAGACCGCGTTGGAGGTGGTGTAGGTGAACTCGTCGAGGTTGGCGCGGGTGCCGGGGCCGATCGACTTCGAGGACACCGTGGCGATGATCTCGGCGTAGCCGACCGACTGGATGCGCGACACCGCGTTGACCATCGGGATCGTTGCCTGTCCGGCGCAGGAGATCATGTTGACGTTCATCGCCTGGGCCTTGGCGTGCGTCTCCAGGTTCACCGGCGGCACGCAGAGGCCGCCGATCGCGGCCGGCGTGAGGTCCACCATCAGCACGCCGAGGGCATTGAGCTTGTCGGAGTTGGACTTGTGGACGTAGGCGCTGGTGGCGTCGAAGGCGATCTGCACGCCGTCGGCCAGCACATGCGGCAACAGGCCGTCGACGCCCTGGTCGGTGGTCTTGAGGCCCATCTCGCGGGCGCGGAGCAGGCCCTCGGATTTCGGGTCGATGCCGACCATCCAGACCGGGTCCAGCACCGGGCTGCGCTTGAGCTTGTAGATCAGGTCGGTGCCGATGTTGCCGGGACCGATGATCGCGCACTTGATCTTTTTCATGGGGATCTCGAATCAGGCCTCGAAGGAAATCGAGGCGGTACCAATGCCGGCAATCGACATCTCGAAACGGTCGCCCGGCGCCGCCGGCAGCAGCGGTGCAAGCGAACCGGAGAGGATGACTTCACCGGCGAGAAAGGGGATGCCGTAGCGGCCCAGCGTGTTCGCCAGCCAGGCGACCGCGGTGGCCGGGTGGCCCTGCACGGCCGCGCCGACGCCGGAGGCGACATGCTGGCCGTTCTTGTGGATTTCCATCGTCGCCGCCGCCAGGTCCAGCGAGCGCGGGTCGATGCGGGCGTCGCCGATCACGAACACGCCGCAGGAGGCATTGTCGGCGACGGTGTCCTGGATCTTGATCTTCCAGTCGCGGATGCGCGAGTCGACGATCTCGAAGCAGGGCGAGACGTACTCGGTGGCATCCAGCACCTGCTCCTCGGTGATGCCGGGGCCGCGCAGGTCCTTCTTCAGCACGAAGGCGATCTCGCCCTCGGCGCGCGGCTGGATCAGGCCGGATTTCAGCAGGCTGACGCTGCTGCCGTTGGCGACGTGCATGCGGTCGGTGAGGAAACCGAAGTCCGGCTGGTGCACGCCGAGCATGTCCTGCACCGGCTTGGAGGTGACGCCGATCTTCTTGCCGATGACACGCTCGCCCTCGGCCTCACGGCGCTTCAGGAACTGCAGCGAGATGCGGTAGGCATCCTCGATGTCGATCGTGGCTTCGCGGTTGGTCAGCGGCTCCAGCACGGAGCGCGCGCGCAGCGCGGCGAACAGCTCGTCACCGAGAGCGAGGATGCGAGAGTCGGGGAGTGCCATGGTTACTTGCGGACCTTGCCAGCCGTTCGTGCTGAGTCCTGAGCCTGTCGAAGGATCGAAGCACGAGCGGCGCGCGCGGACCGTTCACCCTTCGACAGCTTCAGGGCGAACGGCCGGGAGAGGGTAGGGCTGGAATCAACCATTCTTGAGGAAGTCCAGCACCATGCGGTTGAACAGCCCGCGATGCTCGATCATCACCCAGTGGCCGCAGTTGGGTACCAGCACCATGCGGCCGTTCTTCAGGCCCTTGGCCAGCCGCAGGATGCCGCTGTCCGGCATCATGTTCTCGTTCAGGCCCCACAGCGTCAGCACCGGGCAAGAGATCTCGGCGAGGCGCTCGGTCATCACCGGCACCTTCAGCGTCTTGATCACCTGCGGGTTCTGCAGCTTGGCCATCTCGGCGCGTTCGTGCACCAGGTCATCGGTAACGCAGGACGGATCGACCACGAAGGCCTTGATGAAGAAATCCTTCATCGCCTCCTCGGTCACCGGCTTGCCGGAACCGTAGAGCGCGAACATCGCCTGCATGCCCGGCATCGCCAGGTAGTCCGGCAGCTCGTTGAGGCCGCCCGGCGCCATCAGCACCAGGCGCTCGACGCCGGCCGGATGGGCGAGGGCATAGCCCAGCGCCACCGCGCCACCGAGCGAGTTGCCGACGATCGTGGCCTTCTGCACGCCCAGGGCGTCCAGCGTCTGCCTGAGGCAGTCGACGAAGAAGGACAGGTGGTATTCGACGTCGTCCGGCTTGTCGGAGTAACCGAAGCCGATCATGTCGGGCACGATGCAGCGGTAACCGGCCTGGGCCAGTTCCGGGTAGTTGCCCTTGAAGTTGCTGTAGCCGCTGGCGCCGTTGCCGGAGCCGTGCAGGAACACCACGACCGGGCCCTGGCCCTGGTCCTGGTAATGGATGCGGTAGCCGTTCGCCAGCGTGACGTAACGGCCCTCGGGGACGGGCTTCTGGTTCATGCGCGAATGGTCCTCCAGCAGCCGCGTCCAAGCTTCATCCTTTTGGATGACGGCAGGCGGCTCAGGTCTTGCGGTATCCCGAGGGTGAAACGCCGTGGCTGCGCTTGAAAGCCTGGCTGAAGGCGGTCTCGGAGTTGTAGCCGACCTGCTCGGCGATGCGGCAGACCGGCTGGCTGCCGTGGCGCAGCTGCCAGGCGGCCAGGCGCATGCGGTGCTCGGTGAGGTAGGCCAGCGGCGGCTGGCCCAGCACCTGGTTGAAGCGTTCGGCGAAGGCGGAGCGCGACAGGCTGGCGATCTCGGCCAGTTCCGGCACCGTCCAGGGGCGCTGCGGCTCGCGGTGCATTGCCGACAGCGCCGCCGACAGGGCGCGGTCGCGCAGCGCCAGCAGCCAGTTGCCGGAGCCCTCCGGCAGTTCGCTGATGTGATTGCGCAGCACCTGGATCAGCAGGATGTCGGCGAGGCGGTTGATCACCGCCTGCTGCGCCGGCCGGTTCTGCGAGCGCTCGTCGGCGAGGAACTGCAGGCCGATACGCAGCCACACCGGCGGCCCGGCGCCTTGGCCGCGATGCAGCAGCAGCGGCGGCAGCGCGCCGACCAGGGGGCGCGCCAGTTCCACCTCGAAGCTGAAGCGCCCCGACAGCAGTCGCGCCAGCGGGCCGGCCGTGCCCAGGCGGTGTGGCTCACGCCGTGGCGAGCCCAGCTCCGCCGACAGGTCCGGGGCCGCCTCGCCCGGGGTTTCGGGGCTGTCCTGCACCCGGTGGGCGGCGCCGCCGGGCAGGACCACCAGGTCGCCGGCATCCAGGCGCAGAGGTTCGGCGCCCTCGCGCAGCAGCCAGCAACTGCCCTGGGTGACGATGTGGAAGCTGGCCAGGCCCGGCGTCTCGAGCCGGAACGCCCAGGGCGCGTACAGCTGCAGGTCGCGGAATTCGCCGCCGCGCAGGCGGATGTCGTCCAGGATCTGGCTCAGCGTGTCCATCGGCGTTTCGGTAGGGGTTCCTGGCGTTTTACCGCAATTTGCAGCGATCCCGGCGTTTTGCGATGCCGCGGCGGCGTCCTGCATATGGTCGCTGGTTCCGTCCTGCCTGACCATACCATCACCCAATGTAACAGCGAGTGTAGCCGTGACCGCAATGACCCTGACCGCGCCCTGGACCGACAGCAAGCGCTACCTCTGGCTGCTGAGTCCCCTCATACCGATGCTGGCCGGCGGCGTGGTGCTGATCAGCGTCTTCACCGGCTGGTATGCGCTGGCCTGGCTGGCGCCGGCGCTGGTCTACGTGCTGATCCCGCTGGCCGACTGGCTGATCGGCGTCGACAACAGCAACCCGCCGGAGACCGCGGTGCCGATGCTGGAGTCCGATCGCTATTACCGCGCGATCGTCTACGCCTACATCCCGCTGCAGTTCGCCACCACCATCCTCTGTGCCTGGATCGTGGCGCGCCGCGATCCCTCGGCGATCGAGATCATCGGCCTGGTGTTCGCGGCCGGCGCGGTCAACGGCATCGGCATCAACACCGCCCATGAGTTGGGCCACAAGATCAACAGCCTCGAGCGCTGGCTGGCCAAGCTGACGCTGGCGCCGGTGGCCTATGGCCATTTCTTCATCGAGCACAACAAGGGCCACCACAAGAACGTCGCCACACCGGATGACCCGGCCAGCTCGAAGATGGGCGAGAGCTTCTGGGCCTTCCTGCCGCGCACCATGATCGGCAGCCTGCGCTCGGCCTGGCATCTGGAAAAGGACCGCCTGGCGCGTATCGGCAAGGGCCCCTGGACCTGGCAGAACGAGAACCTGCAGGCCTGGGGCATGACCGTGGTGCTGTTCGGCGCG
Source organism: Solimonas sp. (assembly GCA_035476855.1). Classification (GTDB taxonomy): domain Bacteria; phylum Pseudomonadota; class Gammaproteobacteria; order Nevskiales; family Nevskiaceae; genus Solimonas_A. The sequence goes on along the minus strand of DATILC010000152.1, from coordinate 3,326 downwards.
CTGACCCTGTGGCTGGGCTGGATCGCGCTGCCCTTCCTGCTGGCGCAGGCCTTCTACGGCGCTTCGCTGCTGGAGGTGATCAACTACATCGAGCACTACGGCCTGCAGCGCCAGAAGCTGCCGTCCGGCCGCTGGGAGCGCTGCTCGCCGGCACACAGCTGGAACAGCAACCACATCGTCACCAACCTGTTCCTCTACCAGTTGCAGCGCCACTCGGACCATCACGCCAACCCGACGCGCCGCTTCCAGGCCCTGCGCCACTTCGACGAAAGCCCGCAGCTGCCTTCCGGCTACGCCTCGATGCTGATCCCGGCCTACATCCCGGCGCTGTGGTTCCGCCAGATGGACCCGCTGGTGGCCAGGCACTACAAGGGCAACCTGGGCCTGGCCAACCTGTACCCGGCGAAGCGCGAAGCCCTGCTGGCGCGCTGGAGCGGCGCGGCGCTGGACGACGGCCGGCCGGAGGTTTTCCCCGGCAGCCACGTCCTGCCCAGCGGCGAACTCGCCGCCAGCGTCCGCGATGCCGGCTTCCGCCGCTACCAGTGCAGCGACTGCGGCCATGTCTACGACGAGGCCCAGGGTTGCCCGCACGAGGGCTATGCGGCGGGCACGCGCTGGGCGCAGCTGCCGGACAACTGGCCCTGCCCGGATTGCTCGGTGCGCGAGAAGCCGGACTTCGTTGCGCTGTAGCAGCCTTCAAAGCATTTTTGCCACGGAATGACACGGACACACACGGAAAACTCAAAGAGTTGGGATGACTTAACTGCACTTCCAATCTCCACGAATAATCCGTGTTATCCGTGTCCGTCCGTGGCCAATTGCTTTTCATCCCTTCGGACGACAGCCCGGCGCCCTCGATGCACTAGGATGGCCGCACCATCCGAAGCAGGGGTAGTCGGCCGTGCAGCAGTCCCAGACCAAACCAGCCTACGTCGTGCTCGTCACCGGCGGCGCCAAGGGCGTCGGCCGCGGCATCAGCGAGCGCTTCCTGGCGACGGGCGCGAAGGTCATCGTCTGCGGCCGCGAGGCGGTTGCCGAGCTGCCGTCGGTGGACGGCCGCAGCGCCGAGTTCATTGCCTGCGACGTGCGTAACCGCGACGCGGTGGACGCGCTGTTTGCGCAGATTGCCGAGCGCCATGGCCGCCTCGACGTGCTGGTCAACAATGCCGGCGGCGCGCCCTTCGCGATGGCCGACAAGGCCTCGCCGCGCTTCCATGAATCGATCATCGCGCTGAACCTGCTGGCGCCGTTTCACTTCGCGCAGAAGGCCAACGCGATGATGCAGGCGCAGGCCGAGGGTGGCGTCATCGTGTTCGTCGCCAGCGTCTCGGCGCTGCGACCCTCACCGGGTACTGCCGCCTACGGCGCCGCCAAGGCCGCCGTGCTGAGCCTGACGCAGTCGCTGGCGGTGGAATGGGCGCCGAAGGTGCGCGTGGTCGCGGTCAGTCCGGGCATGGTGCGCACCGAGCAGTCCGACCTGCACTACGGCGACGAGGCCGGCATCGCCGCGGTTTCGCAGACCGTGCCGATGCAGCGCCTGGCCAACCCCTCCGACATCGGCGACGCTTGCGTCTGGCTGTCGTCGACGCAGGCTTCCTACGCCTCCGGTACCAACCTGGTGCTGCATGGCGGCGGCGAACGACCGGCGTTCCTGAACGCGGCACAGGTCAACAAGAACTAGCGCCGTGCTTTTCGCGCGGGCCTTGGGGATTTCCGTTCGTACTGAGCTTGTCGAAGTACGGGCGGAAATCGGATAGCGACGGCTTGGGTAATCCGTTCACCCTTCGACAGGCTCAGGGCGAACGGACGGAAACTTTCGGGTTCTGAGGGAGGGGGAGATGCGCCGTCTGCTATGCCTTGGATTTCTGTTGGCCTTGACGGCCTGCGGACGCAGCAGCGAACCCGCGACTGGCACACCGGGTCCTGCACCCGAGGTGAAGTGCCGGCACTACAACGCCGACCGCCAGCCGTTCTTCGGCGACCTGCACGTCCACACCAAGTACTCGCTCGACGCCAACACCCAGGGCACCATCATCGGCCCGCACGAGGCCTATCGTTTCGCGCAGGGCGAGCGGCTCGGCATCCAGCCCTACAACGAGGCCGGCGAAGCGCTGCGCAGCACGCAGCTGGCGCGGCCGCTGGACTTCACCGCGGTCACCGACCACGCCGAGCTGTTCGGCGAGACCGAGATCTGCACCAACCCTGAACTGGAGGGCTACAACTCGCCGGAGTGCCTGTTCTACCGCTCCGCGCCAGCGCAGGCCTTCATCGTCTTCAACCTGCTCGGCCCCGGCCTGTTCGGCCTGCCCACCGCCGATGGCGGCGAGTTCATCCCGCGCATGCCGTTCTGCGGCCTCAACGGCGAGCGCTGCATCGAGGCGGCGAAGACGCCCTGGCGCGACATCCAGCGTGCCGCCGAGGCCTACTACGACCGTAGCGCGGAGTGCCGCTTCAGCACTTTCGTCGGCTACGAATGGACCGGCGCGCCGCTGTCCAACAACCTCCATCGCAACGTCATCTTCGAAAGCGAGATCGTCCCCGAGATTCCCGACAGCTACATCGAGACGCCGGAGCCGGAACTGCTGTGGGAGGCGTTGGCCGAGCACTGCCGCGGCGACCAGGGCTGCAACGTGCTGACCATCCCGCACAACTCCAACCTCAGCGGCGGCCTGATGTTCCAGACCAGCGACCGCCGCGGAATGCCCTTCAATGCCGCCTACGCGCAGGCGCGCCAGCTCAACGAGCCGCTGGCCGAGATCTACCAGCACAAGGGCCAGTCGGAATGCCTCGGCACCACCGGTGCAGGCCTGGCCGACGAGCAATGCGGCTTCGAGCTGCTGCCTTACCGCAACTTCACCGGCAGCCAGGTCAACCCGGCCGCCAGCGGTGCGCCGCTGGAGCAGGACTTCCTGCGCTCGGCGCTGAAGGAAGGCCTGGCGCAGGAGCAGGCGCTGGGGGCCAATCCCTTCAAGTACGGATTCATCGGCAGCTCCGACACCCACCTCGGTACCCCGGGACGCGTGCAGGAAGGCGAGTACCCGGGCCATGGCGGCGCCGGCGGCAGCGCACGCGGCGAACTGCCGGCAGGCCTGACTGATCGCATCGAGAACAGCCCGGGTGGTCTCGCTGTGCTGTGGGCCGAGCAGAACACGCGTCCCTCGCTGTTCGCGGCGATGCGCCGGCGCGAGGCCTATGCCACCAGCGGCACGCGGCCGGTGCTGCGCTTCTTCGGCGGCTGGAACCTGGCGGCCGGAGCCTGCGGCAGCCGCGACTTCGCCGCCGAGGGCTATCGCAACGGCGTGCCGATGGGCGGCGACCTCCCGGCG
>DATILC010000151.1:0-24964 GCA_035476855.1 Solimonas sp. | reverse complement strand
CACCAGCGCGGGGGGCTGTCACGGGGCATGGACTGCGCTGCAGCAGCGCAGCGGCCGATCCATTTCAGGGCGCGGTCGCGGGCCGTGTACGGCGATTGAAGACGCTTATAAGGAGAGTCCGAAGCGTCGGGTCAGGGCGCTGCGCGAGGTGCCGAGCAGGAAGGCCGACTGCTCGGTGCTGGCCGCTGCGCGTGCCAGCGACAGGGCGCCGGACAGCTCGGCCATCAGCGATGCCGCGGCCTCGCGCGGTTGCGCCTGGCCGATGCCCTCCAGCAGCGACGCCAGTCGCTCCGTTACCGCGGCGACACCGCTGCCGAAGGCCTTGCGTGCCGCACCGGCCAGGTGCGGCGCCTCCGCTGCCAGCGCCGGGATCGGGCAGCCGCGTGCACGATCGTCGCGGTGGCGCTGCGACAGGTAGAAGTCGATGTAGCCGCCCAGGGCCTCGGCCGGCGGCTTGCCGCTGGCGTACTGGTCGATGCGGGCGAGGATGTCCTCGAACATCGTCGCGATCGCCTCGGCGATCAGCTCGTCCTTGGACTTGAAGTGTGCGTAGAAGCCACCGTGGGTGAGCCCGGCCTTGCCCATGATCGCGGCGACGCCGATGCGCTGCGGGCCGTGCGCGCGGATCGCACGCGCGGCCTCCTTCAGCAGCAGTGCGCGGGTGCGTTCCTTGTGTTCGGCGGGGTAGCGCATCTAGGGTCTCTTGACGCTATGGCCGTCGCTGCGACGGAGACCGTTTTGGTGCAGGGCTATGTCCCGAGGCGCGCCATTTACTCGAAGTACATCAGCGACTCGGGACGACGCCCTGCGCCAAAACGGTCCCGCCCTTCGGGTGCCACCAGATTTGCGGCCATGCTGTGTTACTCGTCGGTTATTTGGGCCCACCAAACGTCCTCCTCGCGCCTTGCCTGGCCGCAGATCTGATGGCATCGCAGCGACGTCCATAGCGTCAAGAGGCCCTTGCCGCTTCCAGGATCGTCGCGATGCCCTGGCCGCCGCCGATGCACTGCGTCGCCAGCGCGTAGCGCTTGCCCTCGCGCTTGAGCAGTTGCGCCGCCTTGCCGGTGATGCGCGCGCCGGTGGCGCCCAGCGGATGGCCCAGCGCGATCGCGCCGCCGTCGAGGTTGACCTTCGCGCGGTCGATGCCCAGCTCGCGCAGGCAGGCCACGGCCTGGCTGCCGAAGGCCTCGTTGATCTCGACGATGTCGATGTCCTCGATCGTCAGTCCCGCGCGTGCCAGCGCCTTGCGCGTCGCCGGCACCGGGCCCATGCCCATGACCTCCGGCCCGCAGCCGGCGACCGCCACGGCGCGGATACGCGCGAGAATCTCCAGGTCGTGCCGCCTGGCGAACTCCTCCGAGCAGACCAGCACCGCCGCGGCGCCATCGGTCAGCGGCGAGGCGGTACCGGCGGTGACGCTGCCGTCGGCGCGGAATGCGGGCTTCAGTCCGGCGAGGCCTTCCGCCGTGGTCTGCGGACGCAGGCAGCCGTCGCTGTCGACCAGGCCGTCCGCAGTCGCCACTGCCACGATCTCGCCGGCGAGCCTGCCGGCCGCCTGCGCCGCTGCGGCCTTCTGCTGCGATTCCAGCGCCAGCTGCTCCTGGTCGGCGCGCGCAACGGCGTAGCGCTGCGCGACGTTTTCGGCGGTCTCGCCCATCGTGATGTAGGCCTGGTCCTCGAACTCCGGCTGTTCGACGCCGGGCTGGCGGAAGCGCGGGTTCGGCGAGGCATTGAAGCCGCCCTGCGGCACGCGCGACATCGATTCCACGCCGGCGCAGATGAAGGCCTCGCCGGCTCCGATTGCGATCTGGCCGGCGGCGATGTGGATCGCGTTCATCGAGGAACCGCAGAAGCGGTTGACGGTGGCGCCGCCGACCGACTGCGGCAGGCCGGCGAGCAGTCCGGCGATGCGCGCGATGTTGCTGCCCTGCTCGGCCTCCGGGTAGGCGCAGCCCATGATCACGTCCTCGATCAGCGCGGGATCGAGGCCGGAGCGTTCGACCAGCGCCTTGATCGCGACTGCAGCGAGATCGTCCGGGCGCGTGGCGGCGAGGCGGCCCTTGCGTGCGAACTGGAAGGGGGTACGGACATAGCCGGCGATGACGGCGCTGCTCATGGCTTGCTCCTTGGTGCTATGTGTTCAAGCGGCGTAGCTCGGCGGCTGCGCGTTCAAGCCCGCCTTGACCTGGCGGCTGATGTCGTCGACCAGGGCCTCGAAGCCGCCGGCCTCCATGACGGCCAGGGCCTGCGCGGCGACGTTGGCCGGCGAGGTCTTCGGTGCCTCGATGCCGGCGACCATCTCGGTGTCGATGTAGCCGGCATGGATGCCGACCACCTGCGTGCCCTGTTCCTTCAGCCCGATGCGCGTGGCATTGGTCAGGGCCCAGGCCGCGGCCTTGGACGCGCTGTAGGCGCCGGTGCCGGGCAGGGCGACCCAACTCAGCACCGACAACATGTTGAGGATCGCGCCGCCGCCGTTGGCCGCCAGCACCGGCGCGAAGGCGCGCGTGGTGTGGGCGACACCGAGGTAATTCGTTTCCATCATGCGTCGCGCATTGACCTCCGCCTCCGCCGCGTCGGCGCCATCGCCGAGGAAGATGCCGGCGTTGTTGACCAGCAGCGTGACATCGCCGCAGGCGGCGGCAGCGGCTGCCACGTCCTCCGTGCGGGTGACATCGAGGCGCAGCGGGATCACGCCGGGCAGCGTGACGCTGGCCGGATCGCGCGCCGCGGCATAGACCTTACGGGCGCCGCCGGCCAGCAGTGCCTTGGCGAAAGCCAGGCCGAGGCCGCGGTTGGCGCCGGTCACCAGCGCGACGGAATCCTTGATCTGCAAGACGCCACTCCTTTCATGGGATGACAGTCATAATATGATTGGCATCATCCAATTTCAAGCAGGCACAAAAAAGGCCGGCGCGTGTTGTCACGCACCGGCCCGGGGTTGGTTGCTGCGGGGACTAGAACGCGTCGCCCGGCACGCGCACCCAGCCTTCCATCAGCACGCGCGCGGAGCGCGACATGATGGCCTTCTTCACCACCCACTGGCCGTTCTCCTGCACGGCGGCGGCGCCGACGCGCAGCGTGCCCGAGGGATGACCGAAGCGCACGGCCTCACGGGCACCGCCGCCGGCGGCGAGGTTCACCAGCGTGCCGGGGATCGCGGCGGCGGTACCGATCGCCACGGCTGCAGTGCCCATCATCGCGTGGTGCAGCTTGCCCATCGACAGCGCGCGCACGTTGAGGTCGACGTCGCCGGCCTTGACCTGCTTGCCGCTGGACGAGACGTAGTCGGTCGGCGGTGCCACGAACGCCACCTTCGGCGTGTGCTGGCGCTTGGCGGCCTCGCTGACGTCCTTGATCAGGCCCATGCGCAGCGCACCGTAAGCGCGGATCGTCTCGAACTTCTCCAGCGCCTTGGGATCGGTGTTGATCGCCTCGCGCAGCTCGGTGCCGGTGTAGCCGATCTCGGCCGCGTTGATGAACACGGTCGGGATGCCGGCGTTGATCATCGTCGCCTTGAGCGTGCCGATGCCCGGCACCTCGAGGTCGTCGACGAGGTTGCCGGTGGGGAACATCGAACCGCCGCCATCACCGTCGCCCTCATCGGCCGGATCGAGGAATTCGATCTGCACCTCGGCCGCCGGGAAGGTGACGCCGTCGAGTTCGAAGTCGCCGGTTTCCTGCACCTGGCCGTTGCTGATCGGCACATGCGCAATGATGGTCTTGGCGATCTGCAGCTGCCAGATGCGTACGGTGCAGAGGCCGTTCTGCGGAATGCGCGAGGCATCGACCAGGCCATTGCTGATCGCGAACGAGCCGACCGCGGCGGTGAGGTTGCCGCAGTTACCCGACCAGTCGACGAAGGCCTTGTCGATCGACACCTGGCCGAACATGTAGTCGACGTCATGATCCGCCTTGCTGCTCTTGTCGAGGATCACGGTCTTGGACGTCGACGAGGTAGCGCCGCCCATGCCGTCGATCTGCGCGCCGTAGGGATCGGGGCTGCCGATCACCCGCAGCAGCAGCTTGTCGCGCGCTTCGCCGGCCTTCCGGCAGCGTTCCGGCAGGTCGGCGAGTTTGAAGAACACGCCCTTGCTGGTGCCACCGCGGAAGTAGGTGGCGGGAATCTTGACTTGGGGGACTTGGCTCATTGGGTTTCTTGAGGGTTATGCGCCGTCGGGAATATCGGGTTCGACCAGCAGCGCCAGCAAGGTCAGCGACTCCTGCCAGCCGAGGTAGCAGAACTCGGTGGGAATCACGTCCGGGATGCCTTCCTGCACGATGTTGATCTCGGTGCCGCAGGCGACGGTCTTCAGCGACACCGTGACCTGCATTTCACCGGGCAGGTTGGGATCGTCGAAGCGGTCGTTGTAGCGCAGCAGTTCGCCCGGGACGAGCTCCAGGTAGGTGCCGCCGAAGCTGTGGCTGCTGCCCTTGCTGAAGTTCGTGAACGACATGCGGTAGCTGCCGCCGACACGCGCTTCGTGGTGATGCATCGTTCCGGTGAAGCCATGGGGCGGCAGCCACTTGCACATGGCGGCCGGGTCGAGGAAGGCGCGGTAGACGCGCTCCGGGGGAGCCTTGAGGACGCGGTGGAATCGGACGGTGCCAGGCATGGTCATTTCTCCTTGGTGAGGTCGGGTAGGGGCGACGCCAACGGCATCGCCTTATCTACCCGACGAACGAGCATCACGGAAATCGACAGCCCGGCCCGATTTTTGTTCATGCCGCCTTGTTCGACGCCAGGAAGTCCATCGCGAAGCGCTGCAGCACGCCGCCGGCCTCGTAGACCGACACTTCCTCGTCCGAGTCCAGGCGGCTGGTCATCGGCACCTCGAGGCGCTCGCCGTTGCGGCGCGTGATCACCAGCGTCAGGTCCGCGCGCGGCTTGCGTTCGCCGACGACGTCGTAGGTCTCGGTGCCGTCGAGTCCCAGCGTCAGGCGGGTGGTGCCCGGCTTGAACTGCAGCGGCAGCACGCCCATGCCAATGAGGTTGGTACGGTGGATGCGCTCGAAGCCCTCGGCCGCGATCACTTCCACACCGGCAAGGCGCACGCCCTTGGCCGCCCAGTCACGCGACGAGCCCTGGCCGTAGTCGGCGCCGGCGACGATGATCAGCGGCTGCTTGCGCTCCATGTAGGTCTCGATCGCTTCCCACATGCGCACGACCTTGCCTTCCGGCTCGATGCGCGCCAGCGAACCCTTCTTGACCTTGCCGTCGACCACGGCCATTTCGTTGACCAGCTGCGGGTTGGCGAAGGTCGCGCGCTGTGCCGTCAGGTGATCGCCGCGGTGCGTGGCGTAGGAATTGAAGTCCTCTTCCGGCAGGCCCATCTTGTGCAGGTACTCGCCGGCCGCCGAGTCCATCATGATCGCGTTCGACGGCGACAGGTGATCGGTCGTGATGTTGTCCGGCAGCACCGCCAGCGGGCGCAGGCCCTTGAGTGTGCGGGCACCGGCCAGCGCACCTTCCCAGTACGGCGGGCGGCGGATGTAGGTGCTCATCTTGCGCCAGTCGTACAGCGGGCTGATCTTGGCGCCATCGTCGGCACCGAACGTGAACATCGGATCGTAGACCGCGCGGAACTGCGTCGGATTGACGCTGCTGGCGACAACGGCATCGATCTCCGCGTCGGACGGCCAGATGTCCTTCAGCGTGACCGGCTTGCCATCCTTGTCGAGGCCCAGCACATCCTTCTCGATATCGAAGCGCACGGTGCCGGCGATCGCGTAGGCCACGACCAGCGGCGGCGAGGCCAGGAAGGCCTGCTTGGCGTAGGGGTGGATACGGCCGTCGAAATTGCGGTTGCCGGAGAGCACGGCGGTGGCGTACAGGTCGCGGTCGATGATCTCCTGCTGGATCTTCGGATCGAGCGCGCCGGACATGCCGTTGCAGGTCGTGCACGCAAACGCGACGATGCCGAAACCGAGCTGTTCCAGTTCCGACAGCAGCTTGGCTTCGTTCAGATAGCTTTCCACCACCTTGGAGCCCGGTGCCAGCGAGGACTTCACCCAGGGCTTGCGCGTCAGGCCGGCACGGTTGGCATTGCGCGCCAGCAGGCCAGCGGCGATGACGTTGCGCGGGTTCGAGGTGTTCGTGCAGGAGGTGATCGCGGCGATGATGACGGCGCCATCGGGCATCTTGCCGTCGGCCGGCAGTTCCCAGTTCGCGGCAATGCCGCGCTCGGCCAGCGCCGAGGTCGGCAGGCGCTTGTGCGGGTTCGACGGGCCGGCCATGTTGCGCACGACCGTCGACAGGTCGAACTTCAGCACGCGCTCGTACTCGGCGGTCACGAGGTTGTCGGCCCACAGGCCGGTGTGCTTCGCATAGGTCTCGACCAGCTTGACCTGCTCATCGGCGCGGCCGGTGAGCTTGAGGTAGTCGATGGTGTTCTTGTCGATGAAGAACATCGCCGCGGTGGCACCGTATTCCGGTGCCATGTTGGAGATGGTGGCGCGGTCGCCCAGCGTCAGCGCCGAGGCGCCTTCGCCGTAGAACTCGAGGTAGGCGCCGACGACCTTCTGCTGGCGCAGGAACTCGGTCAGCGCGAGCACGACGTCGGTCGCGGTGATGCCCTCGCGCGGCTTGCCGCTCAGCTCCACGCCGGTGATGTCCGGCAGGCGCATCCACGAGGCGCGGCCCAGCATGACGTTCTCGGCCTCGAGGCCGCCGACGCCGATCGCGATGACGCCCAGGGCGTCGACGTGCGGCGTGTGGCTGTCGGTGCCGACACAGGTGTCCGGGAAGGCGACGCCGTCCTGGGTGTAGACCACCGGCGACATCCGCTCCAGGTTGATCTGATGCATGATCCCGTTGCCCGGCGGGATCACTTCCATGTTCTTGAACGCCTTCTTGGTCCAGTCGATGAAGTGGAAGCGATCGTCGTTGCGACGATCCTCGATCGCACGGTTCTTGGCGAACGCATCCTTCTCGAAACCGCCGTGCTCCACCGCCAGCGAGTGATCCACGATCAGCTGCACCGGCACCACCGGGTTCACCTTGGCCGGATCACCACCCATGTCGGCGATCGCGTCGCGCAGGCCGGCGAGATCGACCAGCGCGGTCTGGCCGAGGATGTCGTGGCACACCACGCGCACCGGGAACCAGGGGAAGTCGAGATCGCGCTTGCGCTCGATCAGCTGGCCCAGGTAGGCGTTGAGCTTTTCGGGCTCGCCCTTGCGCACGAGGTTCTCGGCGTGGACGCGGGCGGTGTAGGGCAGCTTGGCCCAGGCGCCGGGCTTGATCGCGTCGACGGCTTCGCGCGCGTCGAAGTAATCAAGCTGGGTGCCGGGGAGGTTCTTGCGGAAGGCAGTGTTCATGGTGCGGGAAACCGGATGAGGTCAGGTGTGGCTGAACGCGTTGGCTGGGCCTGAAACGAGCGACCGCGCCAGAGGCGCGGTCGCTGTGCAGCTTACTTGCGATCCTTGATCGGAACGAACTTCAGGTCTTCCGGGCCGACGTAGTTCGCCGACGGACGGATGATCTTGCCGTCGATGCGCTGCTCGATGATGTGCGCGCTCCAGCCGGAGGTGCGGGCGATCACGAACAGCGGGGTGAACATGTCGGTCGGCACGCCCATCACGTGGTAGCTGACCGCGGAGAACCAGTCGAGGTTCGGGAACATCTTCTTGATGTCCCACATCACCGTCTCGAGGCGCTCGGCGATGTCGAACATCTTCAGGCTGCCGGCTTCCTTCGACAGGTCGCGCGCCACTTCCTTGATCACCTTGTTGCGCGGATCGGCGATCGTGTAGACCGGGTGGCCGAAGCCGATGACGACTTCCTTCTTCTCGACGCGGGCCTTGATGTCAGCCTCAGCCTCGTCCGGATTGTCGTAGCGCTTCTGGATCTCGAAGGCGACTTCGTTGGCGCCGCCATGCTTGGGGCCGCGCAGTGCGCCGATGCCGCCGCAGATCGCGGAGTAGATGTCGGAGCCGGTGCCGGCGACGACACGGGTGGTGAACGTCGAGGCGTTGAACTCGTGCTCGGCGTACAGCACCAGCGAGGTGTGCATCGCCTTGACCCAGCTCTCCGGCGGCTTGACGCCGTGCAGCAGGTGCAGGAAGTGGCCGCCGATGGAGTCGTCGTCGGTCTCGACCTCGATGCACTTGCCGTTGTAGGCGTAGTGGTACCAGTACAGCAGCATCGAGCCGAGGCTGGCCATCAGCTTGTCGGCGATGTCACGCGCGCCCGGGTGGTTGTGGTCGTCCTTCTCCGGCTTGACGCAGCCGAGCACCGAGACGCCGGTGCGCATCACGTCCATCGGGTGCGAGGACGGCGGCAGCTGTTCCAGCGCCGACTTCACGGCAGCCGGCAGGCCGCGCAGCGAGCGCAGCCTGGTCTTGTAGGCGGCCAGCTCGGAGGCGGTCGGCAGCTTGCCGTGCACCAGCAGGTGCGCGATCTCTTCGAATTCGCACTGCGCGGCGACATCGAGGATGTCGTAGCCGCGGTAGTGCAGGTCATTGCCGGAACGGCCGACGGTGCACAGCGCAGTGTTGCCGGCGGCGGTGCCGGACAGGGCGACGGACTTCTTCGGCTTGAACGTCGGGGCGGTGGGTTCGCTCATGGGGTTCCTCGGTGAGATTCTTTGCCAGTGAATGAGAGATTAAGCGGTATTCAGGCTTTCTTGCCTTGCGCGAACAACGCATCGAGCTTTTGCTCGTAGTCGTGGTAGCCGAGGTACTTGTAGAGGTCGGCGCGTGACTGCATCGTCGGGACGACGCTCTTTTGAGTGCCCTCGCGGCGCAGCGTGGTGTAGAAGTTCAGCGCGGCCGCATTCATGGCGCGGTAGGCGCCGCAGCAGTAGAGGGCGATGTCGACGTTGGCGGACTTCAGCTCCTCGGTGGTGAAGAAGGGCGTGGAGCCGAACTCGGTCAGGTTGGCGAGGATCGGCACCTTCACCGCGGCCTTGAAGCGGCGGTAGTCGTCCAGGGTGTTCAAGGCCTCCGGGAAGATCATGTCGGCACCGGCCTCGACGTAGGCCACGGCGCGCTCGATGGCGGCGTCGATGCCCTCGACGGCGGCAGCGTCGGTGCGCGCCATGATCACGAACTTCTCGTCAGTGCGGGCATCCACGGCGGCCTTCACGCGGTCCACCATTTCTTCCTTGGTCACCACTTCCTTGCCCGGGCGGTGGCCGCAGCGCTTCTGGCCGACCTGGTCCTCCATGTGGACGGCGGCGACACCGGCCTTGATGGACGCACGGATGGTGCGCGCGATGTTGAAGGCGCCGCCCCAGCCGGTGTCGATGTCGATCAGCAGCGGCAGCGAGCAGGCGTCGGTGATGCGGCGGGCATCGGTCAGCACGTCTTCCATGGTGCTGATGCCGAGGTCGGGGATGCCCAGCGAGTTGGCGGCGACGCCGCCGCCGGACAGGTAGACGGCCTTGAAGCCGGTGGCTTCCGCCATCTTGGCGGCGTAGGCGGTGATGGCGCCAACGACCTGGAGGGGGGATTCGGCGGCAAGGGCGGCGCGGAAGTTGGCGCCGGCGGAAAAGGTCATGGAGTCGCTCCTCGGGTAGGACAGGCGGGATTCTTACTCAAGAGCTGTGCCAGTGGTATTTCGGCGATATATTTTAATTCAAGCCATTGAAAGTTAAAGAGTTACATCGGATTTAATCTGCTGGCGGATGTTTCATCGCTCGCGGCATTGTGTTTCGTGAAACGCATGAAACACCAAAATGAAACATAATCTGCAACATGCAGAACTCTGATTTGCCCCTGCCGACGATCTGGACCGTCAGCGTCACCCGGCTGTCGAGCCTGATGCGCGAGGTGACGCCGGACTTCGACGGCCTTGCCCACATCGAGACCATCGACCTCGGCTTCGAGGAGGCGGTCACGCATATCCGCGAGCGGCTGCGCACCGAGGATTGCGATGTCGTGCTGTCCGCCGGCTCCAACGGCGAATACCTGCGCAACCGCATCGACAAGCCGATCGTGCTGGTGCGCCCCGACGGCTTCGACCTGATGCAGGCACTGACGCGCGCCCGCCGCCATTCCGACCGCATCGGCATCATCAGTTACGGCGCGCCGCTGCCGGGCTTCGCCGCGTTCAAGCAGCAGTTCGGGCTCGAGATCGAGCAGCGCGCCTACACCAACACCGAAGAAGCGCGCGACCTCGTCGCCGAACTGGTCTCGATCGGCTGCGGCGCGATCGTCGGCACCGGCTATGTCTCGGAACTGGCCGACCGTGCCGGCGTCGCCGGCATCCTGATGTATTCGCCGGATGCGATCCGTCGCGCCTTCGAGCAGGCCATCGACCTCGCGCGCATGCTCACGGCGGCGCGCAGCGGCCAGCGCCGCAGCCCGGGCGCGCCGGATTCGCGCTACAGCCTGCGCCGCCTGCTCGGCAACAGCGAGGCGATGGTCGCGCTGCGCGACCAGGTGCGGCTCTACGGTGCCAGCGATCGCACCGTGCTGATCACCGGCGAAACCGGCACCGGCAAGGAACTGGTGGCGCAGGCCCTGCACGGCGCCAGCCCGCGCCGCGCCGCGCCCTTCATCGCGGTCAACTGCGGCGCGATCGCCGAATCGCTGCTGGAATCGGAACTGTTCGGCTACGCCGATGGTGCCTTCACCGGCTCGCGACGCGGCGGGCGTATCGGCCTGATCGAAGCGGCCAATGGCGGCACGCTGTTCCTCGACGAGATCGGCGAGATGCCGCTGGCGCTGCAGACGCGGCTGCTGCGCGTGCTGGAGGAGCGCGAGGTACTGCGCGTCGGCAGCGTGCGGCCGATTCCGGTCGATGTGCGCGTGATCGCGGCCACGCACAGTGAGCTCGATACGCTGGCCGCCGCAGGCCGCTTCCGCCGCGATCTCTACTACCGTCTCAACGTGCTGCGGCTGGCGCTGGCGCCGCTGCGCGAGCATGCCGAGGACGTGCCGCTGCTGTTGATGAGCTTCCTGCGTGCGGCCGGGGCAGGGGCGATGGTGATCGACGGCCCGGCGCAGGCACTGCTGCAGGAGCATGGCTGGCCGGGCAATGTCCGCGAGCTGCGCAACCTGGCCGAGCGTCTCGCGGTGCTGGCGCCGGCCGAGTCGCCGCTGTCGGCGCTGACGCGGCCGCTGCTGCTGCGCTGTGCGCCGGAGTTGGCGGTGGTGTTGCCGGGGAAGCCGGAGAAGCCTGCACTGCCGGTGGTGGTCCGGGGGCGGCAGCGGCCGGATGCGGCGGCGCTGGGGAAGGCGCTGCAGGCGGCGGGTGGGGATCGTGCGAAGGCGGCGGAGTTGCTGGGAGTTTCCAGAACCACGCTATGGCGGTGGCTCAACGCTGAGTGAGGCGGGTCTCTCAGCCGTTCGCCCTGAGCCTGTCGAAGGGTGAACGGCCTGCGCCGGACCGTTCGCCGGCGTGGATTGCCATTCAAGGCAATCCACGACTACCCCGGCTCACTGCTTCGACAGGCTCAGCACGAACGGTCAGGTGGGGTTGGTGACTACCAGCGCACCATCGCTGCACCCCAGGTCATGCCGCCGCCGACCGCCTCCATCAGCACATGCTGTCCGCGCTGGATGCGACCGTCGCGTACCGCGGTGTCCAGTGCCAGCGGCACCGAGGCTGCCGAGGTGTTGCCCTGACTTTCCAGCGTGATGACGATGCGCTCGCGTGGCATGCCGAGCTTGTCGGCGGTGGCCTGGATGATGCGGATGTTGGCCTGGTGCGGCACCAGCCAGTCGATATCCGAGCCTGTCATGCCGTTGGCGGTGAGCGCTTCCTTGCAGATCTCGTCGAGTGCCTTCACAGCGAAACGGAACACCGACTGGCCGTCCATCTGCACGTAGGCATGGCCGCTCATCTCGCCGTTGTCGACGAAGCCGGGTACCTGGAGGATATGCGCCTGCGTGCCGTCGGCATGCAGGTGCGTCGACAGGATGCCGTGTTCGGCATCGGGCTTGAGCACCACCGCGCCGGCGCCGTCGCCGAACAGCACGCAGGTGCGGCGATCGCTCCAGTCGAGCAGGCGCGAGAATTTTTCGGCGCCGACCACCAGCGCGCACTTGGACTGGCCGCTGGCGACGAACTTGTCGGCGATCGACAGCGCGTAGACGAAGCCGGTGCAGACCGCCTGCACGTCGAAGGCCGCGCAGCCCTTCACGCCGAGCTTGGACTGCAGCAGGCAGGCAGTGGAGGGGAAGATCTGGTCCGGCGTGGTCGTCGCGACGATGATCAGGTCCAGGTCCGCGGCGCTGACGCCAGCCATCTCCATGGCCTTCTTCGCCGCCTGCAGCGCGAGATCAGAGGTGTGTTCGTTCTCGGCGGCGACATGGCGGCTGCGGATGCCGGTGCGCTGGAAGATCCACTCGTCGGTGGTGTCGATGCGGCTCTCCAGTTCCTGGTTGCTCAGGCTCTGGGCCGGCAGGTAGCTGCCGGTGCCGACTATGCGCGAATACCCCATGTACCGCTCCGTTCTAGGCGTGCTCAGGGCCGGCATCTTACCCTGCCGGGGAAGCCGGTTCGCCATCCGACGGGGTGAGCGGCCCGCGCTGCTACACTCGTTCACCAACCAAGCGGAGAGCCGGATGGACCTCGTCAAGGCCTACAAGAACCCAGAATTCCTGATGAGCGAGGAGGCGCGTTCGGTGCGCATCCTCTGCGAATACCTTGAGCCGAGCCGGCGCTTCAAGAAGCTCGGCATCCGCAACGCCGTGATCGTCTTCGGTTCGGCGCGGACCCAGGCGCGGCCGGAAGAGGGGCGCAATTTCTGGGCAGAGGCGGCGCAGTTCGCGGAACAGATGGCACGCTGGACCCTCGATGCCCACGGCGAGGGCGAGCGCTACTACCTGTGCACGGGGGGCGGCCCCGGCATCATGGAGGCGGTCCACGAAGGCACCGCGCGGGTCGATCGCAACCTCAACATCGGGCTCAACATCTCGCTGCCCTTCGAGCAGCACGTCAATCCGCACGTCAGCGAGTTGCGCGCGCTGGAGTTCCACTACTTCTTCATGCGCAAGTTCTGGTTCCTGAACCTGGCGCGCGCCGCGGTGATCTTCCCCGGCGGTTTCGGCACGATGGATGAACTGTTCGAGTTGCTGACGCTGACCCAGACCGGCAAGTCCTCGCGCATGCCGATCGTGCTGTACGGCCGGCAGTTCTGGGAAGAGGTGGTGAATTTCCCTCGGCTGGCGGAACTGGGCCTGATCAACCCCGAGGACCTGGAGCTGTTCCGATTCTGCGACAGCGTCGACGAGGCGGTGGAGTTCCTGGTGTCGTCGCTGGAGCGCAATCACTCGCCCGGGACGGCCTGAGGTCTGGTTGCTGGGCTGTAAATTGGTGACGCCATCCATGGCGGGACGTCTGCTACTTGATTGAACCACGGCCCGGCGTTTGGCTACTTCGGAGCGACATCGAGTCGCTCCTCACCAAGGCCAAACGCTCCTTGGCCGGGCCGTCGGCGACGCAGGCAATGCCGTTTAGGCATTGCCAAAGCGCGTCACCGACGCCGCCGCGGTTCCTCGAAGTCGAGGTCTTCGTCGATCACCCGGCGCAGGGCGCGTTCTTCCTTGAATTTCTCGACGTCGCGCCAGTCGCGCAGCTTCGATTGCTGCGATTGCCGGGTTGAGTCGGCGCTGGCGACGTCTTCGTCGACACCCTCCGCATCCTCGACGAATTCATCGAAGTTCTTCGGGGCTTCAGGCTGCTGCTGGGCTTTCTTCGGCTTGCGCGGCATCGATGCTTTGACCTCAGGGAATCTCGCGTCAAAATCGGGTTGGCGTATTTATCAAGCTTTCCGCCGCGATGGAAGGCCCCCGCAAAAGACCTTTCCGATCATCGGCTTGCAAGGGGGTTTTGGAGGGTGGCGGCAATCGTTGCGCAATCGGGTGAGGCGGTCCATGACGCATCTGCAACAGCACAGCCTGAGCTTCGCCACGCGTGGCCGCGGCTTCCAGGAGATCACCACGGACATCGCCCGACTGGTGGCTGCCAGCGGTATCCGCAGCGGCCTGTGCCAGCTGTTCCTGCGGCACACCTCGGCTTCCATCTGCATCACAGAGAACGCCGCACCGGAAGTGCGCGCGGACCTCGAACGCTGGATCAGCGGCGTGGTGCCGGATGGCGATCCGCGCTATGCCCATGTCGACGAGGGGCCCGACGACATGCCGGCGCATGTCCGCAACCTGCTGGGCGGCTGCCAGCTGACCGTGCCGCTGCACGAGGGCAGGCTGGGGCTGGGTACCTGGCAGGGCATCTACCTGTGGGAGCATCGGCGCCAGGGCCATCGCCGCGAACTGCTGGTCACGCTGTGGGGCGAGTGAGAAGTGTCGTCGCCGAGGCGCGCTGGCGTTCTGGCCGCGACTTGCTAGAATACGCGCCCTTCATGGGGCGATAGCTCAGCTGGGAGAGCGCCGCGTTCGCAATGCGGAGGTCGAGGGTTCGATCCCCTTTCGCTCCACCATGTAGTCCGGAAAAAGCCAGGCGCAAGCCTGGCTTTTTTCATTGGTGCAAAGCACGACTCTCGCCAGGCCGTGTTCCGGCCTGGCCACGCGGCCCCGCAGCGTTGTTCAGTGCGCGAAGCGTTCGCGCATGCCGCGCATTTCGCTGTGATGCTGGCGCATGCCTTCGTACTGGCGCTCGACCAGGGCATGCATCCGGTCGGGCATTTCCACGCCCAGCGCATGTTCGTAGCGCGCTTCCACCGCGTCCTCGTAGCGCTCGCACTCGTCGAGGATCGCGATTTCGTCGCGGCCCAGCGCCAGTGCCTTCAGGTGCATCCAGCCGCGGCGCACGGTCGCGCCGGTGGTGCCGATTTCCTCGGGCCTGCCCCCCAATGCGCGCACGGCGTCCTGCAGTTCCTGCGCGGAGCGCGCGCAGTCCTGCGCCCGGTCCTTGAGGAAGCTTTTCAGTTCGGGGTGATAGGCCTCTTCGGCCGCGGCGCGGAAGTTCCGCTCGCCGTCTTTCGAGGTTTCGATGAGCTCGTTGAAAGCGGTGATCGTGTCCAGGTCGGTCATGGGAGTTCCTTGTCTCGCATAAAGCAACAAGACCCACTGGGCAGCGGGCCTGCCGCGATTCCGCCTGCATCAGCGCCATGGTCCGCACGGTGCGTGGCGGTCCTGCCTCTGATCCGAAAGATGCACCGAAAAATCCGCCGGGTAAACAGGGTCCCGGTGTCGTCTCGTGGGTGTAGGGTTTTTGCTGATATTGGCGCGCAACTTTCCTACAACCCCTGAAAAGCAGTATGTTTTGTCTAATACAATGATTTAATAAGGATAAATATTGCCGTCAGTCCCTTGACGGCTGCCGTCCGTAAGCCGCGACGGTTTCTTGGCGTCCGGTAATGTAAGTATTTGCCTACACCACCGCTGCACCAGGAGACACAAGGTCATGAACAGCTTCAAGGCAACGCTTATCGGCACGGGTATCGGCATGACGGCGCTGGCGCTGCCCGCGGCTGCGGCGACGGTCAGCGGCAACTTCCAGGCACTGATCACCATCCAGAACACCTGCGCGCTGACGACCACGCCGACCAACCTGAACTTCGGTACGCAGGGTGTGCTGATCGCCAACGTCGACACCACCTCGACCATCAAGGTGACCTGCACCACCGGCGCCGACTACGACATCGGTCTGGATGCCGGCGCCAACGAATCGAGCGCCAACGACGTCGATACCCGCCGCATGACCGACGGCTCCTCGCACTACGTCGGCTACAACATGTACAGCAACGCCGGTCGCACGACCGTCTGGGGTGACATCGTCGACACCAGCACGGTGGGCAGCACCGGTACCGGTGCGGAGCAGTCCTTCACCGTCTACGGTCGCGTGCCGGTGCAGACAACGCCCCAGGCGGGCAACTATGCTGACACGGTGACGGTGACGGTCACCTACTGAGCGAGGTGACCGGCACCGTTTTCCGCCAAAAGGGGGAACTGATGCCGCGCCTGTTCAAGCTGTGCTGCGGCGGGCTGGCCGTGCTGGCCAGCCTGCTCGCGGCGATGCCGGCCAC
The DNA here is from genome assembly GCA_035476855.1 of Solimonas sp. Taxonomy (GTDB): domain Bacteria; phylum Pseudomonadota; class Gammaproteobacteria; order Nevskiales; family Nevskiaceae; genus Solimonas_A. The sequence continues at coordinate 9,026 of DATILC010000151.1, read as the reverse complement.
TGCGGCCGGGCTCAGCGTGACGCCGATCTCGCTGGAATTGACTACCGCCGTGCCGGCGCAGGCACTGTGGCTCAGCAACACCGGCAGCGACGCGCTCAGTGCGCAGCTGCGCGTGTTCGCGTGGAACCAGCACGAGGGCAGGGACCAACTGCTGCCAAGCCGCGACCTGGTGCTGAGCCCGCCGATGCTGAACCTGCAGCCCGGACAGCGGCAGCTGGTGCGCGTGATCCGCATGGCGCCGGTCGCGACCGGCGAGCGCAGCTACCGCATTCTGGTCGACGAGCTGCCCGATCCGGCGCGGCAGCAGCAGGGCCTGCACTTCGTCATGCAGTTCTCGGTTCCCGCGTTCGTCGACACCGCCGTCGCTGCCGTACCGCAGCTGCAATGGCGCATCGGGCAGGAAGAAGGCAAGCCGAAGCTGATCACCGACAACCAGGGGGCGCGCCGTGCCAAGGTCACCGATGTCGAGCTGTTCGACGGCCAGGGCCGCAGCCTGCTGCAGCGTCCGGGCCTGCTGGGCTACGTACTCGCCGGCGCCAGCGTGCGCTGGCCGCTGAAACTGGATGCGGCTACGGCCGCTGCGACCGAGATACAGGCGAGGATCGATGGCCAGAGCGTCCGTCAGAAGCTGCGCCTGGCGCCTGGGGCTCGCTAGCCTGCTGCTGGCGCCGTCCTGCGCCATGGCCGCCGCCGCGCCCGACCTCGTCAACATCGGCCTGCTGCGCGGGCCGGGGCTGGCGGCGAGCCAGTACGACCTTTATCTCGAAGTCACCCTCAACGGCGTGCCGGCGCAGCGGGTGCTGCACGTGGCGGTCACCGCCGATGGCCATCACCATGCCTGGACCGACAACCTGCGCGACGCCGGCCTGCGCGTGGACGGCTTGCCGCAGGGGCAGTACGTCGATCTTGCCGACATCCCCGGGCTGGACTACGCGGTGGACACGCTCAACCAGCGCCTCGATTTCAGCGCCAGCGCCGCGCGCCTGGCGCGTGCGACGCAGCGGCTCAATGCGGTGGTGCCAACGGCACATCGTGCCGGCGTCACGCCCGGCGGGCTGCTCAACTACGATCTCTACGGCACCGCCGCCGAGGGCGGCATGCGCAGCCTCAGTGCGTTGACCGAGTTGCGCGGCTTCGGCGGCTGGGGCGTGCTCAGCAGCACCGCCTTGTCGGCAGTCGATGGCGCACGCGACGACATTGCCTACCGGCGCCTGGACACTACCTGGACGACTTCATTCCAGGACCAGCTGGCCCAGCTCAGCGTCGGCGATTTCGTCAGTGGTAGCGTCGGCTGGTCGCGCGCGACGCGCATGGGCGGCCTGCAGCTGCGACGCGATTTCGGCCTGCAGCCGGGCCTGGTGACGTTCCCGCTGCCAGCCTACTTCGGGCAGGCGGCACTGCCGTCGACGGTCGAGCTGTATGTCAACGGCATGCGTCAGTACGAGGGTGAGGTGGCGCCGGGGCCGTTCCAGCTTTACGCCGCGCCCGGCGTCAACGGCTCGGGCCAGGCACAGGTGGTGATTACCGATGCACTGGGCCGTCGCCGTGCGATCGGCTTTCCGTTCTACAGCAGCAGCCAGCTGCTCAAGGCCGGGCTCAGCGACTGGTCGCTGGAGGCCGGCGCGGTGCGTCGCGACTATGGCCTGGCCTCGTTCCGCTATCGCAACGAGCCGGCGGCCAGCGGCAGCCTGCGCTACGGCTGGCGCGAGTGGCTGACGCTGGAGACGCATGCGGAGGCCAGCGAGGGACTGGCGCTGGCCGGCGCCGGCGCCGCCTGGCGGCTCGGTGGTGCCGGTGTGCTCAACGGCGCCGCAGCGTTCAGCGGCGGACGCGGGGAGGGTTCGCAGCTGGGCTTCGGCTACAGCTGGGTGCAGCAACGCTTCAATCTCGGCATCAACGGCCAGCAGAGCTCTGGCGACTACCGCGACGTCGCCAGCCTCGATGGCGAGCCGCCACCAAGGCGCAGCCTGCAGGCGGTCACCGGCCTCAACCTCGGCGCCGCCGGCGCGGTGTCGCTGAACTACACGCGCCTGGATACCGATGCCGACGGCCGCCAGCACTATGCCGGTGCCGGCTACAGCCTGATCCTGCCGCAGGGAGTGAGCCTGTTCGTCAATACCACGCGCAACCTCGACGATGCCGATGACACCCTGCTGTTCGCCGGCGTCAGCTGGAGCTTCGGCAGTCAGCTGTTCCTCGGCAGCTCCTGGCAGCGCTCGCGCGACCAGGATCTGTATGGCGCCGACCTGGTGCACAGTCCCGAGGTGGACGGCGGGTTCGGCTGGAACCTGCGTACCCAGCAGGGCGCCGGCACGCACAACTGGCAGGCGGAGGCGACCTATCGCGGCGACCATGGCCAGGCACTGGCCGGGGCCTATTCCTTCGATGGCCTCGACAGCGTCTATGCCGGTTTTGCCGGTGGGCTGGTGCTGATGGACCGCGACCTGTTCGCCAGCCGCCGCATCGACGACGCCTTCGCCCTGGTTTCGACCGGCGGCGTGGCCGGCGTGCCGGTGTCGCTGGAGAACCGGCCCATCGGCCATACCGATGCCCGTGGCCACTACCTGCTGACCAACCTCAACGCCTGGCAGCCCAACCATGTGTCGATCGACGTGCTGCAGCTGCCGCCGCAGCTGCAGGCCGGCAGCGTCGAGGCCCAGGTGGTGCCGGCGGATCGCTCCGGCCTGCAGATCGACTTCGGCCTGCGCGAGGTGCGCGCGGCGCTGCTGACCCTGACCGACGAGCGTGGCTGGCCGCTGTCGCTGGGCAGTCGCGTGCATCTGGCTGGCGGCGGCGTGGCGGCGCAGATGGTCGGCTATGACGGGCAGGTCTACCTGGAAGGCCTGACCCCGGCCAATCGCATCAGCGTGATCCTGCCGGAGGGTCGGGTCTGCGAGGCGGAGTTTGCGTATCCGCCGCAGGCGGGCGGTATTGCCGTGATCGGCCCGGTGCCGTGTCGGGGAGGGGCGCCATGAGCCTGCGTGCAGTCCTGCTGTTGCTGCTGCTGGCGCTGTGCCCGCTGCCCGGGCAGGCCTCGACCACCTGCAGCGCCAGCCTGTCCAACATCAGCTTCGGCGCGGTCAATCCCTTCGGCGGCAATGTCGATGTCACTGCGACGCTGAACTACAGCTGCACCATCACCAGCATCCTGTCGTCGTCGCGGGTGAGGATGTGCTTCAGCATCGGTGCCGGCGCGCAGGGCGGCGGCAACTTCGATCCGCGGCAGATGAGCAGCGGCGCCAACCTGATGTACTTCAACCTCTACAAGGACGCCGGCCGCAGCCTGATCTGGGGCACGCGCTCGAACAGTTATGGCTCGGTGGGGGCCACGCTGGAGATCGGGGCTCTGCTCGGCAGTGCCACCGGCAGCGGCAGCCTGACGGTCTATGGCCGCGTGCCGTCCGGGCAGACCGCGCTGGTGCCCGGCAGCTATTCGAACGTGTTCAGCGGTGCGCACACCGAGCTGATCTACCAGTACAACGAATTCCTGCTGGGCCTGCTGGGCTATCCGGCGAGCTGTACCAGCGGCGGCAACGGCAGCGGTTCGGGCAGCTTCGCCTTCACCGCCTCGGCCCAGGCCCAGGCGCAGTGCGATCCCAGCTTCAGCACCGAGAACCTCGATTTCGGCACTGGCGGCCTGCTGCTGGCCAACCGCGACGCCACCGCGGACATCCACCCGCGCTGCACCAACACCACGCCCTACCAGCTGGGCCTCAACAATGGTCTCAATGCCTCCGGCTCGACGCGGCGCATGAAGAGCCCGGCCGGCAACTACATCAGCTACGAGTTGTACCGCGATAGCGGTCGCAGTCAGCGCTGGGGCAATACCCAGGGCACGGACACCGTCGCGGGCACCGGCAGCGGCAGCGCCCAGAACGTCACCGTCTACGGCCGCGTTGCACCGCAGGCCACGCCGCTGGCCGGCAGCTATGCCGATACGGTGACCGTCACCATTTACTACTGAGGCCAGGCTCCATGCGTCCCGGCTGAACGCACTGAGGGATGGTTTCAGCCTTGACCCCGGGGTCGTTTTGCCGGGCGTTGGCGATATAATCGCGCCCCTCAAAACCGGGGCCCGCCCGGCAACTGCGTCCTGAGTTGCCCTACCTCGGGCATCCATGCCCTCGCACGCGGGCCTTTTGCCGTTGTGGAGAAATGTAGATGCCGAAGTTCACGCGCCAGATGTTCAACGAAGTGATGGTCCCCAACTACGCGCCCGCCGACATCATCCCGGTGCGTGGCGAAGGCTCGCGCCTGTGGGACCAGCAGGGCCGTGACTATCTCGACTTCGCCTGCGGCATCGCCGTGACCGGGCTGGGCCACTGCCATCCGGCGCTGGTCGGCGCCATCACCGAGCAGGCGCAGAAGCTCTGGCACATCTCCAACGTGATGACCAACGAGCCGGCGCTGAAGCTGGCCAAGCGGCTCACCGAGCTGACCTTCGCCGAGCGCGTGTTCTTCTGCAACAGCGGCTCCGAGGCCAACGAGGCGGCGTTCAAGCTGGCGCGGCGCTGGGGCAACAACCAGAACCCGGAGAAGAACGAGATCATCTCGTTCTACAACGGCTTCCACGGCCGCACGCTGTTCGCCGTCAGCGTCGGCGGCCAGGAGAAGTACACCAAGGGCTTCGAGCCGCTGCCCGGCAACATCACGCACCTGCCGTACAACGACCTCGAGACCCTGGCCGACCACATCAGCGACAAGACCTGCGCGGTGGTGCTGGAGCCGGTGCAGGGCGAGGGCGGGGTGACGCCGGCGACCGAGGCCTTCCTCAAGGGTGTCCGCGAGCTCTGCGAGAAGCACAACGCGCTGCTGGTGTTCGACGAGGTGCAGACCGGCAACGGCCGCTGCGGCTCGCTGTACGCCTACATGGAGCTCGGCGTCACGCCGGACATCCTGACCACGGCCAAGGGCCTGGGCGGCGGCTTCCCGGTGGGTGCGATGCTGACCACGGCGAAGCTGGCCGAGACCCTGGCCTTTGGCACGCATGGCTCGACCTACGGCGGCAATCCGCTGGCCTGCGCCGTCGCCGGAGCCGCGCTGGAGGAGATCGTGAAGCCCGAGACGGTGGCCAACGTGCGTGCGCGCGGCGACCAGCTGCGCAAGGGCCTGGAGGCGATCGGCCGGCGCTATTCGCTGTTCGACGGCGTGCGCGGCATGGGCCTGCTGCTGGGTGCGCCGCTGGCGGAGGCCTGGAAGGGCCGCGCCAAGGACATCGTCAACGCCGGCCTGCGCCATGGCGTGTGGCTGCTGGTGGCGGGCCCGGACGTGATGCGTTTCGCTCCGGCGCTGACCATCAGCGAGGCCGACATGGCTGAGGGTCTGAAGCGCCTCGAAGCCGCCTGCGCCGAACTCACCAAGCCGGCCTCGGTGGCCTGAGGCCGGACCGCCGCGGTCAGCGCGTGATCGGGACCAGCGCGCGCTGGCCGCGGGAGTCGAGGACGATGCCCTCGGCCGTGATCTCAGAGATCTGCGGCCCTTCGCTGAGCGCTTCGCCCTCGCGATAGCGGCGCCCGCCGACCATGATCCAGCGCTTGGCGGGGTCGTGGTCGTAGACGTGCACTTCCACGCTCAGCTGCGGGAAGTTCGCCCGCACTTCCGGCGGCAGGTCGCGCAGCATCGGTACGGCGTCGGAGGCCGTCGAGGTTTCCGGCTGGTGCTGCGGCGCCTCCATTTCGGGTTCCGCTGCGACCTCGGCCTCCGACAGCACTTCCTGCGCGGGCACGACAGCGGGCCGGCTGCGGACCGGTTCGGACGCCGTCTGCGCCTCGACCACCGGCTCCGGTTCCTCCGGTGCGGCGAGATCATCGAGCGAGGCGATGTCGGTGGCGACCGGTGCGGGCGGGATGGCCTCGGCTGTTGCGACCGCCGGTGTTTCCGCCACGGTGGGGGCGGTGGTCACCGGCGTTGCATTCGCCGGGGGCGGAGCCTGCCGGCGCTGCCACAGCAGCGTGGCCGTCACCGCGAGCAGCATCAGCGCGGCGATGATGACAGCCAGCAACAGCAGGCGGCGGCGTGGCGCCGGATCGTCAGCAGGCAGGTGATGCATCACCGCCTGCAGCGAGGGCGGCTGGCCCAGCTTGCGCTCCTGCTCAGCCTTGCGCAGGGCGTCCAGGATGTAGCTCATCGGCTGTTCCCCAGCAGGGTCGGTGTTCCGGCCTGACCGTCACCCAGCGCGATCAGCGTGCGCAGGTTCAGCACGCCGTCCGCCGGCAGGCCGCGCTGCAGCTGGAACTGCCGCAGCGCCTGCTGCAGCTTCTTGCCGAAGTAGGTGTTGACCTCGGGCGGGATCGGTGTGCCCTCGACCTCCGCCAGGCGTTCCCAGACCAGCGGCACCGAAGCACTGTGGCTGCCCGCCTCGAGGTGGGTTTCCGCGATGTCGCGGCGCCACAGCATCAGGAAGTCGCCGTCCCAGGCTTCATCCAGATCGCCCAGCGGCACGCGCACGATGCCGAACTGGGTTTCGAAGCCGGCATGGGTGGTGGTCAGTTCGCGCAGCAGGAAATGCTGCTCGCCACCGCCGGGCAACTGCAGCACCAGGATCGCCGGGCGGTTGAACTGGCCGAGGTCGGACCAGCTGCCGTTGCTGCGATGGCACTCCAGCCGGTCGCGGCTCAGTGCCTCGCAGGGATTGGCCCCGCGCGGAATGCGCAGCTTCGCATCCCACAGCCGGATCAACCGGCCCATCACCTCGGGCAGGGGCTGCGGTGCCCGCGTCAGCTGTGCCAGGCCCTGCGGCGCGGTGGCAGCGGTGAGGGTCGTCGCCGCGGTGGCCGTAGCGGGGGCGGGTGCCGTGGCGGCGGCGGCCTGGTCCGGGGCAGGGGGCGTCCGCAGCCGCGGCTGGATCAGGAAGGTATAGAGGAAGGCCAGCGTGCAGGCCGCCAGCGCAATGCCGGAGATCGCCTCGATGCTGGCCCAGCGCCGCGGTGCGCGCGGATCGAAGGTGGTCGGCAGCTCGCCGATCGCTTCCTTCGCCGCCTGCCGGATCATCGGCGGCGTCAGCCGGCGCTGGCCCTGCGAGTAGGCACCCAGCAGGGCCCGGTCGCAGATGATGTTGATCAGGCGCGGGATGCCGCGCGAGTAGCGGTGTACCTGGTCGCAGGCCGCCCGCGTGAAGATTTCCTGCTGTGCCCCGGCCACCCGCAGGCGGTGGTTGATGTACTCGGCGGTTTCGGCGGACCCCAGCGGTGTCAGGTGGAAGCGTGCGGTGATGCGCTGGGCCAGCTGGCGCAGGTCCGGCCGCGCCAGCAGTTCGGACAGCTCCGGCTGGCCGATCAGCATGATGCGCAGCAGCTTTTCCTTGGTGGTCTCGAGGTTGGTCAGCAGGCGCACCTGCTCCAGCACCTCGGGCCGCAGGTTCTGCGCCTCGTCGATGATCAGCACCGTGCGCCGCCCCTCGGCATGGCTCTTCAGCAGGTGCGCGTTAAGGGCATCGACCAGGGTCTTCAGGGTGACCGGCGATTCGTAGCGGACATGCAGCTCGTCGCAGATCGACTGCACGAACTCCATTTCCGACTGCCGCGGGTTGTGCACCATGGCGACGTCGACATCCGCCAGCCGCTGCTCCAGCAGGGTTCGCACGATGGTGGTCTTGCCGGTGCCGACCTCGCCGGTGAGCTGCACGAAGCCGCCATGCTGGCCGGTGCCGTACAGCAGGTGCCCCAGCGCCTCCTGGTGGCGCGGCGACATATACAGGTAGGCGGGGTCCGGGGTGATGGTGAACGGCATCTCCCGGAGCTGGAAGTACTGGGTATACACGTAGGGGCGTGATCGATGGGCGCGGCGAGTATAGCGAATGACCTGCGATGTGCACCGCACCAAAACCGACACGGTCGCGGCGCCTGCGTCTACAATTGGGCCATCGGTCCGGACAGGGCGTTCTTCCCATCCAGCGGTTGAGACCGCACACTCGCGATCCAGCGCCTTTGTAGCTCAGTGGATAGAGCGACCGCCTCCTAAGCGGTAGGTCGCAGGTTCGATTCCTGCCAAGGGCACCATGCGAAATGCCACTTACAGCACTGCTTTCAATAGTTGCTTGATTTTCTTGTTTTGATTGAATTTCTGGGATAGCATCCCCCCTAACTTTTACCTATCGGCCGCGGGGGACGCGGCAGGCCGGGAGCCCATGCTTAAGCAGACTCGAGTTTCTATTTCTGCGATTTTCCTCTCTGTCGCCCTGGCCGCTTGCGGTGGAGGCGGTGGTATCGGAGATGGCAGCACGACCGGCAGTACGACCGGCAGTACGACCGGCGGTACGACCATCACGCCCGTGCCGCGTCTGGGTGTACTCAACGGCGCTACCTTCACTGCCGGTGCAATCGAGGTCGGCGTAGCACCGCCGGCACTGCTGCCGCCGGGTGGCAGCTCGGGCCTGCGGGTCAACATCGTCGACACCGCCAACGGCAATGCGCTGGTGACCGACTCCGTCAGCATCACGTTCTCCTCTCCATGCACGGCCAGCGGGTTGGCGAGCATCGATTCCCCGGTCACGACGACCACCGGTAGTGCGACCGCGACCTATCGCGCCCTCGGCTGCAGCGGTGATGATCTGATCACTGCGACCGCCAGCGTCGACGGAGCTGAGCTCGTCGCGACCGGTACCATCGCGGTCCAGTCAGCGCCAGTCAGCTCGATCCAGTTCGTTTCTGCTGTGCCGACTTCCATCCGCCTGCGCGGTGCCGGTGCTCCGGAAACCTCGGTCGTGCGATTCCAGGTGCTCAACACCGCGGGTGGGCCGGTCAAGGATGTCGACGTCACCTTCAGTCTTGATACGACGGTGGGTGGCATTTCGCTGACGCCTGTGACCGGCAAGACGGACTCCAACGGCATCGTGCAGACCACGGTTCGCTCCGGCACCGTTGCCACCAGCGTGCGCGTGAGCGCCACCACCGGGCTGACCGGCATCCCGCCGGCGCAGTCGGATTCGCTGGTGGTTTCGACCGGCTTGGCGGACCAGAACAGCTTCTCGCTGAGCGTTGGCTGCTTCAACATCGAGGGCGACACCCTCGATGGCGAGACGACCAACG
>DATILC010000150.1:0-6567 GCA_035476855.1 Solimonas sp. | reverse complement strand
GGCGAGGCGACGGCTTCCATTAGTTGCACAGGTCATCGAATACCTCTTTGCAAATACGTTGGATCAGGGCATCGAGCGACTCGCTGTCGCCGGTGTCGATCAGGGGAAGCCATCCATAACCGTTGAGCATCACCTGTGTATGACGGCACATCAGGCGATAGGGCTCGCGCACGTTGAAGTCGTCGAGCACGCCCTCGGCATGGACCAGGTTGTGGGTGCCGGTGGCCAGGGTCCACAGGCCGGTGCAGATCTCTTCGGGCGACAGGCCCTTGAGCTCGAGGTCACCGGCGGCGACCGCGTCGTGGACGATGCCGACCACGACCTTGCCGATCGGTTCGCTGCAGGCCAGGAAGTCCTCGCGGCGCTCCGCCGAGGCCGCGCGCCAGACCACCTCGGTCAATACGTACTGGGCGAGGCGGAAGTGCTCGGGGTTGCGGCGCACGAAGATCATGTCCGCCACCGAGATCGCGAACATGCGATCGCGCGTGCTGGCCTGCCACTGCGCGGCGCGCCGGAACAGGTCCACATGCTGCTCGGCGTCGACCACGGTCAGCGCCAGCAGCAGGTCTTCCTTGGAGGCGAAGTGCTTGTACAGGGTGCCGACGGCGTACTCGGATTTCTCGGCGATGCGCGACATCTGCAGGTTCAGCAGACCCTCGTCGCGGATCAGATCGCGCGCGCATTCGAGGAAGACGCGCTCGCGGTCCTCGAGTTCACGCTGACGGCGTTCCTTGGTACCCATGCAGGAATTGAGAATGAAATCCGAATTTATTTGTGAATCTTATTCACGAACTGTTTCAGATGCAATATTTGATTAAATTTTCACCAAGGAGATCTGCGGAAGGCCCTGCCGCCGGACCGCGGGCACAAAAAAGCCCGCAGCAAGCTGCGGGCTTTCGGGGAATCGCCAGACTCAGGACGGGCTGGCCGGACGCTCGATGACCAGGCCCGGGTCAATATTGAACTCAAAGTCGAAATCGAAGCCGGCCTCCGCGCCGAGGAAGATGTCGGGCGGGCCCTCGAGCAGCACCGGCGCGGTATTCGGGCTGGCCGCATAGCCGAACTGGCCCGCGCCCAGGGTCAGCTTGCCGGCGCGGTTCGACATGGTCACCTGGCCCTCGTCGACGCCGACATAGGTGCCGTCGGCGATGCTGCCACCGTTGCGCGTGCGGCAGTTGCCCTTGCAGGCGGCCGACTTGTACTTGGTGCCGTTGACCTCGATGCGTGCCGCTTCGGTCTCGACCCAGTGCCGGTCCGGCGTCTTGATCGTCCCGCTGATCGCGGCATACAGCCCGCGCTCGAGGCTGTAGGTGGCCCTGCCGCCCTCGTCGGCGGAGAACTCCTGGATCTTGAAGCTGGAGCCCCGGTTGAGGGAGAAATAGGCTTCATCGCCGGCCTGCCACTCGACGTGGCCACCGTCGACGGATGTGCCGACGACATCGCCCGCCATCAGCACCGTGCCCTGCCGCACCGGCAGCATGCGACCGTCACGGGTGACCGATACGCCACCCTCTGCCAGCACCACACGCCCGGCATCGCCGGCCTGGACGGCGGTGGACAGCAGCCCCGCCCCCAGCACCAGGGTCGCCATCGCCCCGCGCCACTGCTTCGTCATCGGATTATCTCCTCGATCCGCACGTATGCTTCAGATCATAGTACAGCAGCCGCAGGCTTGGCCTGCGCCGGCGGCGCCGCCCGTCGGCCCTGCGAGCGGGTCCGGCAGCTCCATACCGCCGCCATCAGCACCACCAGGGTCGCCGCGTTGGCCGGGATCTGCAGGTTGAAGTCCGCCGCCGAATGGATGCCCAGGGCGGCCAGGGCCGCCAGGGCGGCACAGGCCACGCCATGCACCAGGGCGTCGCCACGCCGGCGGATCAGCAGCAGCGCCCGGCCCACGGTCAGCAACACCAGGGTCGCCAGCAGCAGCACGCCGGGGTAGCCGGTCTCGATCAGGAACTGGAGGTAGTCGTTGTGCGCCTGGTCGAAGGCCCAGTCGACCTCCGGCGAGCGGAACTGCGGATAGGCCAGGCCGAAGGTGCCGAGGCCGCTGCCCAGCGGCGCGTAGGCCGGGATCATGGCACGGACATCTTCCAGCACCAGCAGGCGCAGGTTGACGGCCGGCTGCACCGCGGCATAGCGCTCGGCCAGCTGCTCGAGGCCGAACCAGCGGCCGAACAGCAGCACGTCGACCAGCAGGACGCTGCCGAGCAGCAACAGCCAGTACAGGGCGGCCTGCCGCCGCGGGCGGCACAGCAGGTAACCGAGGCCGGCCAGCGACAGGCCGCCGATGGCCGCGACATTGCCCATGCGCGACTGGCTCAGGATCAACCCGGCGAACAGGAAGGCCATGCAGACCCGCGCGAACATCGGCCCGTCCTGCAGCATCGCCAGGTAGTGGCGCAGGCGCTGGCGCCAGTCCAGGCCGCTGCCCATGTGGCGCGCAGAGGCGATCGCCACACCCAGGGCCGCGGCCAGGCTCAGCTCCAGGTAGCCGGCAAAGTGGTTGCGATTGACGAAGGTACCGGTGGCATAGCCGCGGTAAGCCTGCTTGGCGCCCCAGGCACCGTACTCCAGCCCCGACAGCACCATCAGGCTGCCGTAGACCACCTGGACCAGTCCGCCGAACAGCAGGGTCCACAGCAGCCACTTGTAGCGCCGGCGCCGGCGCAGCAGCAGCATCGACAGCAGGAACAGCAGGGCGTAGGCCGTGCTCAGCAGCAGCTGGCCGCGCGTCAGGTCGGCGTCGACCGACAGCGCCGGCAGCAAGGGCAGCACCACACCGGGCACCTGCCCCGCGTCCTGCAGCTGCTGCCAGCGATACGGCGCCCAGGCCTCGATGAACGCGGGGTCCAGCGGCAGCGTCTGCAGCAGGATCCACAGCAACCAGGCGGCCCACAGCAGGCCCAGCCACAGCGGGCGCGTGCCCAGGTGCCGCAATCGCAGGTTCGACAGCGCCCAGGACAGACCCCAGAGCGCCAGCAGCAGGCCGACCGCCAGGATTAGCAGGCCCTCGGCCCAGGGACGGTTGCTGCCGAAGGGCAGCGGCAGCCACAGCAGCAGCAGCAGCCAGCCGAGGAAGACCATGCTCTCCAGCAGCCGTCCCGCACGCAGCTGGAGGCGATAACAACGGGCGAGGAATCCGGGAGTTTGCATGCGCTCAGCCCGGCGGATACTGGGTCGGCAGGGCCTCGACCCTGGCGCACCATTGGCGCTGCATCGGATTCAGCGGCCCACCGCCATCGCAGGACTGGCGAATCTGCCGCATCTGGTCGCACCAGGGCTGCGGACCGTCCTTCTCCTCCCACACCCCGCAGAGCACGGTCTCCTGCCGGTTGGCCAGCGCGTAGCGGCCCAGGGCCTGCTGACGCGCGGCGGATTCCTGCAGCAGCCATTGCTTCAGCGTGGCACGGACCGGCGGCGGCAGGTCCTGGTTCCAGTGCTGCAGGCTCTCGGCCGCGAACAGCTTCCACAGGCCGCGCTCGTGCTCGCCGAGACGCCGTACCTGGGCGATGCTGCGCTCCAGCAGCGGTGCACGGACATCGCCATGGTCGAGCTGCCATTGCGCCAGCCGAGCCCAGGGATAGGGCGAGCCCGGCCGCTGCGCCAGCGCGGCCAGCCACAGCTGCCGTGCGTGCTGCGGACGCTGCATGCCGTCCTCGATCAGGGCAGCCCGCTCGAGGTAGGCGTAGTCCCGCGGATGCATCGCCAGCGCGCGCTGCGCGGCGTCGCGTGCAGCCGCGGCGTCGCCCTGCTTCAGGGCCTGCGAGGAAGACAGGAACACGACTTCGGCATGCAGTTCGTCCCAGGCCTGCGTGGCGAGACCCAGGGCCGCGGCCACGACGCCCAGCGCCACGACCGCACGCACACCCCGTTGCAAGCTGCGCCTGCGCATGCCGCGGCTACTTGCCGGTGTAGCTGCCGTATCCACCCTGGTAGTAGTAGTAACCATAGGAGAACCCGGACTGGCGACGGGTGTCGGCCTGGTTGAGGACGGCACCGATCAGCGGCGCCCCGGCCTTGCGCAGCTGTCGAACCGACGCCGCCACCAGGCGGCCCGGGGTCGAGTCGGCCTTGACCAGGAACAGCACCGCATCGGCGTAGCGCCCCAGCACCAGGGAATCGCTGACCGGCATGGTCGGCGGCGAGTCGATCACCACGCGGTCGTAGCTCTCGCTCAGCACCTTGAGCAGGGCGGTGAAGCGCGCGGAGCCGATCAGCTCCAGCGGATTGGGCGGCAGGCTGCCGCAGGGCAGCACGTCGATGTTGCCTTCGGCATGGCGCAGGATGCAGGGCGCCAGTTCGACCGTGCCGGCGATGACATCGGTGACACCCTTGCTCTTGTCCGGCAGCTTGAGGCTGCCGGCGATGCTCGGCTTGCGCAGGTCGGCGTCGATCAGGATCACGCGTTCCATCTGGCCCAGCGCCATCGCCAGGTTCAGCGCGATGCTGGTCTTGCCCTCGCCCGGCACCGCCGAAGTCACCAGGATGCGCGTGCGCTTGTGGCCGGCATCCGCCAGCAGCAGGCTGGTGCGCAGGGTGCGCACGCCCTCGGAGAAGATCGCACCCGGCTCGTTGCGCTCCATGTGGACCAGTCGTTCGCCACGCTTGCCGGTCTTGCGCACCCGCGGCAGCACCGCCAGCGCGGGAATGGCCAGCAGGCGCTCGAGGTCCAGCGGCGTCTTGATGGTGTCGTCGAGGTAGCCACGCAGCAGGGCGATGGCGGTGCCGAGGAACAGGCCGGCCATGCCTGCGGCCACCAGCCACAGCGACTTGCGCGGACGGTGCGGCTCGTTGGGCACCACGGCCTGCTCGATCACGCGGGTCTTGCCGATGTCGAGGTTGCCGGCGATGTCGGTTTCCTTGGAGCGTTCGAGGAAGGTCTCGTAGAGCTTGCGGTTGCTGTCGACCTCGCGCTGCAGCATCTCCACCTGGTTCTGCTTGCGATCCAGGCCGCGGATCTGCGCCTTGGAGCTCTGCACCACACTGGCCAGCGAGGTCTCCGTGGTCTGCGCGATCTCGTACTGCGAGCGGATGCCGTCGGCGGCCAGCGTGACCTGCTTTCTGTAGGCATCGAGGGCGTCATCGAGCCGCGCCTGGGCGGTGACCATCTTCGGATGGTTCTTGCCGTAACGCGATTCCAGGCCGCCAGCCTCGCGCTGCGCCTCGATATAGCTGCGCTTGGTGCTCTGCACCAGCGGCTCCTGCGCAATGACGGGAATCTCCTCGAGACGCTCCACCGCGTTGCGCGCCGCGATGATGCGGCGGTAGACGTTCTCCAGCTCGGTCTTGACCCTCTGCGCATCGCGCAGGCGCTGGGCGTTGTCGGTGATCTCGCTCTCGACCATGCCGCGCGCGCCGCCGACATTGACCAGCTGCTCGGAATCGTAGAACGCCTGCAGCGCCGTCTCGGCGCGTTCCAGATCGGCACGAATCTCTTCCAGCCGCTGGTTCAGCCAGCCCGACGCCTGGTCGGCGAGACCGCCGCGCGACTGCTGGTCGTAGCGGATGTAGGCCGCCAGCAGGGCGTTGGAGATCTGGGCGCTGAGTTCGGGGCTGTGGGCGTCGGCACTGACCTTGACCAGGTTGGTGTCCATCACCGGCTCTACGTGCAACCGCTCCATCAGCTGCTCGACCCCGCGGCGCTCGTTGCCGCCGGTACCGCCCAGGGACTGCCGCAGCAGGGCCTCGACGTCGGACAGCATGCCGGGTGCCGTCGATTTCGACGGCTCATCCCGCTTGAACTCCGGGTTTTCGGCCAGCTTGAGTTCCGTGAACACCTGCTCGGCCAGCATGCGGGAGCGCAGCAGTTCGACCTGGGTCTTCTGGTGCTCGGTCGGCTTCCACATGCTGGTTTCGGGCTGGTAGACCTCCTGGATCTTCACCACGTTGGCGCTCTGCGGCTCGATCAGCAGCGTCGCCGTGCCACGGTAGGTCGGCTTGATCGCCATCAGTGCCAGCAAGGCCGCCAGCAGGCTCAGCAACAGCATGCCGATGATCTGCCACTTGTAGCGCGCCAGGATGCGCAGCTGGCGCAGCGGATCCATCCACTCGGGCTGCACGTCCGGCACCCCTGGCGGGCCCGCCGGAATCGCCAACTCTTCGAGTGAACGTTCTTGCATGTTCAAAACAGCCCCTCCTCGACGATCACCGTATCGCCGGGAAATATGGCGCTGTCGAGCGTGATCTTCTCACGTGTGCCGGCGGCGTTCATTTCACGAATCACGTAGACCTTGTTCTGCGAAGCCAGCGGCGTCAGGCCACCGGCCAGCGTTACCGCCTTCTGCGCGGTCAGACCGGGCACGTAGGGATAGCCCCCCGGCCGCTTGACCTCGCCGTTGACGTAGAAAGGCCGGTACTCCATCACCAGCACCTGTACCTCGGGTGTCGTCAGGTATCCGCCCTGCCGGAGGCCGGTGGCGATCGAACTTTCCAGCTGGCGCACGGACAGGCCGACCGCGCGGACCTCGCCGAGGAAAGCCAGGGTGACCGTCCCCTTCTCGTCGAGGCGGGTCTGCAGGGTCAGCGGACGATCGCCGAGCAGGTCGATGCGGATCAGGTCGCCGATCG
>DATILC010000149.1:0-1509 GCA_035476855.1 Solimonas sp. | reverse complement strand
CAGGCGCTGACCGATCGCAGCCGCAACGGCGACCGCAGCATCGATGCACTGGTCGAGCACATGCGCAGCGACCCGCTGGTGCTGTGGGGCTGGAATCCCGGCGCCGGACGCCAGCCGCCGCCGCTGGCGCACCCGGAGTTCATGCGCGCCGTTGAAGCCTGGCAGGCCGCCGGCGCGCCCTGCTGATCAGGCCGCCGCGGCGCGCAGCTCGCCCTGCAGGCTGTGCTCCACCATCAGCGCCAGGCCCTCGGCGAGCGCGTCGAAGCTGATCGTCGGATGCGGATCCGAGAGATGGCGCACCACCGCAGCGACACCGCCATGGATGAACAGGTAGCTCATCGCCGGCAGCCGCTGCAGCCGCAGCAACTCCGGGTGGTGCATGACGAACTGCATCGCCATCCCCAGCAGCGCCTTGTCGATGCGCGCCAGCTGCTTCTGCAGGTCCATCTGCACGACGTGGCGCGCGCAGTGCAGGTAGCGGCCATCGTTACGCTCGAGCAGCTCGCGGAAGTTCTTCGCCAGCAGCAGCACCATCGAGCGCAGGTCCAGCTGCGCGGCCGCCGGCGTCGAGTCACGGATCATCGCCACCACGTCGCCGGCCAGCTGCTCGCCCATCGCCGCGAAGATCTGGTTCTTGTCGGTGAAATACTCGTACAGCGATCCGATCCCGACGCCCGCGATCTCGGCGATGCCGCGCGTGGTGCAGCCCGCCAAGCCATCCCGGCCTACGGCAATAAATCCTGCGGAGACAATGGCTTCCACCGTTGCCTTGGCGCGTTCCTGGGAGGGTTTCCGGGGCATTCCTGATCCGATTTGAATCCGAACAATTGCTCGGAATAGCCTTTACCAGGCGTCGGCAGAAGTCAAAGCAGCCGACCGGACCCCGAACAGGAGCATCGCCTTGAGTCGCATCGCTGCCGTCATGAACGCCGCCGCCCGCCTCCCCGCCGGAGCCAGGGTCGGCATCCCGCCGCGCCACATCGACTTCCGCGTGCCGCAGCCGGTACCACGCTATCCCTTCGCCGACAACGCGCTGGTGACCGCCTTCCACGCGGTGCTGTCCGGCATCTTCCCGCCGGGCGAGCGCTTCTTCGCCGAATCGGTGCGGCGCTACCGTGACCGCATCACCGACCCGACGCTGAAGGCGCAGGTCGCCGGCTTCATGGGCCAGGAGGCGATCCACGGCCGCGAGCACGAGCGGCTCAACGAACACTTCAAGCAACATGGCTTCGACACCACGGTGCCGGACCGCATGATCCGCGCCGGCCTGTGGCTGCTGGAGCGCCTGCCGCACAGCCAGCAGCTGGCCTGCACCGCCTTCATGGAACACTTCACCGCGCGGCTCGGCCAGCTGCTGCTGACCGACGAGAGCTTCATCCGCCAGACCGATGCCGAGATGATCAAGCTCTGGCAATGGCATGCGCTGGAGGAGCTGGAGCACAAGGCCGTGGCCTACGACGTCTACGAGGCGATCGGCAACCGCGAGATCGAGCGCCGCCTGGCGATGCC
>DATILC010000148.1:0-14042 GCA_035476855.1 Solimonas sp. | reverse complement strand
CCACCGATCCTGGCGATTCGTGAAAATCGCTCGCGTGGATGCGATGAATCGTCCGCCGAACCCGCATGGCCATGATTAACACGGCCTACGCGAGCACATTCCGATTTCTAAGACGCTCCTCGTGCGTTTTCACACAGTCTCGGCTGTTAGCCGCCCTCACCCCCGCCGGCGTCGCACATCACGGCATGCCGAGCGGCGAACAGGGAATACGTTGCTGGTAGATGCGAGGGCCGGCATAGCCCGGCGTCGGGTGATCGGATTCGGGATCGGCCATGCCGATCATGGCCAGGCGGGACATCCGCTCTGACGAAACCTGCGGGACGCTCGCTGGGGCGGGTTCGACCGCAGGGGCCCGAAGGATCGACAGCAAGGCTTGTGTGAGGCTCATGGCACAGCTCCCGTGAATCCATGCCCGAGGGCATGGTGAAAGCGTCCACGAAAGGAGCCTGCGGCGCCCCAACCTATCGTTAGCCGATCCGCTCCGGCAGGCCGTAGCGCGCATGGCGCATCAGCGACTGTCCGTCATCGCAGGCCAGCGTGGCACCGTTGATATAGGAAGAGGCGCTGGAAGCGACGAACAGCGCAAGGCCACGATGGTCGCGGCCCTCCCGGCGGCGAACCGCCTCTCGTCCTCCGCTTCAGAAACGCCGGCCGATCGAGAAGCCGGCAATCACCTGCTCGACATCCAGATCGGCCTCGCCACCGCCGAAGGCCGACGCGATCGAGCCCTCGCCAGCCACCCGGCTGCGGGGCGCGTAGGCGGTGAAGCCGGTCCATTCCCAGGCGCCCGGCGTGGTCAGGGTCGCGCCGAGGGTGTAGTGCTGGCGCATCACCACCGGCGCCACCAGTCCGAGGAAGGTTTCCGACGGCGGCATCACCCTGTTGGCGCGGCTGTAGCCGGCACGCAGGCGCAGTACCGACGTGGCCTGCCAGCTGGCGCCGAGCTTGCCGATGGTCTGGTTGCGCCAGCCGAAGCCCGGGCCCTCGTCGCTGCCGAGCAGGCGCCCCTCGGAGAGGCGGCGGACGGAATTGCCACTGGCTGCCTCCTCGGCGAAGTCGACGCGGCTGAGATCGAAGCTCAGCGCCAGCACAGGCACCGGCCGGTAGACCAATCCAGCGCCGTAGATCGCCGGCAGGTCCAGTTCGCCGCCATTAGGCAGCAGGCCGCGATAGCGCTGGAAGCGGCCGAGCTTGGTTCGCGAGCGCCAGGCGACACCGCCGGAAACGCGCTTGCTGATGCGGCCCTGCCAGCCGAGTTGCAGGCTGTAGCCGTAGGCCGAATCGGCGCCCTGGTCGGAGACGTTCGCTGGCGCTACCGATAGCGGCGCAAGAAAGCCGAGGCCGTCGACGTTCACTTCCTGGTAGGCCAGGTTGAGCCCGACGCCGAGGTGCTGGGACGGTATCGGCGCCCAGGCCAGCGAGGTCGACAGCACCGACTGCATCAGCTTGATGCCGGCACGCGGCGCGCCACCGAAGCGGGTGTAGGGGCTTTTCTCGTAGTCGGTGCCGAAGCCAGCGCTGAACATGGTGACACCCAGCGCCAGGTCCGGCCGCAGCGGCTGCACGTAGCCGGCCTGCGGGATGAAGAAGTGTTCCTGTCCGCGGGAGTCGTAGCGCTGATCGGGGCCGGCGGCGTTGCCGCGGAAGCTACCGCCCGAGTGCGCCTGAATCCAGTCGAGGCCGGCATCGACGCGCCGTCCCAGCGACAGCGCAGCGGCGGAGTTGGCAGCCAGCGCCGAGCTGTCTTCGGCCCAGGCCAGGCCGACGCCGCCGGCGCCTTCCGACTTCATGCCGTAGCCGTGGGCGAATACGCCGTAGCCCGCCAGCGCCGGACCCGGCAACAGGCAGGCCAGCACCAGCATCGCGAGCGGTCTCGATTCCATGTGCTCTCCTCAGTTTTTGTCCCGTCGCTGGCTGCGGCGGCTTCTTCGATGGACCGAGCCTAGACAGTGCCGCCACCCCGATACCTGACCGAAAGTTTGGGAAGCGGCAGCCCACTTGCGGGAAAGGTAGGCAACCGAAGTCGTGCGAATGAGAGGAGAGAGCCCATGAACATGCCTGTCACCCCCGTCCCCGTCGTCAAGCTGCCGCCCAGCCTCAACTACATCGGCGGTGAATGGCGCGATGACCCCGCGGCCGAGCGCATCGAGGTGCGCGATCCGGCGACCGATGCGGTGATCGGCCACATTCCCTGCAGCGGCGCCGCCACCGTCGACCAGGCCGTGCGCGCCGCGCATACCGCCTTCGCGGACCCGGCCTGGCGCGACCTTCCGCTGATCGCCCGCGAGCGCCTGATCCACCGCCTCGCCGACCTGCTCGAAGCCAACGCGGCGGAGATGGCGGCGATCGAGAGCCTCGACAACGGCAAGCCGCTGATGTTCTCCAGCACGCTGGACGTGCCGCTGTCGGCCGCCTGGTTCCGCTACTTCGCCGGCTGGCCGACCAAGCTCTCCGGCAAGTCGCTGAACGCTGCGGTGCACGGCCCGGGCTTCCACTGCTACACGCTGCGCGAGCCGGTCGGCGTCGTCGGCCTGATCGTGCCCTGGAATTTCCCGCTGGTGCTGGCGGTGTGGAAGCTGGCGCCGGCGCTGGCCGCTGGCTGCACCGTGGTGCTCAAGCCCGCCGAGCAGACTCCCTACTCCGCGCTGCGCCTCGCGCAGCTGATCGAGGAAGCGGGCTTTCCGAAGGGCGTGGTCAATGTGGTGCTCGGCGACGGCTGCACCGGCCAGGCGATCGTCGATCATCCGGGTATCGCCAAGATTTCCTTCACCGGCTCCACCGCGGTGGGCAAGCGCATCCTCGGCAGTGTGGCCAAGGACCTCAAGCGGGTGACGCTGGAACTGGGCGGCAAGTCGCCGACCATCATCCTGCCGGATGCCGACCTGCAGCAGGCCATCCCCGGCGCTGCACAGGCGGTGTTCCTCAACAGCGGCCAGATCTGCTTTGCCGGCACGCGCCTCTTGGTGCCACGCAAGCAACTCGACGCCGTACTGGAAGGCATCGCCGGCGTGGTCGGCAGCTTCAAGATCGGTGCCGGCCTGGAGCCCGACACCATGCTCGGCCCCGTCATCAGCCAGCGCCAGGCCGATTCGGTGATGGCCAAGGTCGAGGCCAGCACCAGGGCCGGTGCGGCGGTGTTCACCGGCGGCAAGCGCCTGTCGCGCGCCGGCTACTTCATCGAGCCGACCATCCTCGTCACCGAGGACCGGCAGAACCCGGCGTTCCGCGAGGAGTTCTTCGGCCCGGTGCTGACCGCGACGCCCTACGACGACATCAACGACATCGCCGCGCTGGCCAATGATTCCGACTACGGCCTCGGCGCGCATGTCTACACGCGCGATCTCTCCGCCGCACACCAGCTGGCGCGCAAGATCCAGGCCGGCACGGTCTGGGTCAACACGCAGCTGACACCGGACCCGAACCTGCCCTTCGGCGGCTTCAAGCAATCCGGCTGGGGCCGCGAGAACGGCGAGGACGTGTTCGCGCACTACCTCGAGACCAAGACGGTGATGATGAAGATCGCCTGAGGCGGCCCGGAAAGTGATCGGGGACGTGGCCATGGGCGAGGTCTATGTCGGCGGCCAGGGCGCGCCGCTGGTGCTGCTGCACGGCGTCGGCGGCAGCTGGCAGGTGTGGAAGCCGGTGCTGTCGCTGCTGGAGCGGCAGTTCCGCGTGATCGTGCCGACGCTGCCGGGGCATCGCGGCGGCGAGCCGCTGCCGGCCGGCGTGGAGCCGACGATCGGGCTGATCGCCGATCGCCTGCTGCTGCAGCTGCGCGCGATGGGCATCGAGCAGGCGCATGTCGCGGGCAACTCGCTGGGCGGCTGGCTGGCGGTGGAACTGGCGCGGCGCGGCTTCGCGCTCAGCGTCACTGCTCTGTCTCCGGCCGGCGGCTGGCGCAGCCAGCAGGACTACCGCGCCTTGGTGCGCAGCCTGATGGTCCCCTTCCGGCTGATGCCGCTGCTGTTCCTGCTGTTCTGGCTGCTGATGGGCATCGCCGCCGTACGCCGCGCGCTGTCGGCCAACACGATGGAGCACGGTGATCGCATCCCCACCCATGACTTCCGCAGCAGCCTGGTCGCTTTCATGCGCTGTCGCATGATGCCTCGGCTGTTCCACAACACCGAAGCCAGCGGCGCCATCGCGCCCTACGACGCGACGCGCCTGCCGGTCTGCGTGGCCTGGTCGGCGCTTGATCGCGTGCTGCCTTTCGACACCTACGGCCGGCCCTTCCTCGATCGCGTCAGCGGCGCACAGCACTGCGTGATCGAAGCCGCCGGCCACGTCCCGATGTACGACCAGCCCGAGGCCGTGGCGCAGCGCATCGCCGCCACCGCCACCCGTCAGACGAAGGAAGCGACATGAAGCTGCTGCGCGAAGCCCTGGCCAGCACCCCGCTGGCCCCCGTGGTGGAAGCCCGCCGTGTCGCCCGCGAACCGCGCCTGCGCGAGCAGGTGCAGGCGCTGGCCGAACGCCTGCAGCGCCCGCTGCCGCAGCTGCTGCGCCAGGCCGAGGCCTGCCTGCGCGAGATGGTGTCGGTCGATAGCGCCGCCTACACCTGGCTGTTCGACCACGCCCTCGGCCCGGCCCATACCAATGCCTTCACCATCGACGCCGACGCGGTCGCGCTGGCCAGGCTCAAGGAACTCAACCGCAAGCACGCGCTGGTGTTCCTGCCCTCGCATCGCTCCTACGCCGACTTCTTCATCATGTCGAAGACGCTGCGCGCCCATGGGCTGCAGCGCACGCACACGCTCGGCGGCGACAACCTGCGCTTCTTCCCCTTCGAGCAGATCGCGCGCCATAGCGGCGGCGTGTTCATCCGCCGCAGCTTCAAGGACGACGAGGTCTACAAGCTGGTGCTGCAGGAATACCTGACCCACCTGGTGCACAAGGGCGACAACCTCGAGTGGTACATGGAGGGCGGCCGCTCCCGCAGCGGCAAGCTGCGCCCGCCCAAGTACGGCCTGCTCAGCTACCTCGTCTCCGCGATCCACAGCGGCGCAGCCGAGGACGTGATCCTGGTGCCCACCGCCATCACCTACGACCAGCTGCACGAGGTGCAGGCGATGGTCCGCGAGGAGCAGAACGGCATCAAGCCCAAGGAGGGCCTCGGCTGGCTGGCGTCCTACGTGCGCATGCAGAGCCGCTGGATCGGTGGCGTGCATGTCCGCTTCGGTGAGCCGATGTCGCTGGCGCAGCGCCTGGGACAGGAGAGCGGCGAGTCGCGCAATGCCGTCGCCAAGATCGCCTTCGAGGTATTCCAGCGCATCAACAAGGCCACGCCGGTCACCGCGCAGGCACTGGTGACGCTGGCCCTGCTCAGTGCCGGCGACCGCGCGCTGACGCTGGACGAGGTCCTGCGCCAGGTGCAGCCGCTGCTGGACTACGCCCACGCGCGCAGCCTGCCGACCTCGCAGGTCGAGCCGCTGCGCCACCACAGCGGCGTGCTTGACACACTGGACTCGCTGACCGGCACCGGCGTGCTGCGCCGCTATGAAGCCGGACTGGAACCGGTGTTCGCGATCGAGCCAGGGCAGCACGCGGTCGCCGCCTTCTACCGCAACAGCGCGGTGCACTGGTTCGTAAACCGCGCCATCGCCGAACTGGCGCTGTACGACAGCCTGCAGAACGGCAGCGGCGAGCTGGAAGCCGACACAAGGCGCAGCACGCTGGCGCTGCGCGACCTGCTGAAGTTCGAATTCTTCTTCTCCGAGAAACGTGCGTTCCGCGATGAGCTGCTGGAGGAGGCCGCGCTGTTCGAAGCCGACTGGCGCGAACGCAGCGCCACGCCGGAGCAACGCATCGCACTGCTGGAGAGCGCTTCCTTCCTGATCGCGCACACGGTGCTGCCGTCCTTCCTCGGCGCCTACTTCATCGTCGCCGACCGGCTCGCCGCACACCCGAACACGCGGCCAGTTGACCAGAAGCGCTTTCTCGACGACTGCGTCGCCGTCGGCCGCCAGTACCTGCTGCAGAAGCGCCTGCTGACGCCGGAGTCGATCTCGCGCGAGCTGTTCGGCAATGCCCTGCGGCTGGCCGACAACCGCCGCCTGCTGACCCCGGGCGGCGCCGAGCTGGGCGAACGCCGCCGCGCCTTCGCCGACGAATGCGCGAAGGCCCTGGAGGCGACGCTCGCGCTCGGCCGGCTGGATCGCCGACATGCGGTGAACACCGTGACGGAGGCCAGCCATGGGACGTCCTGATCTGCCGTCCCTGCCGGCAGCCACCTCGCTGGCCGAGCAGTTGCGCCGCATCCGCGTCGGCCCGCCCGGCCCGCAGGTCGCGGCCTTCTTCGACTTCGACGGCACCCTGATCGACGGCTACTCCGCCGCGGTCTACTTCAAGGACCGGCTGCTACGCCGCGATGTCGATCTCGACGAGATCGCCGACCTGCTGGCTTTCTCGCGGCTGGACGAACCGGGCACCGCTGACTTCGAACGCCTGCTCGGCGGCGTCGCGGCTCGTCTGGCTGGCCAGCCGGAACAGCAGTGGGCGGAGACCTGGACGCGCCTGTTCCGCCAGCGCATCGCGGCGATGGTCTTTCCCGAGGCCTGGCAGCTGGTGCAGGCGCACCGGCAGATGGGCCATACCCTGGTGATCGCCAGCTCGGCGACGGCGCAGCAGGTCGCCGCGGTGGCCGATGAATTCCAGATCCTGCACCGCCTGACCTCGCACCTCGCCAGCCGGGAAGGCCTGCTGACCGGCCATCTCGACGGCACGCCGCTGTGGGGACCGGAGAAGGCTGCCGCCGCACGCCGCTTCGCAAAGGAGCAAGGCCTGCGGCTACGCGACTGCCACGCCTATGCCAACGGCGACGAGGATCGCGACTTCCTGTCTGTCGTCGGCCGCCCCTGCGCAATCAATGCGCAGCCGCAGCTGGCGAGGCTCGCCAGCGAGCGCGGCTGGCCACGGCTGGACTTCGCGCCGCAGGCCCGGATCAGCCTGGGCGACCGGCTACGCACCATCAGCTCGTACGCGGCCATGGCTGCCAGCTTCCTCGGCGGCGTGGCCTATGACCGCCTCACCGGCGAACGGCGCCGCGCGCTGGACCTCGTATCCACCCTCGGCACCGAACTGGGGCTTCTGTTCGCCGGCATCGAACTGCGGGTGCAGGGCGAGCAGCATCTGTGGTCACAGCGACCGGCGGTGTTCATCTTCAACCACCAGTCGCCGCTGGACCTGGTGATCGGCCTCAAGCTGGCGCAGCGCAGCTTCACCGGCGTGGTGAAGAAGGAGGCCGCCGAGGTGCCCGGCTTCGGCGCCTTCATGAGGTTCGCCGACATGGCCTTCGTCGACCGCGGCGATGCGCAGGCTGCGCGCGCGGCGCTGGCGCCGGCGGTCGAGAAACTGCGTCGTGGGCTGTCGGTCGGCATCTGCCCCGAGGGCACGCGTTCGTACTCGCCGCGGCTCGGGCCTTTCAAGAAGGGGGCCTTCCACCTGGCGATGCAGGCCGGTGTGCCGGTCGTGCCGGTGGTGATGCGCAACGTCGGCGAGCGCATGTGGCGCAACGGCGTCTGGATGCGGCCCGGCACGGTCGACGTGATGGTGCTGCCGCCGATCTCCGTCGCCGGCTGGAAACCCGCCGAACTGGATCAGCGCATCGCCGCCGTGCGCCAGCAGTTCATCGACACGCTGGCCGAGTGGCCGCAGGAGCAGGCATGAGCACAATCGCCGCAGCATCCACGGATCGCGCCGCGCAGTTGCAGCGCTGGGGCGGCAGCGAGGCCCTCGACGACTTCGAGACGCTGATGTGGCGGCTCGATGATCGTCCCAACCTGCGCTCGGCCGTGGTCAGCGTCGAGATACTCGACCGCGTACCGGACTGGGAACGCCTGTGGACGGCGCATGAATGGGCCGCGGCGGCGACACCGCGCATGCGCTCCCGGCTGTTGGAACTGCCACCCGGGCTCGGCAACCCGGTCTGGAAGATCGACCGTGATTTCCGCCTCGACCGGCACCTGCGACGCATCCAGCTGCGTGCGCCGGGCGAGCTGCGCGAGGTACTGGACCATGCACAGCGACTGGCGATGGCGCCCTTCGACAAGCGCCGCCCGCCCTGGGAGGCCCTGCTGATCGAAGGCCTGCAGGATGGTGGCGCCGCCTACGTGCTGAAGCTGCACCACGCGATGAGCGATGGCATGGGCATCGTGCAACTGCTCGGCGCCGCACACAGCCGCAGCCGCGAGCCACAGCCCCGGCCACAGGCAGCGACGCCGCAGCAACAGCGGCTCGGCGAAACCCTCTCGCGCCAACTGCTGCGCCGCAGGGAGAACCTGGCCGCGCGCCTGCAGGACGCCCGGCGCGGAGTCGAAACCCTGCTCACGCGCGGCCGTGATGACGCCGGGCAACTGGCCATCGACGCCCTGCGCTACGCCGCCTCGCTGAAACGCGTGCTCGATCCGAAGTCCGCCCCGCCCTCGCCGCTGCTGGCCCGGCGCAGCCACCGCTGGCGCTTCGAGGCGATGGAAGTGCCGCTGGCCGGACTCAAGGCCGCGGCCAAGCAGTCCGGCGCCACGCTCAACGATGCCTTCATCGCCGGCCTGCTCGGCGGCTTCGCGCGCTACCACCGCCGCTTCGGCACCGTGCCCAGCAGCCTGCCGGTGACGTTCCCGATCAGCCTGCGCTCGGCGCAGGACAGCGCCGGCGGCAACCGCTTCGTGCCGGGGCAGTTCGCCGCGCCGCTGGCGGAGCCTGATCCGCGCAAGCGCATGCAACTCATCAGCGAGGCGGTGACGCGCATCCGGCGCGAGCCAGCGCTGCGCGCGACGCTCGACCTGATGCCGCTGCTGAGTCGCCTGCCGACGGCCGTGGTCGCCGAGGCGATGGGACGGCGCATCGCCTCGCAGGACCTGCAGATCAGCAACGTGCCCGGCCTGCGCGACGAGGTCTACCTCGCCGGTGCCCGGGTGACGCAGCTGTTCCCCTTCGCGCCGCTGCCGGGCTGCGCCGGCATGATCACCCTGGTCTCCCATGGCGACAGCTGTTGCATCGGCCTCAATCTCGACGAGGCCGCGGTCAGCCGTCCCGGATGGCTGATGCAGGATCTGCAGGAAAGCTTCGATGAAGTCCTGCGCCTCGGCACTGCTGCGGAGGCCGCGCATGCTTAGGCAGGAGGAACGCTACACCGGCGCCCGCGGCACCGAGATCTACTGGCAGTCCTGGCTGCCGCCGCGGCCCACGCATGCGCTGGTGATCGCCCACGGTGTCTGCGAGCACAGCGGGCGCTACCGTCGCCTGGCCGAGCAGCTGGCCGGGCGCGGTGCCGCGGTCTATGCGCTGGACCACCGCGGCCACGGCCGCTCCGGTGGCCGGCGTGCGCTGATTGACCGCTTCGACCACGCCTGCAGCGACCTCGACCAACTGGTCGAGAAGGCACGCAGCGCACAGGGCCGGCGGCCCCTGTTCCTGCTCGGCCACAGCCTCGGCGGTGCGCTGGCACTGCGCTACAGCCTGAAGCACCAGAACAA
This sequence comes from Solimonas sp., assembly GCA_035476855.1. Lineage (GTDB taxonomy): Bacteria > Pseudomonadota > Gammaproteobacteria > Nevskiales > Nevskiaceae > Solimonas_A. Next base: position 4,572 of record DATILC010000148.1, on the reverse strand, counting down.
GCTCGCCGGGCTGGCGTTGTCGGCGCCGGCAGTGACGCTGGACGGCGTGCCGGCATCGTTGATGTGGGTGGCGCGCACGCTGTCCGTGCTGGCACCGGCGACACCGCTGTACCCGATCGACGCCGGCGGCATCTCGCGCGACGCCGAGGAAGTCGAGCTCTATGCGCGCGATTCGCTCAACCACCGCGGCCGCATCCCGGCGCGCACCGTGGCGGAGCTGGCGCGTTTCCTCGACTGGATGCCGCATGCCCTGCCGACGCTGAAGCTGCCGCTGCTGGTGCTGCACGGCACCGCCGACCGCCTCGCCCCCGATGCCGGCGGGCGCCGCGTGCACGACCGCGCTGGCAGCCGCGACCGCAGCCTGCGCCTCTACGAAGGCGGCTACCACGAATTATTCAACGAAGCGCCGCCGCAGCGCGCACAGGTCACCCAGGACCTGGCCGACTGGCTGGATATCCGGTGGCGCAAAAACTAGAGGAGAGCGTCATGCAATTCACCCAGGGACTGCACCGCGCGGTGCAACAGCATCCCGAGGCCGTCGCCACGATCTGCAACGGCCGCAACACGCGCTTCCGCCAGCTGCAGGACCGCGTCGCGCGCCTGGCCGGTGCCTTGCGCAAGCTCGGCGTGCGCAACGGCGACCATGTCGCCATGCTGGCACTGAACTCCGACTACTACCTGCACTACTACCTCGCCGTGCCCTGGGCCGGCGCGGTGGTCAACCCGGTGAATTTCCGCTGGAGCCTGGAGGAGATCATCTACTCGCTGCAGGACTCGCAGTCGGTGGCGATCTTTCTCGACGACAGCCATGCGCGCCATGCCGATGCGCTGTTCGAGGCCTGCCCGTTCCTGCGTTTTGCGGTGTTCTGCGGCGAGGGCGCCTGCCCGGACGGCCTGCTCGACCTGGAGTCGCTGGTGGCCGGTGCCGAGCCGATCGAGGACGCGGGCCTTGGTAGCGACGAAACCTACGGCGTGTTCTACACCGGCGGCACCACCGGCAAGCCCAAGGGCGTGCTGCTGTCGCACCGCGCGCTCTGCAGCTCGGCACTGGCGCTGATGGCGGAGGGCCCCTTCCCCGAAGGCTGCATCGGCCTGCATGTGGCGCCGATGTTCCATCTCGCCGACATGATGATGACCACCTGCCTACTGTTGCGTGGCGGCACCCATGTGATGCTGCCTGCGTTCCGGCCGGATCTGGTCCTGCAGGCCGTGGCGCGGCATCGCATCAGCGAACTGCTGCTGGTACCGGCGATGCTGCAGGCCCTGGTCGACCACCCTGAAATCGGGCAATACGACCTGTCCCCGGTGCAGCACCTGCTCTACGGCGCCTCGCCGGCCTCGGAAGCACTGCTGGACCGCGCGATGAAGGCGCTGCCCGATGCAGCCTTCCGGCAGGTCTACGGCATGACCGAGCTGGCGGCGACGGCGACCACGCTGCCGCCGTCGCAGCACCGTGGCGAGGGCCGCGCCAACGGCCGCCTGCGCTCGGCCGGCCGCGGCTTCTGCCATCTGCAGGTCCGCGTCGCCGATGAGGAGGGCCGCGAGTGCGCACGCGGCGAAGTCGGCGAAATCCTGGTGCGCGGGCCGAACGTCATGCAGGGCTATCTCAACCAGCCGGAAGCCACCGCCGCCGCGCTGCGCGACGGCTGGATGCACACCGGCGACATGGGCTACATGGACGATGGTGGCTATGTCTTCGTCGTCGACCGCCTCAAGGACATGATCATCTCCGGCGGCGAGAACGTGTACAGCGCCGAGGTCGAGAACGCCATCGCGCGGCATCCGTCCGTGGCCTGCTGCGCGGTGATCGGCATCCCCAGCGAAGAATGGGGTGAGCTGGTGCATGCCGCCGTGGTGCTGCGGCCCGGCGCGACGCTGAGCCAGGAGGCGCTGTACGGGCACTGCAAGGAACTGATCGCCGGCTACAAGTGCCCGCGCAGCCTGGAATTGCGCGAGGCGCTGCCGCTGTCCGGCGCCGGCAAGGTGCTGAAGACCGAGCTGCGCCAGCCCTACTGGGAAGGTCGTGCAAGGGCGGTCAACTGATGCACATCCGTCGCTATGACCAAGGCTACAGCCGCCGCAAGTTCCTGCGCGATGCGGCCTTGGGAGTGCTCGGCACCGGCGTGCTGATGCCGCTGGCGAAGGCCATCGCCGCGACCGGCGACATCACCAGGGCCTACCCCGAGGAACTGCTGTCGATCGAGGCCTACACCCAGGGCCGCCTCAAGGCCGGCGACCTGATCGACGCCAACAACGTCGACCTGGTCAAGGACCTGCTGGAGCCGGTGCGCTACCACCAGATCCGGACCATGGGCCGGCGCCTGAAGCTGCGCGCGACCACCACCGATGTCATGCGCCTGTCGCCCTGGGAGTACATCGAGGCGACGCTGAAGCACGCCGGGCGGGGGGGCTTCGACGCCAAGGGCAATGTGATCGACACGCGCACGGGCAAGCCCTGGATCGGCGGCAATCCCTTCCCCGATCCGAAGAGCGGCATCGAGCTGTTCGCGGCGCAGACGCTGAGCTGGGGCCGGCACGATGCCTCGTTCTATGCCTTCAAGGAGTACGACGTCTCGCCCAAGGGTTCGGTCGAGTTCGAGTACAGCGCCGGCTGGGCGGAGATGTCGCCGGTGGCGCGCACGGTGCTGGAGCCGCGCCCCTACTGGCCGGAGCAGCAGGACAAGCTGCGCTTCCAGTCGGTGTTCTTCCTCAATCCGTCCAGCTCGCGCGGCACCTCCTTCCTCAATATCTGGAACTACGACCAGAACACTTTTCCGCTGCTTTACGGCTACGTCGCCGAGTTCCGCCGCATCCGCCAGTTCCCCACCGACCAGCGCTTCGAGCCGCTGGTGCCGGGCTCGACGCTATATCTCTCCGATGCCTGGGCCGCGGGCGATCCGCTACACACCTGGGGCAACTACCGCATCGTCGGCCGCGGCCCCTTCCTCGCCGGCCTGTCCGGCAACTGGAACCCGGACAGCCCCAACTGGGAACACCGCACGCATGGCGGCGCCAAGGGCGACTCGTTCTGGGATACCGAGGTGGAACTGGTACCGGAGGCGATCGTCGTCGAGGCCGAGCCGCTGCGCTTCCCGCGTGCGCCGGTGTCGAAGAAGCGCGTCTGGTTCGATGCCCGCAACCAGGTCGTGGTCGGGATGGTGAGCTATGACCGCAAGGGCAAGCCCTACCGCTCCTTCGATGGCGCCTACACGCTGTATGAATCCGGTAGCAAGCGCGTGATGGACGGCGCCCATCCCTACTGGAGCTGGACCCATGTCACCGCCTCCGACATCCAGACCGGCCGCGTCACCCGCCTGGAACAGGTACGCGAACTGGAGAAGGTGCACCGCAGCGGCGCCAACCAGCCCGACCTGTACAGCAAGTACCTGACCCAGGGCGCGCTGATGAAGTTGGGGGCGGTGTGATGGGCCAGCCGCCACGGTTGGCTAACTTAGGGTTGGGGTGGCAGCCGGCGGTCCGGTCGATCCTGCAGCTACAGAAAACGCGTCGGCATGCTTGAGGAGGCAACATGACGCTTACCCAGATGGCCCTCGTGGCTTTCATTGCCGTCGCTTCCGGCGGCGTCCTGATGGCCCTGCTGATCGCGCTGAAGCAGCGCATCCCACGCGCACTCGGCACGATGCACGGCCTGGCAGGCCTTGCCGCGCTGGCCCTGCTGTTCGTCGCCACCCTGCGTGGCGGTGACGCGACGCCCTCACAGGCCTGGTGGGCACTGGTGGTGCTGCTGTCCGGCTTCGTCGGCGGCATGCTGCTGTTCCGCGTCGTCTTCCGCGAACGCGCCACGCTGCCACTGGTCGCCCTGCATGGCGGCCTCGGCTCCATCGGCATCTATCTGCTGTATCTCGCGGCGGTCTGAACCGCGACGGAGGCCCCCATGGGTTCATTCAGCATCTGGCACTGGCTCATCGTCCTGGTCATCGTGCTGGTCGTGTTCGGCACCAAGAAGCTGCGCGGCGCCGGCGGCGACCTTGGCGGGGCGATCAGGAACTTCAAGCAGGCGATGCAGGAAGGCGAAAAGGCGGCAGCCGATGAGCCGCCCGTGCTGGTGGGGGAGCGAAGCGCGGGACCGTGCCCCCGGGGTTCAGAAAGAGAACAGCAGCAGCGCAAGTGACTTCGAGGGGCTTTTCTTCTAATCGCCGCCGCACTTGAATGCGATTGCCAGCAGCGGCTTGGCCCAGTCCGGAATTTGATCCAATGCCGTGTGCCGCACGACCTTGCCACCGATCATGTGCAACAGGAGGGCCGGCGTCGGAGTGCCGCCCTGTTTCGGATCGGCATCGGCGCTGTTGTGATAGACACGCAGGCTCGCAAGATGCGGCATGAGTCTTACGACATTCTCCCGGCTCGTCACATACCGCTCGCGGATCTTCTTTTCCGGGATGTCATGGCCGCCGGCCGTGACGCGGACCCTGACGCGCTGGATGTGCAGGTCTGGTGAGACGGCAGTTGCCAGGCCTGATGAGCCCGGCCATATCAGAACTGGTACTTCACGAACGCCTGGGCGAAATCACGATCGCGGGAGATGTTGTTGTCGCCGCATTTTTCACATCA
>DATILC010000147.1:0-11287 GCA_035476855.1 Solimonas sp. | reverse complement strand
CGCCTGGTCTGGGACGTCGGCCACCAGGCCTACCCGCACAAGATGCTCACCGGCCGCCGCGCGCGCCTGGAAACGATCCGCCGCCTCAACGGCCTGATGCCGTTCTGCCACCGCGGCGAAAGCGAGTACGACACCTTCGGCGTCGGCCATTCCTCGACCTCGATCTCCGCCGCCGCCGGCATGGCTGCCGCCGCCCGGGTGAAGGGCGAGAAACGCCGCGCGGTCGCCATCATCGGCGACGGTGGCATGACCGGCGGCATGGCCTTCGAGGCCCTGAACCACGCCGGCCACCTCGGCCTGGACATGCTGGTGGTCTACAACGACAACGACATGTCGATCTCGGAGAACGTCGGCGCCCTGCGCAACCACTCCGCCCGCCTGGTGAACAAGCTGGGCCTCAACACCCCGCATGCCGCACGTCCGCTGCAGGGCGAAGAGGAACACAACGAGGCGCATCTGGAGAACCCGGGCTCGCTGTTCGAGACGCTCGGCTTCAGCTATACCGGCCCGATCGACGGCCATGACCTCGACGCCCTGCTCGCCGCCTTCGCGCGCCTGAAGGACACCAAGGGGCCGCAGCTGCTGCACGTGCTGACGGTCAAGGGCAAGGGCTTCGACCCGGCCGAAGCCGACCCGATCAAGTACCACGGCGTCACCCAGTTCGACCCGGTGACCGGCGCCTTCCCCAACAAGAAGCCCGGCGGCAAGCCCGCCTACACCCAGGTATTCGGTGACTGGCTCTGCGAGGCCGCGGAACGCGATCCCGCGGTGGTCGGCATCACTCCGGCGATGCGCGAGGGCTCCGGCATGGTGGAGTTCTCGAAGCGCTTCCCGGAGCGCTATTTCGACGCCGGCATCGCCGAGCAGCACGCGGTGACCCTGGCCGCCGGCATGGCCTGCGAGGGCCTGAAACCGGTCTGCGCGATCTATTCGACCTTCCTGCAGCGCGGCTACGACCAGCTGATCCACGACGTCGCGATCCAGAACCTGCCGGTGGTGTTCGCGATCGACCGCGGCGGCCTGGTCGGCGCCGACGGCGCGACCCACCACGGCGCCTTCGACCTGTCCTACCTGCGCTGCATCCCCAACATGGTGGTGATGGCGCCGTCGGACGAAAGCGAGTGCCGCCGCATGCTGGGCACCGGCCTGACGCTGAAGCAGCCTTCCGCCGTGCGCTACCCGCGCGGCAACGGCTTGGGGATCGAGACCGGAGAGGAGAACAAACCGCTGGCGCTCGGCAAGGGCCGGATCCTGCGCGAGGCCATCGGCCGGCGCCGTCCGCGCGTCGCGATCCTGGCCTTCGGCTGCATGGTGCAGCCGGCGCTGGAAGCCGCGGACATCCTCGATGCCGTGGTCGCCGACATGCGCTTCGTCAAACCGCTGGACGTCGAGTTGATCCTGCAGCTGGCGCACGAGAACGACCTGCTGGTCACGGTCGAGGACAACAGTCGCCTCGGCGGCGCCGGCAGCGGCGTCAACGAGGTGCTGACCGCCAACCACCAGCTGGTGCCGGTGCTCAACCTCGGCCTGCCGGACCAGTTCATCGAGCACGGCACCCGCGAGGAACTGATGGCGCAGATCGGGCTCGACGGCCCCGGCATCCTGCGCAGTATCCAGAAGCGCCTGCGCGCCAAGGACCTCGACAAGACGGGCAGCAGCGGCCTCAGCCGCGCCAGCTAATCCTCAGCGTCTTCGCTGCGCGGGCGGAACCACTGCAGCCGCTCGCGCAGCTTGATCACCTCGCCGACGATCACCAGGGTCGGGCCCTTGATGCCGGCCTGCGCCACTTTCCCCGGCAGATCGCCCAGGGTCGCCGCCACCACGCGCTGCTGCGGCGAGGTGCCACTCTCGATCACCGCTGCCGGCCAGTCTGCCGGCAGGCCGTGCGCCACGAACTGCCGGCACAGCTCCGGCAGCGTCGCCAGGCCCATGTAGATCACCACGGTCTGCCCCGGGCGCGCCAGCTGGTCCCAGTGCAGGTTCAGCGTGCCGTCGGCGCGGGCATGGCCGGTGACGAAGATGCAGGCCTGGGCGTAGTCGCGATGGGTCAGCGGAATGCCGGCATAGGTCGAGCAGCCGCTGGCGGCAGTCACGCCCGGCACCACCTGGAACGGAATGCCGCGCGCAGCGAGCTGTTCGATCTCCTCGCCGCCGCGCCCGAAGATGAAGGGGTCGCCGCCCTTGAGGCGCAGCACGCGCCTGCCCTGCTCGGCCTGCCGCACCAGTTCGGCATTGATCTCGTCCTGCGGCACGGTGTGCAGGTTGCGCTGCTTGCCGACGAACAGACGCTCGGCGTCGCGGCGTACCAGGTCGAGAATCGCCGGCGACACCAGGCGGTCGTAGAGCACCACGTCGGCCTGCTGCATCAGGCGCAGGGCGCGGAAGGTCAGCAGGTCCGGGTCGCCAGGGCCGGCGCCGACGAGGTACACCTCGCCACGCGGCGGCTTGCCCTGCAGCAGGCTTTCCAGCTCGATCGCGGCAGCGGCATCGTCGCCGATGAACAGTCGCTCCGGCCCGGGGCCGTCGAGGAAGTCTTCCCATAGCTGGCGCCGCGCTTCGACCGGCAGGGCCTTCACCCGCGGTCGCTGCTTGCCCATGAACGCGCCGAGCCGGCCATAGGCCGCCGGCAGCAGCGTCTCGATGCGCTCGCGCAGGCGTCGCGCCAGCACCGGCGCGGCACCGCCGGTGCCGATGGCAATGGTCACCGGCGAGCGTTCGACGATCGAGGGCGTGATGTAGGTGGACAGCTCCGGGTCGTCGACGACGTTGACCGGCACGTTGGCCACCATCGCAGCGGCGGCGACGCGGGCATTGAGGGCATGGTCGTCGGTGGCTGCAATGACCAGGCGGCAGCCGTCGACCTGCGCCGCGTCGAACTCCGCCCCGAGATGACGGACCTCGCCGCTGGCGGCGAGCTCGCCGATCTCGGCATTGAGTTCGCGGGCGATGACCTCGATGCGGGCGCCAGCCTTGCGCAGCAGGCGCAGCTTGCGTGCGGCGACTTCGCCGCCGCCGACCAGCAGAACGCGGGCATCCTTCAGGCGCAGGAAAATCGGAAAGTGTTCCATGCGCGCAGTTTGAAGGCTTCCGCAGGTATTGCGGAAGCCTTCAGCCGAAAATCAGAGGCCGAAAATTTTCCAGAGCATGGTGAAGCTGATGAAGATCAGCAGGCCGGCAATGCTGCGCTTGAGCGCCTGGTCCGACAGGCGGAAGCCGATGCGGCTGCCGATCCAGATGCCCGGCAGTGCACCGATCAGCAGGAACCCCAGCATGTTGTAGTCGACCGTACCGATGCCGGCGTGACCGAGGCCGGCGATGCCGGTGATCAGCACCGCGTGCGCCAGATCGCTGCCGACCAGGCTGATCGGCGAGTGCTTCGGGTACAGCAGCAACAGCATCATCATGCCGATGACGCCGGCGCCGACCGAGGAAATGGTCACGACGGTGCCGATCAGCACACCGCAGATCACCGTCATCGGCCGCTGGCCGGAGCCATGCAGCCATTCGACCCAGCCAGCGCGGTGCCGATTGAGTGCCCGCCAGAACTGCTCCTGCAACAGCGACACCGTCGCGGTCACCAGCACGGCGATGGCCAGCACCAGCTTGATCATCTTGTTGAGGCTTTCGTCGACACCGTGCTGATGCAGGAACAACACGGTCAGCAGCGCGGCTGGCACGCTGCCGGCCGACATCCAGGCAACGATCTTCCAGTCCAGCGAGCCATTGCGGCCGTGCAGGACCACACCGAAGGCCTTGCTGATGCTGGCGTAGAGCAGGTCGGTACCGACCGCCACCGCGGGGCTGATGCCATAGAACAGGATCAGGATCGGGGTCATCAGCGAGCCACCGCCGACGCCGGTGGCACCGACCGCGGTGCCGACCACCAAGCCCGCCAGAGAAAAACCAAGACCCATGTATGACCCACGCCTGCAAGAGGGAAAACGGGCGCCACCGTAGCAGCGGCTCCTTAGCCCCCGAAAGAATTATTGGATATAGTGTTATTTCTGAATCGAATAACGGGATGCCACCATGAAGCTGCGCCAGCTCCATTACATCCACGAGGTCGCGCGTCGCGGGCTCAATGTCACGGCCGCTGCTGAAGCCTTGTACACCTCGCAGCCGGGCGTCAGCAAGCAGATCAAGCTGCTGGAGGAAGAGCTCGGCGTCGACGTGTTCGTGCGCAACGGCAAGCACCTGTCGGAGATCACCCCCGCCGGCAAGCGCATCCTCGAATACACCGCCCGCCTGTTGTCCGAGGCGGACAACATCAAGAACGTCGCCGAGGAATTCCGCGACACCGACCGCGGCGACCTGTCGATCGCCACCACCCATACGCAGGCGCGCTATGCCCTGCCGTCAGTGATCCAGCAGTTCCGCAAGCGCTACGCCAAGGTCACCCTGCACCTGCACCAGGGCTCGCCGCCGCAGATCGCCAAGATGGCGGCCGAGAGCCAGGCCGACTTCGCCATCGCCACCGAGGCGATGCACCACTTCGAGACCCTGGTGATGCTGCCCTGCTACCAATGGAACCGCTGCATCCTGGTCAAGCCGGGGCATCCGCTGGCCAGCGTGAAGAAACTGACGCTGAAGGACGTGGCCGCCTACCCGATCGTCACCTACACCTTCGGCTTCACCGGCCGCTCCAAGCTGGATCAGGCCTTTGCCGCCCGCGGCCTGAAGCCGGACGTGGTGCTGACCGCCGTCGACGCCGACGTCATCAAGACCTATGTCCGCCTGGGCCTGGGCGTCGGCATCATTGCCAACATGGCCTACGACGAGAAGGCCGACAAGGACCTGCTGCGGCTGCCGGCAGACCATCTGTTCGAGCCCAGCGTGACCCACATCGGCTTCCGCCGCGGCATGTTCCTGCGGCTCTACATGTATGAATTTCTTTCCATTTTTGCCCCGCACCTGACCCGCGAGGTGATCGACGAGCTGACCGCCATCGCCGATCCGGAAGCCCGCGTGCAGCGCACCCGGGAACTGATCGATCCGACCAAGCTGCCCGGCTCCTGAGGTTCTGAGCATATTCCGTCGCGGAACAAGCCTCTGGCGGCGGGCCTGATACAATCGTGAGCTTGATCCGGCCCATCATGAGTCAGGCATGTATCGCTACGATTCCTACGACCAGCAGTTGGTAGATGAACGCGTCGCGCAGTTCCGCGACCAGACCCAGCGTTTCCTCGCCGGCCAGCTCCCCGACGACGAATACCGCAGCCTGCGACTGCGCAACGGCCTCTACATCCAGCGCTTCGCGCCGATGCTGCGCATCAGCGTGCCCTACGGCCTGATCTCGTCTAAGCAGATGCGCATGCTGGCGCATATCGCCCGCAAGTACGACAAGGGCTACGGCCACATCACCACGCGCCAGAACGTCCAGTTCAACTGGCCGAAGCTGCCGGAAGTGCCGGACATCCTGGCCGACCTGGCCTCGGTGCAGATGCACGCGATCCAGACCTCCGGCAACTGCATCCGCAACATCACCGCCGACCACCTCGCCGGCGTGGCGCAGGACGAGCTGGTCGATCCGCGTCCGTACTGCGAGATCACCCGCCAGTGGGCCACGTTCCATCCGGAATTCAACTGGCTGCCGCGCAAGTTCAAGATTGCCTTCTCGTCCTCCACCAGCGACCGCGCGGCGACGCTGGTACACGACATCGGCGTGCACATCCGCCGCAACGAGGCCGGCGAACTGGGCTACACGATCTTCGCTGGCGGCGGCCTCGGCCGCACGCCGATCATCGGCGTGAAGATCCGCGACTTCCTGCCGGAACTGGACCTGCTGTCGTACTGCGAGGCGATCCTGCGCGTCTACAACCGCCTGGGCCGCCGCGACAACATCTACAAGGCGCGCATCAAGATCCTGGTGAAGGAGACCGGCGCAGCCAAGTTCACGCAGATGGTCGAGGACGAGTGGGCGCAGATCCGCGACGGCGAGCTGAAGCTGCGCCGCGAGGACCTGGAGCGCATCCGCTCGCACTTCGACGCACATCCCTATGCCGCCGACGCCGCTGCCGACCGCAGCTACGAAGCCGCGATCGCTGCCGACACCGCCTTCGCCGCCTTCGTGCGTCGCAACGTCAAGGACCACCGCGTCGCCGGCTACAAGTCCGTGTTCGTCTCGCTGAAGGCGCCCGGCGTGGCACCCGGCGACATCACCGACGGCCAGATGGACCTGGTCGCACAGCTGGCCGACGACTACAGCTTCGGCGAAGTGCGCTCCACGCATGACCAGAACCTGGTGCTGGCGGAAGTGCGCCAGCAGGACGTCCACACCGTCTGGCAGGCGCTGCGTGCCCAGGGCCTGGCGACGCCGAACATCGGCCTGCTGACCGACCTGATCTGCTGCCCGGGCCTGGATTTCTGCTCGCTGGCCAATGCCGGCTCGATCGGCGTCGCCGACGAGATCACCGACCGTTTCGACTCGATGGACGATCTCTACGACATCGGCGAAATGAAGATCAAGATGTCCGGCTGCATGAACGGCTGCGGCCACCACACGGTGGGCCACATCGGCATCCTCGGCGTCGACAAGAAGGGCGAGGAGTGGTACCAGGTGACCCTCGGCGGCTCGGCCGAGAACGATGCCTCGCTGGGCGATCGTACCGGCCCCTCGTTCGACCGCAACCACATCGTCGAGGCCGTTGGCCGCATCATCGAGGTCTACCTCGACCAGCGCAGCAGCGAGGACGAGAGCTTCCTGCAGGCCTACCGTCGCGTCGGCATGACGCCGTTCAAGGCCCGCCTGTACGCCGAGGAGGCTGTCGCAGCATGAGCACGCTGATCCGCAACGGCGCCATCGCCGCCAACGACTACCAGCTGCTGGCCGACGACACTCCGTTGCCAGCCTCCCCCGCCCGGATCATCGTGCCGCTGGCGCGCTGGCGCCAGGATGCCGATGCCTTGCGCGCCTCCGGCCTGACCATCGGGGTCCGCATCCCCAACACCGTGGACGTGGCGACCCTGTGGCCGGACTTGGCCGATCGCCCCCTGATCAACCTGGAATTCCCCGGCTTTGCCGATGGGCGCGCCTATTCCCAGGCCAGCGTGCTGAGCGCCCGCCTGTGCTACAAGGGCGAAATCAGGGCCAGCGGGCCCGCGGTGGTGCGTGACCAGATGCATGGCATGCAGCGCTGCGGCATCAACAGCTTTGAGTTGCGCCAGGATCAGGATCCGGCGGTCTGCCTGCAGGCCTTCCGCGATTTCACCCTGGCCTACCAGCCGGCGGCCGATGGCTCCACCACGGTTTTCCGTCGCCGCGGCTGAAAAAATTTGACCTGTTTCACAGGTCCTTCACCGCGACTGCTCTAAGATGCGACATCTGAAAGTGGAACGGCTCTTGCTGGCGGCTTTTCCGGGCTTCCATTCACCCTGTATTCAGGGTTCAATGGCGGAATCCGGACAAGCGGTTGAAAAGCGGCTGCCGAACGTGCAATCGCAAATGGAATGTGCTTTAATTTTTTACGGCATCCGCACCGCGGAACGCTTGCAGTACAGGGTCTTACGCACAATTTAGGGGATCAAAACATGCGTTCTGAACGCTCAACCAATCTGAAAACCGTCCTCGCTGCTGGAACCATTCTGGCTGGGACTCTGTCCTGCGGCGCGGCCATGGCGCAGTCCTCGTCGGCTGCCTCCGGTGCCACCAATGCTCCGGCCGGCGCTCCCGGCATGTCGCTGGGCTCGCCGATCGGCTACGGCGCCAGCTGGGGCGACATCGGCATCGGCGTCGGCGGCCAGACGCTCGGTGACAACTCCAAGGACGACGTCGACGGCTCCGCCGCCGTCGTGGTCGGCATCGGCGACGCCGTCAAGTACGTCGGCCTCGAAGCCGTGGTCGACGCGATCAGCATGCGCGACGAATTTGGCGACGACGGCGCCTTTGCGCTGAAGCTGCACACCGTGCTCCCGGGCAACGCCGCGTTCGCGGTGGGCGTCGAGAACATCGGTCGCTGGGGCAGCGCTGAAGGCGGCACCTCGAGCGTCTACGCGGTCGGCACCAAGTTCTTCATGCTGAGCCCGGGCGCTGCCAACCCGATGCCGCTGGCGGTCAACATCGGCCTCGGCGACAACCGTTTCAACGAGGCCGGCGACACCGGTGCCAGCGTGTTCGGTGGCCTGGCGCTCTACGTGCACCCGCAGTTCTCGATCATCACCGACTGGACCGGCAACGCGCTGAACGCTGGCGTTTCCGCCCTGCCGTTCCGCTCGATCCCGCTGACCATCACGCTGGGCGCGCTGAACGTCTCCGGTGAGAACCTGGGCGGCCAGTTCGGCGACGACACCGAGTTCGGTGGCGCGCTGGGCTACACGTTCCACTTCTAAGTCTGCTTTGCAACAGCGAGGTACACACATGAACATGCGTAATCTGCTCATCGCCACTACTCTGGCGCTGGCTTCCGGCTCGGCCTTCGCCGGCAAGGCTCCGGTGGTTCTCGGCGGCTTCCAGACCTCGGGCATCGTCAACACGCCGCGCGTCCTCGTCGAGGCGGTCAACGACTCGAAGGACGAGAAGCGCGAAGACAAGAAGTAAACGCCGACAGGCGTCTGCAACACGACAAGGCCCGCATCATGCGGGCCTTGTCATTTGTGCCGTCGTATATCTGAAACCTAGCTGCGGATGACCTGCAGGCCGGCCAGATAGGGCTGCAGCGCAGCGGGGATGGCGATCGAGCCATCGTCCTGCTGGTAGTTCTCCAGGATGGCTACCAGCGTGCGCCCTACGGCCAGGCCAGAGCCATTGAGGGTGTGCAGCAGTTCGGGCTTCTTGCCCTCCCCCGCGCGGTAGCGCGCCAGCATGCGACGCGCCTGGAAGTCCTCGAAATTCGAGCAGGAGCTGATTTCGCGATAGCGCTGCTGCGAAGGCAGCCAGACCTCAATGTCATAGGTCTTCGCCGCGCCGAAGCCCATGTCGCCGGCGCACAGGTCGATCACGCGGTACGGCAGCTCCAGCTTCTGCAGAATCTTCTCGGCATGGCCGGTCAGTTCCTCCAGCGCCTCGTAGGAATGCGCAGGCTCCACCGCCTGGACCAGTTCCACCTTCTCGAACTGGTGCTGACGGATCATGCCCTTGGTGTCCTTGCCCGCAGCACCCGCTTCCGAACGGAAGCAGGGCGTATGCGCGACCCAGCGCCGTGGCAGCGTGGCGCCATCGAGAATCTCGTCGCGCAGCAGGTTGGTGACCGGCACCTCGGCCGTCGGGATCAGGCGCCAGTCCTGCTCGCCTTTCAGCGCAAACAGGTCTTCGCCGAACTTCGGCAACTGGCCGGTGCCCCGTAGCGAAGCGGCATTGACGATATAGGGAACGTACAGCTCCTCGTAGCCATGCTCCTGCGTGTGCAGGTCGAGCATGAACTGGGTCAGCGCACGATGCATCCGTGCCAGGCCACCACGCAGCACGGTGAAGCGGGCGCCGGTGAGCTTGGCGCCGGCGGCGAAATCCATCTGGCCCAGTGCCTCGCCGAGATCGGCATGATCGCGCGGCGCGGCGATCGCGCGCGGCTGTCCCCAGCGGCGCACTTCAACATTGTCGTTCTCGTCACGACCATCCGGCACCGAGGCATGCGGGATGTTCGGCAGGTTCAGCGCGAACTCCTCGAACTCCGCCTGCAGCGCATCCAGCGCCGCCTCGTTGTCGGCGAGCTGGCCCTTGATCGCATCCATGCTCTCCAGGATCGGCGCGACATCCTCACCCTTTGCCTTGGCCTGTCCCACCCGCTTGGAGCCGGTGTTGCGTTCGGCCTGCAGGCGCTCGGTGTCGGTCTGCAGTTGCTTGCGCTGCGTCTCCAGGGCGTTGAAGCGCGCCAGGTCGAAGGAAAAACCGCGGCGCGCGAGTTGTGCGGCAACCTGTTCCGTCTGGCTGCGGAGGAGCTTGGGATCGAGCATGGGAGGTATCCGGAATGACGCCGCGTATTGTAGGCGGCGCGACGCCGCGCGTCAGGCGAGGCGCCGCACCAGGGCCAGCCCCAGCATGCAGGCCGCGAGGCACAGCAACAGATTGGCGCCGATATTGAGCGCGGCCACGCCGGCACGCCCGCTCTCGATCAGGCGCACGGATTCCAGCGAGAACGCCGAGAAGGTGGTGAACCCACCGAGAAAACCCGTCATCAGCAGGGCGCGCCATTCCATGCCGGCGGCCCAGCGCTCGACCAGCAGGGAGTAGAACGCACCGGCGGCCAACGAGCCCAGCACGTTGACCCCCAGGGTGCCCCAAGGCAGTCCGAGCAGGCCCATGCCGCTGGCGGCCCGCACGAACAGGTGGCGCGCCACCGCACCCAGCGCGCCGCCCACCCCCACTGCCAGCAACAGCTTCATGAACCCCGCTCCCGCCGGTTGGCAGCGCGCAGCTGCTCCAGCTTCTCCGCAATCTTGATCTCGAAGCCGCGCCGTGTCGGCTCGTAGAACTGGCGACCCGCCAGCCGCTCCGGCAGGAACTGCTGCCCCACCGCATGCGCCTGCGTCTCGTCGTGGTCGTAGCGGTAGCCCTGGCCGTAGCCGAGGTCCTTCATCAGCCGCGTTGGCGCATTGCGGAGGTGCATCGGCACCTCCAGCGACCCGGTTTCCTCGACGACAGCACGGACGCTGTTCCAGGCGCTGTAGACCGCGTTGCTCTTCGGCGCCACGGCCAGATAGACCACCGCCTGCGCGATCGCCAGTTCGCCTTCCGGGCTACCCAGGCGCTCATAGACATCCCAGGCCTCCACGCAAAGGCCCTGCGCGCGCGGATCGGCCAGGCCGATGTCCTCGACCGCCATGCGCGTCACCCGGCGCATCAGGTAGCCCGGATCGGCGCCACCATCGAGCATGCGCGCCAGCCAGTACAGCGCCCCGTCGGGATCGCTGCCGCGTACCGACTTGTGCAGGGCCGAGATCTGGTCGTAGAAGTTGTCACCCTGCTTGTCGAAGCGGCGCATGCCGCGTCCGATCAACCGTTCCAGCAGTTCATCTTCCACTGCCTTCGAGGCGCCATCCATGGCGAGACCTTGGCCCATTTCTTCGACCCCGGCCCGGCCATCCCTGGCCGGGCGTTCGGTTGGCCCGCGAGCAGTGCTCGCGAAGTGGCCAACCTCACCCGCGCGCGACAGCTCCACTGCAGTCTCCAGCAGGATCAAGGCACGGCGCGCATCGCCATCGGCGGACTCGGCGATGCGCAGCAGCCAACTTTCGGGCAGCGCATCGGGCGCCTGCCCCATGCCGCGCTCGCCATCCACCAGCGCGCGGCGCAGCAGGCCCAGGATGGCCGGCTCGTCCAGCGAGCGCAGCACAAACACGCGCAGCCGCGACAACA
>DATILC010000146.1:0-8082 GCA_035476855.1 Solimonas sp. | reverse complement strand
GCAGGCGTTGCGGATCTCGTTCTTCCAGCTGGCGAGCAGCGTGCCCAGGGCCTGCGGCGCGTTCTCCGGTTCGGTGGCGCCGGCCTGGTCGAGCTTGTTGATGCCGTGGCAGGCGTTGCAGGAGCGGGTCTCGCCGGGCTTGAAGCTGATCCAGTTGCGCTCGCGCACGATCGCCTTGCCGGTGGAATCCACCGTCTGCCAGGCCATCGCGCGCTGCGCCGGCAGGAAGGCGGCGACCGAACCGTCGGCGGCGATCGGGTAGCTGCCGGGCGGCAGGCCGCCGGCGATGTCCTGGTTGGCGGCGATCGCGGCGGGATCGTGCAGCGGCACCGCCAGCACGCGGCGGCCTGGCGAGGGCGTGCCGCCTTGCTGCGGCGGCTTGCCCGAGGCGTAGCCACGGATCTGGTCGCCCTGGAAGAACTGCATGCGCGAGATGTCGTAGACGGTGCCGGACTTCGGCACCGTCGAGATGCCGTTCGGCACGCTGACATTGAGGTTGAAGGGCTGCAGGGTGTCGCCACGATCGCGGCGGGTGACGTTGCGCATCACCACCAGCGCCAGGTTCTTCGAGTGCAGCCAGTTGCGCAGCAGGTTGTAGTTGACGCTCTGCGCGGTCAGCACCTGGCGCTCAGGCGCCGGCAGCTGCGGCGCCACGGTCCTGGCCGGCGCGGTGCGCGTGCGCACTTCCACTGGGTCGAGCTCCCACAGCGTGCCGCTCCAGCTGACCTTGACGTCGGGCGACCAGTAGTTGACTGCCTTGGTGATGCCGCCGGTGAGGAAGGCATCCGGCACGCGCTTGCCGTCGACGATGCGGCTGCTGCGCAGGCGGAAGCCGTAGTTGTAGACCGGTGCGGCGGTGGTGCCGAGGTTGGTTTCGTCGTCCTCGGTGGCGGTGTGGGCGACCAGCAGCTGGCCGTTGGCCAGCGGCAGCGGATTGCGCAGGCGGCCGACGCCGCTGCGACTGATGATGCGCTCCAGGCGCATGTCCTCCGGATTGACGTCCTTGCGACCATAGAGGCGCACGATGTCGCCGGCGGTGTGGGTGCTGAACTCCGGCGCCTGCGTGCCGTAGAACATGCCGGGCTGCGCCGGGTCCTCGCGCAGGTGGAACATGCCGCCGTCGCCGCTCAGGAAGATGCCGCCACCGGTGAACTGGCCAAAGGAAATGCCGGGCAGGTTGGAATCGCTGCGGAAGCTGCCCTCACTGTAGGTGCCGCCGATTTCCTGGCGGCCGACATGGTTGAGCGTCTCCTCCTCGCTGCCGTCCTGGTTCAGCATCCAGGGGAAGAAGTGGTTGAAGGTGAAGTTGTCATAAGGGTAGTCCGCGGCAGGCGTGCTGCCGTCATAGCCGGCGCCGAAGGGTTTCGAATAGGCGGCGCGGCGCAGTTCAGGGAAGAACTCCTGCATCGAGTGCACCGGCGGCACCGTGGTCTGCGTTTCCGAGGCGTAGTTGAAGGCGCCGTACTTGTAGGTGCCGGGCGCGCTGAAGGCGTCGGCGTCGGCCTGCTGGTCGCGCTGCAGGTGATCCCACTTGGTGAAGATCACGCGGCCGGCCGTGTCGACGCTCGGATAGGTCACGCCCGAGGGCGCGTGCTGGATGATCTTGAAGGTCTTGGCCACCGGGTCGAGCTTCCACAGGCCGGTGTCGACGTTGGCGGATTCGTACTCGTCGCGCTGCGGGTAGAGATGCGCCAGGCCGCTGCGCGGGCGATCCGAGATGAAGATGACCTGGCCGTCGCTGGCGTAGGTCGGCGCGATGTTGTTGTAGCTGCTCGGCTGGCCCGGCAGCTTGGTGATCTTCACCGTCTGGCCCGCCAGGAAACCGCTGACCTCGTAGAGCTGCCACTTCGGGTTGGTCAGCTGGTACTGCTGCGCCGCGCCGCCCACCACCATGCTGAACACCGCTTTCTGGCCGTTCCAGTGCACCGAGGGCTGGCGCACGGCGATGCCGTTGGCGCCCTGGAAACCGCTGCTGCCGTAGCCGGCCTCCTGCGTCAGGTTGCGCAGCGTGCCGTCGGCGTAGCGGATCATCAGGTCGCCGCCGCGCGGCGCCTTGTGGACATAGCCCTCCTGCGCGCCGAAGGGCGAGGACACCACCAGGAAGCCGCTGACCGGCACCTGGGTGACGAACATCACCGGGTTGCCGGTGTCGATGGCCACGCCATCGTCGTCGGCGATCTTCATCGAGACGATGGCACTGCCGTGGATGCTGGCGCCGGTCGGGCTGCTGAGGTTGAGCTTGAGCTGTTCCAGCGGTTCGGCCACTGCGTCCTGCAGGGTCTGCACCGCGAAGCTGCGGGGCTTGCCGTCGCCGGAGGGCCAGCTCAGCGTGCCGCTGGCGGTGGTGTAGTCGCTGCCGGGCTTGGCGGTACTGCTGGTGGTGGTGTAGCCGATGCTGACCGCGCCGCTGAGGCGGCCGCGACGATAGACGGTGATGCCGACGGCAGCACCTTCGCCGACGCTGTAGCCGGACTGGCTGAAGGCCAGGCCAGTGTCGTTGTCATCGAGATAGACCGTGGCCGCGGCGCGGCCCAGCTCGGCGCCGCCGGTCGGCGCGGACAGCTTCAGCTTGAAGGTCTCCGCATCCTCGTAGACGCTGTCGTTGAGCAGCGGCACCAGCAGGGTCCGTGCCGTGCCGTCGCCATCGGGCCAGCTGAGCGTGCCGTTGGTGGCGCTGTAGTCGCTGCCGGCCAGCGCACTGTCGTTGGCGGTGGTGTAGCTGACGCCGACCGCCCCGGCATTGCCGCCGCTGCGGGTGATGTTCACCGCCAGCTGCGGACCACCCTCGGTGGCGAAGTAGTCCAGCGATTCGATCTGCAGCTTGACCGCCGCCGCCGCCGGCAGCGGTGCCGCCGCCAGCAGCCACAGGCCGGCAAGGGCCACATTGAATCCCCGAAACGCAGGCACGCGAACATCCATGGAGCCACTCCCCCGAGCGATGGCTGACACGGTAAGCGATCGCGGGCCGGACCATCTGTGCCGCGCATCACTCGGAAAGGCGGGAGGAGACTATGAATCCCGCTTCGATGCGCGCAGGCTGGCGTCCGGACCAGCGCAAGCCCGGGATGACAGATGGCAAGCTATCAATTCACCGACCAGGCCGGCGGCTCCCTCAGCTTCGACCCCTCCCAGGACGTGCTGGTGTTCGCCACCGCTGCGGCGCATCCGCTGGGTGGCTCGGCGGCGCAGCTGCAGTTCACGATCTCCGGCTCCGACCTGCTGGTCGGCCTCGGCGGGCCGACGGTGCGCCTGCTGAACCTGGGCCTGGCGCAGCTGGCGGCCGGCGACCTGCTGTTCGACGACGGCTCGTTGTTCCTGCCGGGAACCGCAGGGGCGGACACGCTCAATGGCGGCAGCGGGGCTGACTATCTCGGCGGTGCCGGCGCGGACACCATGACCGGCGCCGGCGGCAATGACCGCTACATCGTCGACGACGTCGGCGATCGCATCAACGAAGGTTCCGGCGGCGGCATCGACACGGTGGAGGCCAGCCGTTCCTTCGGCCTGTCGTCCAATGTCGAGCATCTGGTGCTGGTCGGCAGTGCGCTGGTGGGTTACGGCAACAACCTCGCCAATCACCTCAGCGGCAACGCCGGCGACAACCTGCTGGATGGCCGCGCCGGCGCCGACACCATGGTCGGTGGCATGGGCAACGACAGCTACGTCATCAGTAGCAGCACCGATGTGGTGACCGAACTGTCGGGCGAGGGCACGGACACCGTGCAATCCGATGGCAGCCATACCCTCGGCGCCAACCTCGAGGCGCTGGTGCTCACCGGCAGCCTGTCGATCTACGGCGTCGGTAACGAACTCGACAACAGCCTGACCGGCAACCCCGGCAGCAACATCCTCACCGGCATGGCCGGCGCCGACCTGATGAAGGGCGGCAACGGGGATGACACCTACAACGTCGACAACACCGCCGACACGGCGGTCGAAAATTCAGGGCAGGGCACCGACCTGGTCCGCTCCAGCGTCTCCTTCACGCTCGGCAATCACGTCGAGAACCTGTTGCTCACCGGCTCGGCAGGGGTCAACGGCACCGGCAACAGCGTCGACAACAACCTCACCGGAAATACCGGCAACAACCTGCTCGACGGCAAGGCCGGTGCCGATACCATGACCGGCGGGGGCGGCAACGACACCTACCAGGTCGACAACGTCGCCGATGTGGTCACCGAGGCTGCAGGCGCCGGCAACGACACGGTGCGTTCGAGCATCAGCCTGACGCTGGGCAGCAACCTGGAGAACCTGACCCTGATCGGTTCCCTGGCGATCGACGGCAGCGGCAACGACCTCGCCAATGCCTTGGTCGGCAACAGCGCCGCCAACGTGCTCTCGGGTGGTGCCGGTGCCGATTTCCTTGATGGCGGCGCTGGGGTCGACACACTGGGCGGCGGCCTGGGCGACGATACCTATGTCATCGACGGCGGTGCCGATGTCCTGACGGAAGCGGTCGGTGAAGGCATCGACACGGTACTGTCGGCGGTGACGTTCACGTTGGGCGGTACGTTCGAGAACCTTACGCTCACCGGTAACGCGGCGATCAACGGCACCGGCAATGCCCTGGCCAACGTGTTGACTGGCAACAGCGCCGCGAACGTTCTGACCGGCGGCGCCGGCAACGACACCTATGTCGTCAATGGCGCCGATGACGTGACCATGGAACTGGCCAGTGCGGGCACCGACCTGGTGTTGTCCAGCGTCAGCTACACGCTGGCGGCCAATCTCGAACAGCTGACCTTGACCGGCACGGCTTCGATCAACGCCACCGGTAACGGCCAGTTCAATGTCCTCATCGGCAATGCCGGCAACAACCTGCTCGACGGTGGTGGCACGGCTCCGGGCAATGCATCGCCGGGTATCACCTACATGACCGGCGGGGCGGGCAACGACACCTATGTGGCCGACAACAACCTTGACCAGTTCACGGAACATGCCGGAGGGGGCATTGACCTGATCCTGGATTATTTCGGCGTGGGCATGGACGCCCATGTCGAGAACCTGACCGTGATGGGGACGGAAGCTTCCACCTCCTTTGGCAATGGCCTCGACAACGTCATGACCGGCAGCAACTTCGACAACTCGCTGGTCGGCGGCGCTGGCAATGACACCCTGCTGGGCCGTGGTGGCAGCGACAACCTTCGTGGCGGTGACGGCGACGACGTCCTGGTCGCGGGAGGGGGGAACAAGGACACGGTGAAGGGGGACGCCGGTGCCGACCGCTTCGTCTTCACCGCCGTTACGGACACGCAGTGGCTGGATACCCAGCGGGACTCGATCTCGGACTTCAAGACCGCCGAGGGCGACCTGATCGATGTCTCGGCCATTGACGCCGACACGACCCTCGCGGGAGACCAGGCGTTTACCTTCATCGGCAGCGCCGAGTTCTCGGCCGCGGGGCAGCTGCGCATCTCCGGAAACGTGCTCTACGGCAGCGTCGATGGCGACACCACCGGCGAGTTCTCGATCGGCCTGGCCAGTGTCACCAGCCTGAACGCCAGCGACTTCCTGTTGTAGCTGCGCGCCGGGCCGTCGAAAAATCCGGGCCTGTTCCGGCTTTTTCGCTTGAGGGGCCCGCTCGCCGCCGGCCGCAGCGCCACCGCCCAGCGACAGCCGGCCAAGTGCGACGGACCCCGCAGAGGCCTTAGGATGGGCGCAACGCCCCGCAGAAGGCCTGTCATGTCCGATCCGAAACCCATTTCCTACGCCGAGTTCGGCCACAACTTCATCCGCCACGTGGTCAACGCGGGGCGGCTGCGCAAGGAGGTCGAGGGCCTGCTGCAGGAAACCATCGACGGCTCGCTCAAGCGCATGCCGGCCGATCTGATCGTCGGCTCCTATTCGTTCCGCGTGCGTGATGTGCAGGTCGAGCCGCAGTTGCAGCGACTGCCCAAGGTCTGCTTCGAGCTCAAGCTCTTCGGCGACATGGACCTGGCGCTGCGCATCCTCAACATTCCCTTCCACCTCGACATCGACGTGCAGATCAGCGTGCGCCTCGATGTCGAGACCTGCGAGCCGCTGACGCTCAAGCTGGTACCGCAGAAGGTTTCGCCGGACGACGTGCGCCTGCGCTTCGACGGCCGCAACGTGCCGGGCGAGTTGCTGCACCGTGCCCAGGTGCTGGAGCCGCTGGTGCGCGAGCAGATCGTGAAGCAGGCCAACAAGCGCATCGGCAGTCCCTCGCTGGCGAAGGCCGCGACCATCGACGTGCTGAAGATGGCGCAGTCCGCGCGCGTCGGCGGCAAGGCACCGACGCCGGCCGATGCGCCGGTGGCGGAGGTCTCCGGGCAGGCGCCGGATCCCGCTGCGCCGCCGCAGGACAGGGCCTGAGTCGCCACTCGGCAGGGCGGGGGTACGGTTGCTAAGGTGCGCGCAAACCTTCTTTCCGGATTCCCCCCATGTCGGTCGAACATCTTGATGTGCTGATCGTCGGTGCCGGCCTCTCCGGCATCGGCGCCGCCTGGCATCTGCAGAAGCATTGCCCCGGCAAGCGCTACGCCGTGCTGGAGGGCCGCGAGAGCATCGGCGGGACCTGGGACCTGTTCCGCTATCCCGGCATCCGCTCCGACTCGGACATGTACACCCTCGGCTACTCCTTCCGCCCCTGGAAGAACGCCAAGGCCATCGCCGACGGCCCCTCGATCCTCGACTACATCCGCCAGACCGCGCGTGACGATGGCATCGAGCCGAACATCCGCTTCCGCCACCGCGTGGTCCGCGCCGACTGGTGCAGCGCCAGCGCGAAGTGGACGGTCGAGGTCGAGCAGGGCGAGGCGCGCGAGCCGCTACGGCTGAGCTGCAATTTCCTGCTCATGTGCAGCGGCTACTACAACTACGCCGCCGGCTACACGCCGGACTTCCCTGGCCGCGAACAGTTCGCCGGGCGCATCGTGCACCCGCAGCAGTGGACGCCGGACATCGACTACGCCGGCAAGCGCGTGGTGGTGATCGGCAGCGGCGCCACTGCCGTGACCCTGGTGCCGGCGATGGCGCAGGAGGCCGCGCACGTCACCATGCTGCAGCGTTCGCCGACCTACATTGTCTCGCTGCCGGACCAGGATGCCATCGCCAATTTCCTGCGCCGGGTGCTGCCGGCGAAGCTGGCCTACGGCATCACGCGCTGGAAGAACGTGCTGTTCGGCATGCTGTTCTTCTGGCTGTGCCGGCACCGGCCGGGGCTGGTGAAGAAGATGGTGCGCAAGGGCCTGCGCCAGCAGCTGGGGCCGAAGTTCGATCTCGATACCCACTTCACGCCGAGCTACAACCCCTGGGACCAGCGCATGTGCATGGTGCCCAACGGCGACCTGTTCCGCGCCATCCGCCAGGGCCGCGCCGCGGTGGCCACCGACCACATCGAGCGCTTCACCGAAAAGGGCATCCGCCTGCGCTCCGGCGCCGAGCTGGAGGCCGACCTGATCGTCACCGCCACCGGCCTGGACCTGCAGCTGCTCGGCGGGATGCAGCTGAGTGTCGACGGCCGTGCCGTGGAGGCGCCGAAGACGATCAGCTACAAGGGCATGATGCTCAGCGACGTGCCCAATCTGGCGATCGCCCTTGGCTACACCAATGCCTCGTGGACGCTGAAGTGCGACCTCACCGCCGAATACGCCTGCCGCCTGATCAACCACATGGACCGGCAGGGCTACCGCCAGTGCACGCCGCGCAACAATGATCCGGCGCTGCAGCACGAGCCCTTCATCGACTTCTCCTCCGGCTACGTGCTGCGCGCGGCCGACAAGCTGCCCAAGCAGGGCTCGCGTGCACCCTGGCGGCTGCACCAGAACTACGCGCTGGACCTGATGAGCCTGCACTTTGCCGGGCTCGAGGACGGCGCAATGGAGTTCGCGCGGGCCGGTGCTGTGGCTGCCGCGGCGCAGGGTGTGGCCGACAAAGCCTGAGCGCGGCGCGAGGGCCTGTTAACGCTACCGCGATCGCTGTGATGCCCCCGTATTTGCGGCCAGGCAAGGCGCGAGGAGGACGCTTGGTGGTTCCAAGTAACCGACGAGTAACACAGCATGGCCGCAAAGACGGGGGCACCCGAAGGGCGGGGCCGCCTGGGCGCAGGGCGGCGCCCCGAGT
>DATILC010000145.1:0-16741 GCA_035476855.1 Solimonas sp. | reverse complement strand
ACCTGCGGCGTGATGCCGGGAATCTCCGACATCACGATCACCGCAGGCCCGTCACCGCGCCGGTAGACACTGCGCTCGCGCTGCAGGAACTCCAGCTGGACCTGGCTGAAACCCGGCACCGAGGGCAGCGTCGTCATGCTCAATCGTCCTCGGAGCTGCTGCGCGCGGTCCAGCTGCGTCCCTGGCGTTCGGCGATGGGCTTGGACAGGCGCTCGGCATGGCGCGGCGACGAATGCTGCGCGACGAAATCGAGCAGGCGACCCAGGTCGGCGTTGTAGTCGCCGCAAGGCTGCACCGGCGGCCCGAAGGTTACGACCTTGCGCTTGTAGTCGATGGCGGCAGCCACCACCGGCACACCAGCGCCATTGGCGACATGGTAAAAGCCGCGCTTCCATGCCGCCGGCGCGGCCCGCGTGCCTTCCGGTGCCAGCAGCAGCACGAACTGTGCGTTGTTGGCGAAGGCATCGACGGTCTGCTCGACCACGCCCTTGGGACTCTTGCGGTTGATCGGGATCGCGCCAACCCAGCGCAACACCACGCCCTGGAAGCCCTTGAAGGCGCTGTCCTTGACCATGGTGCTGGCGCGGATACCCATCCCGATCAGGATGCCGAAGGCGACGACGGCGTCCATGTTGGTGGTATGCGGTGCGCCGATCAGCACGAACTTCGGCAGGTCCGGCACGCCGCCCTCGACGCGCCAGCCGAGCAGCCGCAGCACCAGGCGGCCGAAGCCGCGCGAAACGACACCGCCGCGCTGCGGCACCCGCGGCCCGGGTTTCAGCACGGGCTTTCCATGGATTTGCGCATTCCCTGTTCCTGTTGTGGTCGTGATGGATCGGGTCTGCGCCAGCGCGATTCCCGGTTCCGGATTATTCCATCATCCGGGACCGAGGGGATCGTCAGTCTGTCGTACCAGGCCCCGGCTGCCCCAGCCAGTACACCGCCTGCCACAGGCCGAGGTTCTCGAACAGCATGCCGACCGCGACATTCGGCGGCGGCATGCCGTCGACGAAGATGCTGACCACGCGGCCCGCCTCCAGGCCACCGAGCACGGCCACCACCGCCCACAGCGCCGGGCGTTCCAGGTGGTCGCGGGTCAATGCCGCCATCAGCAACAGGCCGATCGCCAGGGTCACGCCGCCGCCGGCGCCGCGCATCTGGCTCCAGGCCGCCGTGGCTTCCAGCTGCATGCCGAGGCCGCCGGCATTCATCGCGCCCTGCGGATCGACCAGCGTGTACAGACCCAGGGCCGCGAACACCAGTCCGGTGATCAGCAGGTAGCCATTGAGTGCCATCTCGTTTCTCCTGTCGGATGAGGCCGCCAGTGTCGCGTCTCCGCGCCGGCGCCGGAAGTGCGGATCGCGCCGCCCGCCCTGGCTTTTCACGCCAGCACTTGACCGCTGTCGCTGGCGCCGCCTAGGTTCGCCCACCCATTCCTGCAGGCTTTTCGAGGAGCAGCACATGATCGGCTACGTCACCCTGGGCACCAATGATTTCGAGCGCGCTGCGCGCTTCTACGACACGCTGCTGGCCGAGCTGGGCGCCAAGCGCGTGATGGACTTCGGCACTTTCATCGTCTGGGGCGGCAAGGGCGGGGCCTCGCTGGCACTGACCAAGCCCTACGACGGCAAACCGGCGACGGTCGGCAATGGCGTGATGGTGGCGCTGTCGGTCGCAAACCCGGCGCAGGTCGACGCGGTCTACGCCAAGGCGATCGAGCTGGGTGCCACCGACGAGGGCAAGCCCGGCCCGCGCGGTGATACCTTCTATGCCGGCTACTTCCGTGACCTCGACGGCAACAAGCTCAACGTCTTCCACATGAGTTGAGTTGCCCGGCGCTCAGGCCGACAACTGGTAACCGTCCTCGCGGAACAGGGAGACGCAGGCGTCGACCGCGGCGGGGTCGTAGGAGCTGCCGCGCCTGCGCGTGATTTCATCGAGCGCCTCCTCGGCGCCGAGCGCTGCCCGGTAGTTGCGGCGCAAGGCCATCGACTCGACGGTATCGGCCACCGCGACGATCAGTGCCTCCGGCAGGATTTCCGATCGCGACAGCCCCCGCGGATAGCCGCTGCCGTCCGGCTGCTCGTGATGCTGGTGCACGATTTCGGCGATCGGCCAGGGGAAATGCACGTCCTTGAGGATGTCGTGGCCAGCCTGGACATGGGTCTGGATCAAGGCATATTCCGGCGCCAGGAGGCGGCGCGGCTTGGTGAGGATTTCCATCGGCACCTGGATCTTGCCGATGTCGTGCACGCTGGCGGCCAGGTACAGGCCGGTGAGGGCGTCCTCGTTCATGCCGAGCTTGGCGCCGATCGCGGAGGCCAGATGCGCGACGCGGCGCTCATGGCCGGCGGTATAGGAGTCGCGGGCATCGAGCGTCGCGGTGACTGCCTGGATCGTCTCCTCCAGCCCGCGCCGGATCAATGTCGCATGGCGGGCCCGCTCCACCCGCATTTCCGCCAGCTCGGTGATGTCGCGGGCGGTGATGACGATGCCCCGGATCTCCGGATCCTGCAGGTGGTTGACCGACGCCGTTTCCAGGATCACCCAGGAGCCGTCGCGGTGACGGTAGCGCAGGCTGTCGCGGCGGACTTCGGCGGGTTGCTGCAGCAGGCCGGTGAGCATCGCGGCGGCACCCCGCAGATCGTCCGGGTGTGCGTAGTCGTAGAACGGCTTGCCCAGCAGCTCCGCGGGCTCATAGCCGCCGATCGCGCGGACCGAGGGGCTCATGTAGATGATCACGCCCACGGCATCGAGCATCACCACCATGTCCGAGATGTGCTCGACCAAGGCCTCGAAGCGGATGTGCAGGGGCGCGGTGTCGGGGGCAGTGGCCATCGCGACACCTCGTCGCGCATCAATGAGGATTGAATCATTTCACCAATCGCGTGAGGTGGGCAGCGACCGGTAGATCTTGACCATGGCTGCCGCCGTGGCGCCGACCGGCGGCGCGGTTTGTCAGACCGGCTGCAGTTCGCGCAGTCCTTCCTCGACGCTGACGACCGGTTGATAGCCGAGCTCGCGCCGGGCCTTGGCGTCACTGATCGTGACCTGGCGGAAGAACAGGTTCAGCGCGGTGCGCGTCAGCGGCGGCTCGCCCTTCAGTGGCAGCAGGGCCCAGGTGGTTTCACAGATGGCCGCCAGTGCATCGGCCAGCCACAGCGGCGCGTTGCGCTCGCCCGGTTCCACGCCCTGCGTCCGGATCAGACGGCCGATGAAGTCGCGGAACGCCACCGGTGCGCCATCGGTGAGGAAGTAGACCTCGCCGCCGCGACCCTTCTGCAGCGCCAGCCGCACACCCAGCGAGACATTGCGCACGTGGCAGGTCGAGGTGCGATGAGTGCCACCGCCGAACCAGACCCAGCCGGCGCGCGCGGCCTGTGCCAGTTTCGGTGCCAGCGTGGTGTCGCCCTTGCCCCAGATGAAGCGCGGCCGTACTACCACGGTCTCCAGGCCCTGGCCGTTGGCGGCCAGCACGCGCTGTTCGGCCATGCCCTTGGAACGCGGATAGGCGCCGTTGGGCTTCGCCGGCAGCGGGCGTGTTTCGTCGGCATCGACGATCGGCGCGCCGTCGGCCAGCACCGCCTCGGTGCTGATATGCACCAGCCGCGGCAGTTTCGCGGCGCGGGCGGCGGCGATGACGTTGTCCGTGCCCTGGACGGTGTCGCGCAGGAAATCCTCCCAGCGCCCCCATTGCTCGACCTTGGCGGCGGAGTGGATCGCGCCGCTGCAACCGGCCATGCCGGTCTGCATCGCGGCGAGGTCGTCGAGATCACCGCGCACCACCTCGGCGCCCAGTGCACGCACCGTGGCGGCGGCGCGTTCGGAGCGGGCGAGGGCACGCACACGATGACCGGTCGCGAGCAGATCGGTGATCAGCTGGCGGCCGAGAAAGCCGGAGCCGCCGGTGACGAAGACGGTGGAAGCTGTCGCATCAGTCATCGAGGCTCTCCAGCCAGGCCATCGCGGTATCGGGGTCGCTGAAGTATTTCGCGGTGATGCCCTGGGCCTGGAATTCGGCAACGGCGCGTTCCATGGTCCACTGGCCCAGTGCATCCTCGGGCATCACGATCGCCCAGTACTTCCAGCCGCCCGCGCGGGTCTGCGGGAACCAGTGGTCCCGCGCCCAGTCCTGCAGGGTCTGCGCCAGCACCGGGTTCCTGCGGTCGTCCGACAGCCATTTGCAGGCGCCATGACGCTGCAGCGCCGCAGTGCCGGCCAGCAGGAACTCGCGGAACGCCGATTCGACGATGAAGCGGTGCATCTGGTGATGCACGATCTTCGACTCCGGGTGATACCAGAGCGTGACGTAGTGATTGTCGATCAGGACCTCGGCCGGCATCACGGCACCCTCGCTGCGGCGGAAGGCCGTGAGCCTAGCGCGGCTGCGTGCATGACGGAATACGCAGCGATGCAGGCGGCCGCTATGATGCGGTGAACCAACCACGGGGAGGATGTACATGGGCCTGTCGACGATCGACCTGTGCACCCAGGAAATCACGCTGCACCGCGTCTGGAATTCCAAGAGTCCGAAAGCCTCGATCTACACCAACCACACGCCCTGGCCGGTGGCGATCACGGTGGCGGCCGGCACGCCGGGCTCGCTGGGCGACGCCGGCGGTGTGCCGGAGGAACGCTGGATCGCGGTCTATGACACCGCCAGCGGCAAGGAAGTCAGCAACCACGGTGCCGGCGCCAACCTGTTCTCCACCGTGTTGCAGCCGGGCGAGGAGCTGAAGGCCTCGGCCGAGCAGGAGATGGTCTACCGCCTGCTGGCGATCAAGGCCCTGGTCGACGAGACCGGCGGCTTGCCGAAACCGCAAAGACTGCGCACGCCGCGCCGGCTGGCACGCGACATCATCGCCAAGGGAAGGCAGACGCTGCGGCGGACGTCGACCGAGGGCGAGGACTGAACTTAAAAAAGCAGTTGGCCACGGATTACGCGGATATAGAAGATGTTTTCAGCCGTTCCGCATGCACGATCGGGATGATCGGCATTGGCACTGCAAGCGATTGATCTTGATCCGCGTTTATCCGCGTAATCCGTGGCAAATGAGCTTTTCTGGGCTGAAGTCTCCGGGGACGAGAGTCGGCGCGGCTCAGTCGCCGAAGTGCAGGTTGCCCTTGAGCAGTCCGTCCGGCGGCATCTGGATGTAGTAGCCCGGCGCGGCGAGCTTCTCCAGCACCTGGGTGACGTCGACGCGGGCCAGCTTGCGCTCCGGTGTCACGCTCAGCGCCATCGCGCGGGTCAGCTTGCCGGTCAGGCGCAGCAGGCCTTCGGGGAGGGCTTCGGGTTGCAGGTCGGCGCGCAGGTACAGGTACATCTGGTCCTGGCGCGCACAGCGGTAGATCACGCAATCGGTCATGGCGCGATGATAGCGGCCGGCCGGGTTCAGAGCCTTGGCTTCTCGGCCAGTGCCTTCAGCAGCGGCGTGTCGCGGTCGTAGATGTCGGCCTTGAAACCGACGCGGCCGTTCTCCGGCACGTCGACGGTCCAGTAGGCCAGCAGGATCGGCAAGGGCTGCGGCAGGCGCAGGCTGCGGGTCTGCTCGTCGGTCAATGCGGTGTCGATCGCCGCCTTGTCCCAGGCCGGATCGGCCAGCAGCAGCTGTACCAGTTCCAGCACGTTCTCGACGCGGATGCAGCCGGAGCTGAAGGCGCGCTGGCTGGCGTCGAACAGTTCCTGGTGCGGCGTGTCGTGCAGGTACACCGAATAGGGATTGGGGAAGCGGATCACCGCTCGGCCCAGGGCATTGCCGGCGCCGGCGTCCTGCCGCAGGGTGATGCGGCCGGGCTTGTTCCAGTCGATGTCTTCCGGCGCCAGTTCCTGGCCATTGACATCGAACACACGCAGCTTCAGGCGCTGCAGCTGGCGCGGGTCGCGGCGCAGCTTCGGCAGCAGGTCCTCGCGCAGGATCGTCGGCGGCACGGTCCAGGTCGGGTTGAGGTTGAGGTAGGTGATCTCGGATTTGAACACCGGCGTGCTGCGCGCCGCCTTGCCGACCTGCACCCGCGAGCTCCACACCGATTCGCCCTTGCGGAACAGGTTGATCTGGAAGCCGGCGATGTCGACCAGCAGGAAGTCGTCATGCAGCTCGTGCAACAGCCAGCGGCCGCGCTCGAGGTTGGCGCGCAGCTGACCGATGCGCTTTTCCACCGGCAGGTTGAGCGCGTTGCGGGTGCCGGCGCCGATGGCGCCGTCCGCCGTGAGGTATTGCTCGGACTGGAAGCGCTGCACCGCCGCCTCGACGGTGGCGTCGTACAGCGTGCTGCCGTTGTCGTCGGCCGCAGCCAGATCGCCGGTAGCGGCGAGACGGCGGCGCAGGGCGGCCACGCGCGGATCGTCCATGCCGGGCTTCAGGGTCTTGCCGCCCGTGATCTGCGGCCAGCCACCGGCCGCCTCGATCGCCCGCAGCCTTGCCAGCGCTGCGCGCAGGCGACCGTAGGCCGGATGGGTCGGCCGTGCGCCGTCGAACACGCCGGCGATGTTGCCGCTGCGCACCGCCTCGACCATGTAGCGCAGCGCCTCGTCCGGGGTCATGGTGCGCGTGCTGAAGTTCCACTGCGCATCGAGGGTGGCGGGGTCGACCTTGCCGCGGAACAGGTGCGCCAGCGCCAGCAGGTAGTTGCGCGTGGCCATCAGGTCCCAGGCGGCGAGGGCCGAGGAATCGGCGCTGGCCGGGCCCTGCTCGATGCGTGCCAGCGCGTAGTCCTGCGGATCGAGGCCGTCGGCGGCGACGCCGCGCAACTGGGTCACCAGCGCCTCCTGCAGGCGACGGTCGTTCCATGCCGGCGCGAAGTCGCGCTGCTCGTAGAAGCGGGCGATGCCCTCGCTCAGCGAGACGCCTTCCAGCCGCGGCCCGGAAGGCCCGGCGTCGCGCAACTGCTCGACGCTCTCGCGCACCTGCTCACGCAGGTCCTGGGCGTGGGCGGCATGGCTGCCGGCGAGCAGCAACAGGCTGGCGCAGGCGCGCAGCAGCGCACGAAGCTTGGGTGCAGGCATGGGTGGGGGCCCTGATGGTCTATTCGTTATGCCTGCAACGGTAGCACCGCCGGCACCGGTTTGGCGCGCCGCGTCCGCCGGGATAGGATGCTGCAGGTTTTACCGGATTCTCCATGTCACGATCCCTGCGCGCCGCCCTGGCTTTCGCGATTGCTGCCCTGCTGGCATTGCCGGCGTGGGCGGAGACGACGCTGGCCGCTGCATTGCAGCGCTCGGCGCCCGGCATCAACACCCAGGCGCTGCAGGCGGCACTGTCGGCAATGGCCTGCGCCGAGGCCGGTGGCATGCCGGCGGCGCAGCGACTGGCACTGATCGATTACTCGCTGCCCTCGACGCAGCGGCGCCTCTGGGTGTTCGACCTGCAGCGGCGGCGCCTGCTGTTGCGCGAATGGGTCGCGCATGGCCGCAATTCCGGCGACAACCTGCCGACGCGCTTCTCCAACGAACCGGACAGCCTGACCTCCAGCCTCGGCCTGTTCCGCACGCTGGCGGCCTATGACGGTCGCAACGGTTACTCGCTGCGCATGGATGGCCTGGAACCCGGCATCAACGATCGCGCCTATGAACGCGCGCTGGTGATCCACGGCGCCGGTTACGTCGACGTGCGCATGGCCAGGCGGCAGGGCCGGCTGGGCCGCAGCTGGGGTTGCCCGGCGGTACGCGCCGGCGTGGCCCGCGAGCTGATCGACACGCTCAAGGACGGCCAGCTGGTATTCGCCTGGCATCCGGACCAGGCCTGGCTGCAGGCCTCGAAGCTGCAGCAGTGCCCGGCGCGCAGCGCGCCGCTGCTGACCGCCGCGGCCGACTAGCCTCGGTCGGACTTCAGAACTCGCGGCTCCAGGCCGCGCGCAGCTGCGCCGCGGTGCCGGCACCCTCGGTGAACACGAACAGCCACAGCACCGGCGGCGCCCCCATTCCCAGGATCATGTAGGCCAGCAGCAGGGCCACCCACAACCGCGCCCAGGCGTCGATCACGGCCAGCAGGCCGATCGGGTGCAGCAGGCGTGCCACCACCCAGACGCTGACCAGCGAGCCGGTGAGGCAGACGAACAGCAGGTGGATGGGCTCGAAGGCCGGGGGCGTGGAGACGCCGCCGATCCGGCCGTTGAGCCAGTAGATCATCGCGATGAATTTCGGCGCCAGCGGCGGCAGCGCCAGCATCACCGTCACGGCCGAGTCCAGCCAGGCCCAGAAGCGCACGGTGGAGGGACGGATGTGGGAGTAGCGCATCGGGCACGTCGTTCCTTGGGCGATGGTTCAGCCTAACCCGGTGCGCAGGGAGCGGGGAAGCCGGACGACGGCCACGAAAAAGGCGCCGGGGAAAACCGGCGCCTCGGGTGCGGCAGACCGCGCTTCAGTGCTTGTGCTTGCCCTTGTGGTGGCCCTTGTGCTTGCCGTTGTCGTGGTGGTGATGGCCATCGTCATGGTAGTGGTGCTCGACGACCCTGGGCTTCGGCGCGCTGGTATCGGAACCGATCGCGGCGCCGGCGGCACCACCGATCGCACCGCCGATGATGGCGCCGTTACGGCCGCCGACGCTGTCGCCCACCGCCGCGCCGGCACCGCCGCCGATCGCGCCGCCGATGATGGCGCCGCTGTCAGCCGCGAAGGCCGTGGATGCCATGCCAAGGCCGGCGATCAGTGCAATAAGGTTCTTGCGCATGAGACAACCCTCCCCGGGTCATTGAAATGACCTAAACAATAACATGCAGCAAGCCGTACGCCGGCTGAATCAGGGCCGCCGGAGCTGCTCCAACGCACTGATCAGCCGCTCGATTTCTGAGGGGGTGTTGTAGTGCACGAAGGACAGGCGCAGGACACCTTGCTGCGGGTCGATGCCGAGGGCTTCCAGCAGGCGTACCGCGTAGAAATGGCCGGCACCGGCCATGACGCCATGGCGCGCCAGGGCCGGGACCAGTTCCTGGGCCGGAGTGCGCAGCGGCAGCAGCGAAATCGTGGCGGCGCGCTGCGTGGCATCGGCGGGACCCAGCAGGCGCAGGTCGGGACGCGTTTCCAGGTAGGCGAGCAGGCGCGCCAGCAGCGGCTGTTCGGCGTCGTGCAGCAGGCTGCGGACGCGCTGTGCACGTCCGTCGGCGCTAGCGCCGGGATGATGATGGGCGTCCAGCGCGTCGAAGTATTCGGCGACGCCGCGCGACGCCGCGACCTGGGCGTGATCCGGTCCGGCCGGCGTCAGCCGCTTGTGGGTCAGCCCGGCGTTGAAGTAGTGGCCCTCGTTGCCGAGCTGCTCCAGTACCGGTCGTCGTACCACCATCAGGCCCTGGTGCGGCCCCCAGGTCTTGTACAGCGAGAACAGGTAGATGTCGGCGCCCAGCGCCGCCACGTCCGGCAGGCCATGCGGGGCCCAGGACACACCATCAACCAGGGTCAGCGCGCCGGCGGCACGGGCCTTGGCGACGATGGCGGCGAGCGGATTGACCTGGCCGAGGATGTTGGAGCAGTGCGGAAAGGCCAGCAGGCGGGTGCGCCCGTCCAGCAATGCGTCGAGCGCCGCCGGGTCCAGCGCACCGGTCTGCGGATCGACGCGCCACTCGCGCACTTCCACGCCCTCGGCCGCGAGCCGGCGCCAGACCCCGCTGTTGGCCTCGTGGTCCTGGTTGGTGACCACGATCGCATCGCCCGGCCGCAGCAGCCGGCGGAAGGCCTGCGCCAGCACGTAGCTGTTCTGCGAAGTCGAAGGGCCGAAGTGGACCTCGTCGGCCTCGACCCCGAGGTATTCCGCCAGCCGGGCATGCGCCGCATCCATCCACTCGCCGGCCTCGGTGGCGGCCGGGTAGCGGTAGTAGGGCTGGACCTTGAGGCGCCGGTAGTACTCGTGCAGGCGCTCGATCACCTGCCGGCAGGCATAGGAACCGCCGGCATTCTCGAAGAAGGCCTGCCCCTGCAGCGTGGGCTCGGCGAAGGCGGGGAACTGGGCGCGGACGAAGTCGGTATCGAGGATCGGCATGCGCGGATGGTAAGGAAACGGCGCGGCTCCTGCCGCGCCATTCCGTGGTCGCGCCTTACTGGAAGTAGTACTCCTGGCGCGACAGCTTGCCGTCACGATTGGCATCGCGGGTGGCGAAGCGCTTGCTCAGCTGCGAGCCGGGCTCCAGTTCCGAGGGCTCGAGGAAGCCGTCGCCGTTGCGGTCGGGCGAGGCGGCCGCTGTGGTGCTGCCGACCTTGACGTCCTTGCCGTAGTCCGGGGTGCCGACGGTGTTGCTGCCGGGGGCCATCAGGTCGCTGCCGGGCAGGGGACGCGGGTCCGCGGCGGCGGTGAATGACAGCAGCGTGGCGAGGGCAAGCAAGGTTTTACGAAAAGCCATGAGGTTCTCCAGACGGATCGATGGATGCAGAAAAAGCCGGGTCCTGTGCTGGACGCCGTTGTCCGTGGGAATCAGGCGGGTGACGGGCTGCGGCCACGCCCTTGGGGCCGGTCCGTCGGCATCTAGCCTAGCGGCAGTGGCTGCATCGACACAACGGGCGTCGCAGCCGGCGGTGGCGACGACTATGCTGCGAGCCAAAAAGGGGAGCAGGGACGATGCGCTTGATCACACTCCACAGGCTGGTTGGCTGCGCCCTGCTGGCGGCGTGCATGCTGCCACTGACGGCAGCGGCGGCCGACACGGCGCGCTTCCCGGTACGCGTCGGCCTCAAGCACGGCGCCATCGATGCCACGGGCAAGCTGGTGATCGAGCCGCAGTTCGACAACGAACTGCGTTTCGCCGATGGCCTGGCCCGTGCCGGCGTCGGTGCGAAGCTCGGCTTCATCGATGCGGACGGCAAGCTGATGATCTCGCCGCAGGTCAAGGTCAGCATCGGCCAGGGCGAATTCGCCCAGGAGCAGGCGCTGGCCAGCCTGGTCGACGGCGACTTCGCCGAGGGCCTGGCGCCGTTCCGCTTGGAAGGGCGCTACGGCTATGTCGACCGCAGCGGCGCGATGGCAATCCCGGCACGCTTCGACAAGGCCGAGGGTTTCGTCGACGGCATGGCGCTGGTTTCCGCAGGCGGCCAGTACGGCGGCATCGATCGCGGCGGCCAGTGGCTGATCGAGCCGAAGTTCTCGCGGCCGTTCCGGTTCAGCGAAGGCCTGGCGGCAGTGCTGGTGTCCGGCAAGGGCTACGGCTACATCGACCGCAGCGGCAAGTGGGTGATCGAGCCGCAGTACAACTACGCCTACAACTTCGCCGACGGCCGCGCACGCGTGCAGCTGAAGGACGGCTACGGTTACATCGGCCGTGACGGCAAGCTGGCGATCGCGCCCTCGGCCGAGTTCCGCATCGGCGCCGATTTCCATGACGGCCGCGCGCCGGTGCGCGTCGAAGGCAAGGGCTGGGGCTACCTGGACACCGAGGGCAGGCTGGCGGTGGCGCCGCAATTCTTCAGCGCCGAGGCCTACAGCGAGGGCCTGGCGGCGGTGGCCTTCGGCGACTTCCGCGATCACCGCTGGGGTTATGTCGACAAGGCCGGCAAGCCGGTTGGCATGGCGCAGTACCAGAAGGCCGAGCCCTTCTCCGAGGGGCGTGCTGCGGTACTGCTGCCGCGTCGCGGCTGGGGCTATGTCGATACCCGCGGCGAACTGCTGATCGGGCCGCTGGCCGGCGTCGAACGCGCGGAGCCGTTCCGCAACGGCCTGGCGCGGGTCTGGTTCAGCCAGCGCACCGACGCCAGCGGCGTCTGGGGCTATGTCAACCGCGACGGCAAGCGGGTGTGGAAGGGCGAATAGCCCGAATCAGCGGCCTACTTCACGCCCATCACGGTCGCCGCCTTCTCGATGTCCTTCGGTCGCACCCAGAACACCGCGCCGTAGCGATCGGCGCCGGCAGCGATGGCATCGACCGAGATGATGTTGATGCCGGCCTTGCCCAGCACCTGGGCGAACTTGAGCAGTGCGCCGCTGCGATCCTTGCCCTGGGCGAGGAAGCCGCTCTTGCGCGCCGACAGCTTCCAGTCGTACTTCTTCGCGACCTCGGCGAGTTGCGCCGAGTCCTCCGGGATCAGCTCCACCTGCGTGCCACCGGGCAGCGGTGTGGCGGTCAGCGCCAGCAGGTTGACCCGATGCTTCTTCAGGGTCTTGAGCATGTGCGCGCCCTCTCCCGGGCGATCGTTGGCATGCAGTATGAAGGAGTCCACCCGGCGAATGCCCTTGGCCATGACACTGCTCCCGCGGCGCGCTGGTGCTGCGCGGGTTCAGCATACTCCTGCGTTTCCAGCCCGGCTCAGAGTCAGCAAACGTAGCCCGGGTGCAACCCGGGGTGATTGGCGCGGCAGGTAGTGCTCCCGGATTTCATCCGGGCTACACCTGCAAGGCCTGCCCCGGAGGGTTTCAGCCCGCCATGGCCCGTTCGCTCAGCAACCACAGCCGCTGTGCCAGCTCCGGATCGCGGCTGCTGGCACTGCCGGCCTTGCGTTTGCGGCGGATGAAGTACTCGCCGCTGGTCTGCGCCAGTTCCGGTGCCGTGGCCAGCCACACCGCGGTGTCCGCGCCCTGCGCCGGGGTCAGCATGAAGGCCATGATCAGCTTGCCCAGCAGGCCCGGCACTTCGCGGTAGATGCCGGTGGCAACTGCGCCGGGGTGGAAAGCATTGACGGTGACGGGGGTGTTCTTGAGGCGCCGCGCCAGCTGGCGGGCGAACAGCAGGTTGGCCAGCTTGGCCTGGCCGTAGGCCTTGAGCCCGACACGATGACGCGAGGGGTCGGTGAAGCTGGCCTCGTCGATCCGGCCGATCTGGTGCATCACCGAGCTGGTGACCACGACGCGGCCCTGCTTTGCTGCCTTCACCGCCTCCAGCAGCCGGTCAGCAAGGCGGAAGTGGCCGAAGTGCATCACCCCCATCATCGCCTCATAGCCGTTGCGCAGCTGGTGCAGCTTCAGCGTGTAGAGGCCGGCGTTGAGGATCAGCACGTCGATCACCGGCATGCGCTGCAGCAGCTCGGCGGCGAAGCGGTCAATGGCGTTGAACTCCGCGAGGTCCAGCGGCATCGCCTCGACCTGCGCGGCCGGATGGCGTGCGCGGATGCTGTCGACCGCGGACTGCGACTTGGCCAGGTCGCGCGCGGCGATGATGACGCGGTCGCCGCCGCCGGCCAGCGCCAGTGCCATCTCGTAGCCGATGCCGCTGTTGCCGCCGGTGATCAGGATATTGCGGGACATGGTTTTCCTCAGTCGATGAAGCCGGCCTTGAGCAGGCCGGCCTGGGTCAGTTGATCGATCACTTCGCCGTCGTGGCCCGGCACCTGCTGCAGTAGCGGTTCCTGCTGGGCGAGGCGGTGCAGGGTCTTGAGCTGGCCGAACACGGCATGGCGGTCCTCGCCGATCAGCCAGTCGGTGACGAAGCGCGGGCGCTCGCGTTGCAGCTCGATGTTGCGGCGCTTCCAGGTGACGTCGCCGAGGAACAGTAGTTCGCGGCCGTCGGCGAGTTTCACATAGACCATCTGGCTGCCCGGCGTGTGGCCGGCGGCAGGGATCAGCACCACGCCGGGCGCCACCGCGGCGAAGCGGGTGTAGAGCAGCGGCGCATAACCCTCGAAGACATCCGCCGGCAGCGTCGCCGGCTTCATGCGCTCGCCATGGTTCATCTGCGCCTGGGTCAGCTTCAGCGCCGGCAGCAGCTGGCGCAGCTTCGGGTGGTTCAGCACGCCGCCGATGTGATCGCTATGCTCGTGCGTGATGACGATCAGCCGGGCCTTCTCCAGCGCGCGCTCGACGCGCTTCTGCGCCGCGTCGTCGAAGAACGCCACGATGGCCTCGGGCTTGGCCAGGCTGCGGTCCATCGCCGAGTCGATCATCGCGGTGTGATCGGCGTAGACCAGCTGGTAGGCATAGGCCGGCAGCTGCTGCACCTTCCAGGGATCGCCGGCCACGATCATCGCGCCGGGAAAGGCGAAGGCCGAGACCTTCTCGTAGCGGATCTCGCGCGGCTTGTCGCCGGGCACGGCATCGGCGAGGTGACGCAGTTCGGCGAGGTCCAGCGGGTAGTCGGCGTCGGCGGGCATGCGGCTGTCGACCGCGAACCACCAGTACAGCAGGCCCAGCACCAGCAGCAGCGCCAAGGCCCAGCGCGCAAAGCGGCGCATGGCAACTCCCCATGGTTTTCATTCAGAGCCCGGAGTGTAGCCTCCGGCGCCGGCGGAAATCAGCCGCGCGGGGCCTGTGCCACCACCAGCGAATCAGCGCTGTGGCCGACGCGGTCGAAGCATTCGATGCGCTGTTCGAGCCCGGGCAGACGGTCGCAGCGATCCATCGCCTGCAGCGGAGGCAGCTGGCGCAGTCCGCGGACGGCGCCGGCGTCGGCGGTCGACTGCGGCACCGGCGGGTCCTGGTCGCAGGCCGTCAGCAGCACCAGGGCACAGCAGGCGGACAGCAGGGCGGCGGTAGCTTTCATGGCGGCGCTCCGGCAAAGGGCCAGTTCGCTGCAACAAAACTCGTTCCGCCGGGGCGCCCGCTGCAAGTGCTTGATTCATCGGCCACCCTCGTTCGGTGTGGGGCGGAGCTCCCTGCGCGATGCAGGCATTGCCGTCGCACTTCCGGCGATTTGCAGGGGGCAGGAGCAGGATTGCATGCCCTAAAATGCGCTTATGCGCAAGATGCGTTCTGGGAAGGCCGCTCGAAGGATTTTTCTGCATTCTCAAACTCGACCCCGTTGCTGCTGCGCGATGCGCGCACCGGGAAGACAGGTGCGCATCGGCGCTTTGAGGAGATTACCGTGAGCAAACCCATCAATCTCAAGATTCTGCTTGAGTCCAAGAACCTGGAACGCGCGCCGTTCCCGATCCCGAGCGGCTGGTTCCACATCGCCTTCTCGGACACGCTGAAGTCCGGCGAGATGCGCAACATCGACGTCCTCGGCCAGGAGTGGGTGCTGTTCCGCACCGAGTCCGGCAAAGCCGGCATGAGCGATCCCTACTGCCCGCATCTGGGCGCGCACATCGGCCATGGTGGCAAGGTCTGCGGCGAGCACCTGCGCTGCCCGTTCCACCACTGGGAGTACGACACCGAGGGTTGGTGCAAGAACGTGCCCTACGGCAAGCGCAAGCCGCCGATCACCAGCCTGCAGCCGATCCTGCGCACGCTGCCGGTGGTGGAGAAGTACGGCATGATCTGGGCCTGGTACCACCCGGCCTGCGAGGCGCCGAGTTGGGAACTGCCGTACATCGCGGAGATCGAGGATGCCACCGGCTACGCCGGCACGCGCCGCGGCTCCTGGACCGCGAGCACCTG
This sequence comes from Solimonas sp., assembly GCA_035476855.1. GTDB lineage: Bacteria > Pseudomonadota > Gammaproteobacteria > Nevskiales > Nevskiaceae > Solimonas_A. The sequence goes on along the minus strand of DATILC010000145.1, from coordinate 1,520 downwards.
CGTGCAGGAGATCGCCGAGAACGGCGTTGATACCGCGCACCTGAAGTTCCTGCACAACGCTCCCGGCATCCCGCCGGTCGAGGCCACCTACGATGGCCACATCATGACGCTGAACATCGGCCAGGGTTATATCGTCGGCAAGTCCTACGGCCCGGGCCTGAACGTGCTGCGCTTCAACCAGGAAGGCATCACCGCGACGATGCTGTCGTACACGGTGCCGGTCACCAAGGAAACGACGCAGATGAACATGTCGTTCCGCCATGTCGACTACGCCGAAGGCACCAAGGAGCTGCACGCTTCGCGCAAGGTCATCGACCACATGATCGGCGCTGCCGAGGGTGAGGAGAGCGCCGGCTTCGAAAGCGTCGACTTCATCGTCTGGAACAACAAGAAGTACCGCCCGAACCCGCTGCTCTGCGACGGCGACGGCCCGGTCATCCAGTTCCGCCACTGGTTCAAGCAGTTCTACGTGGAGGCGCCGACGTTCAGCTCCAACACCTCGAACCCGGCCCCGGCCGCCGAAGCGGCCTGAGCGCCAAGCTGCTGAAAAATAACGCCCCCGCAAGGGGGCGTTATTCGTTGGTGACGCAGTTGGCAATGCGTGGTGGCAAACCGCCTCCGACAGGCCTAGAGTGGCGCCACTCAGCTTTGGTCCCACTCCGGGCGGTCACGAGGAGAAGGTCGATGAAGCAGCGTCGTGTTCTGTGCGCGGGGTTTGTCGCGCTAGGTCTGAGTCTCGGAGGCGGCCTGCTATGGGCCGCCGATCACGCCGAATCGCCGGGGCCGACCGGCGACCCCGCCGCCGACATCGCCGATGTCTACCTGTTCCGCGCATCGTCGACGCGGCTGGTCGCAGCGATGAGCTTCGGCAACCGTCCGCTGCCGCTGACGCGCATCGACCAGAGCTTCTACTGCGACCCGAAGGTGCTCTACACCTTCAACTTCGATACCAACGGCGACATCGCCACCGTCGAGCGCTCGGTTCACGCGAGGCTGGGCCTCAACGGTGAAGGCGCCTGCGGCCTGCGCCTGGAAAACGTGCCCGGTGCTGCGGGTGCTTACTCCGGCGCCACGGAGACCGTATTCACCAGCCCCGAGGGCCTGCGTGCTTTTGCCGGCCATCTCGACGATCCGTTCTTCTTCGACTTCCCCGGCTTCATCGCCACGCTCGCCACTTTCGGCGACAGCAGCGCGCCTGATGCCACGCTGGAGTTCGCGACGGTGAAGGCGGTGCCGCCGTTCTCCAAAGGCAGGGATGGCTTCGACGGCCGCAATGCCAGCCTCATTGTCTTCGAGATGGATCTCGACGCGATCGCACCGGCCTCGGGCGGCTCGCGCCCGACGATCCGGTTCTGGGGCACCACCGCACGGCTCGTGGAGTAATCACCATGAACAGGAAACTTTCTGCCGTACTGCTGGCCGCCGCCTGCGCCAGCCTGGTGGCCTGCACCGACGATGACGATGTCCTCGATCCGAAGGCCTTCGTGTTCGAAAGCGCGCCGGCCAGCCGCTACTCGCGG
>DATILC010000144.1:0-10165 GCA_035476855.1 Solimonas sp. | reverse complement strand
GGACCCAACTACAACATCCCGATGCTGCCGGACCGCGCCCGCGCCGCCTGGGAGGCGCTGCAGAAGGCGCAGGCTGCGGCACCGAAGGCCACGCCTGTCGAACAGGCGCTGATCAAGGCCCTGGCTGCACGCTACAAGGGGCCGGATCCGCTGGATCCGGTGGCGATGCAGCCGCAGCAGGTCGCTTTTGCGGCGGCAATGGGGGAAGTTGCCAAGCGTTACCCCGCCGACCTCGATCTGCAGACCCTGCATGCCGAGGCGCTGATGACCGCCAATCCCTGGCGGTTGTGGAGCCTCGACGGCAAGCCGGCGCCGGGCACGCGCGAGATCGTTGCGATCCTCGAAGGCGTGATGAAGCGCGATCCGCAGCATCCGGGTGCCAACCACTACTACATCCACGCGGTCGAGGCCTCGCCGGATCCGGGCAAGGCGCTGGCGGCGGCGCAGCGCACCGGCGCACTGATGCCGGCGGCCGGGCACCTGGTGCACATGCCGGCGCACATCTTCCAGAGGGTCGGGCAGTACGACGCCGCGGCGCTGGCCAACCGCGAGGGCGCTGCCGTCGACGAGCGCTACATGAAGACGGTGGCGCCGCTGGGCTATTACCCGGTGTACCTGGCGCACAACTACGACTTCCTGGCCTATTCCGCGGCGATGCAGGGGCAGCGTGTCGAGGCCATGCGTGCGGCGCGGGATGCGGCGAAGGCCTTCCCGGACGACATCGCCCGCGGCATTCCGGGCATGGACTTCTACCTGGCGCGGCCCTACTTCGTGCTGCTGCGCTTCGGCGAGTGGCAAAAGATGTTGGACGAACCGGCGCCGCCCGAGACCTTTGCGGTCCAGACCGGCCTCTACCGCTTCGCCCGCGCCTACGCGCAGGCCGCACTGGGACAACTGGAGCCGGCGCGGACTGCGCTCAAGCCGCTGGATGACTACGGTGCGCGCCTGCCGCCGGACCTGACTGCCGGACTCAATTCCGCCCGCGACCTGATGGCGGTCGCGGTGGAACTGCTGGCGGCGCGTATTGCGCAGTCCGAGGGTAACCGCGCTGCTGCGATCCGCCACCTGCGTGCCGCGGTACAGCGCGAGGATCGCCTGGCCTACGCCGAGCCGGCTGACTGGTTCTTCCCGGTGCGCCACCTGCTCGGCGCGGAACTGCTGCGTGCCGGCTCGCCGCGCACCGCGGAGAAGGTGTTCCGCGAGGACCTGCGGCGCACGCCCGGCAACGGCTGGGCGCTGTACGGCCTGACCCAGTCGCTGGAGGCGCAAAACCGCACCAAGGATGCAGCCGCCAGCCGCAAGCGCTTCGAGACCGCCTGGGCGCGCGCCGATGTGCCGCTGGCCGCCGCCGCGTATTGAGTGACGGACAGCAAAAAGGCCCCGCATGCGGGGCCTTTCCGTTTGCAGCCTGAGGTATTTCTCAGAGCAGCTCTTCGACGTCCTTCTCGATCTTCTCCGGCGTGTCCATCGAGCCGTAGCGCTTGACGACGTTGCCGTTCTTGTCGATCAGGAACTTGGTGAAGTTCCACTTGATGCCCTCGGTGCCGAGGATGCCCGGGGAGGCGCTCTTCAGGTACTGGTAGAGCGGGTGGGCACCGTCGCCGTTGACCTCGATCTTGGCGAACAGCGGGAAGCTGACGTCATACGAGAGCGAGCAGAACTGCTTGATCTCGTTCTCGTCGCCCGGTTCCTGGTGGCCGAACTGGTCGCAGGGGAAGCCGAGCACGGCCAGGCCCTTGTCCTTGAACTTCTTGTACATCGCCTCCAGGCCCTTGTACTGCGGCGTGAAGCCGCACTTGCTGGCGACGTTGACGATCAGCAGCACCTTGCCGCGGTAGGCGTCCAGCGACTGGCTGCTGCCGTCGATGGTCTTGGCTTCGAATCCGTAAACGCTCATCAGTTCTTCCCCGTTGGAGTTTGGCGCAGCCTAGGATGCTGTTCTGATCACTGCAAGCCGGCGACGTCGAAAGCCATCAGCGGCGCCGCGCTCTGGCGCACGTTGGCCAGCAGCGCCGGCACCTGCGTCAGCATGCGCGTGGCGAAGTAGTGGGCGGTGGCACGCTTGGTGTCGGCGAACAGCTGGTCGCCGGCGGCGTCGGCGGCGCGGGTCATGCGCAGCCAGTTCCAGCCGAGGTAGGTCAGCGAGAAGGCGCGCAGGAAGTCGACGCAGCCGAAGGCGGCGTCATCCGGCGTGGTCTTGTAGGACTGCTGCACCCAGGCGGTGCTGCGCTCCAGCTCCTCCACCGCCGTGGCCAGCGGGCCGGCGATGAAGTCGGGGGCGTTGGCGAGGTCCTTGCGCACGGCCTCGAAGAAGCGCTTCGGCAGGCGGCCGCCGTTGAGCATCAGCTTGCGGCGCACCAGGTCCATTGCCTGAATGCCGTTGGTACCTTCGTAGAGGCACAGGATCTTGGCGTCGCGCACGATCTGCTCGATGCCGTGTTCCTTGATGAAGCCGTGACCGCCGTAGACCTGGATCGCCAGCGAGCCGAGATCGACGGCGCTGTCGGTGCAGAAGGCCTTGACCAGCGGCGTGTTCAGCTCGACCCAGTCCTGCGCCTCTTCACGCGCGGCCGCGTCGGCGGCGTGGTGGGTGGCGTCGACATGCATCGCCGTTTCGTAGGCCAGCACGCGGGCGCCCTCGGTGACCGCCTTCATCTGCAGCAGCATGCGGCGCACGTCCGGGTGGTGGGCGATCACGGCGCCGCCGTTGAAGGCCTTGCCCTGCTTGCGGTCCAGCGCGTAGGCAACGGCGTTCTGCGTCGCCAGCTCGCACTGGCCCAGGCCCTGGATGCCGACCATGATCCGCGCCAGGTTCATCATCACGAACATGTTCTGGATGCCGGTGTTCGGCTTGCCGATCATCCAGCCCTTGGCATTCTCGAAGCTCATCGTGCAGGTGCAGGAGCCGTTGATGCCCATCTTGTGCTCGATGGACACCGCCTTGACCGGGTTGCGTGCGCCGAGCGAGCCGTCGGCGTTGACCAGGTACTTGGGCACGACGAAGGTCGACAGGCCCTTGATGCCCGGGGGCGAATCCGGCAGGCGGGCGAGGGCGAAGTGGATGATGTTGTCCACCATGCCGTGCTCGCCGGAGGTGATGAAGATCTTGCTGCCTTCCAGCAGGAAGGAGCCGTCGTCCTGCGGCGTGGCCTTGGTCTTGACCGCGGCGAGGTCGGAGCCGGCCTGCGGTTCGGTCATGCACATGGTGCCGGACCATTCGCCGCTGGCCAGCTTGGGCAGGTAGGTCTGCTTCTGCTCGTCGGTGCCGTTGGCGGCGATCGCCTCGAAGCAGCCCTGGGTCAGGCCCGGGTACAGCGCGAAGGCGACGTTGGCGGAGCAGAGCATCTCCTCGATGACCTTGCCCAGCGTGTAGGGCAGGCCGGCGCCGCCGAATTCCTGATTCTGCATGATGCCGACCCAGCCGGCGTCGGAGTAGGACTTCCAGAACTCCTTGAAGCCGTCCGGCACCTTGACCTCGTGGTTGGCGTAGACGCAGCCCTGGGCATCGGATTTGGCGTTGAGCGGTGCCAGTTCCTTCTCGATCAGCTTGGCGGCCTCGTCGACCAGCCCGGTCAGGGTCTCCGGCGTGGCGTCCTCGAAGCCCGGCAGCTGCGACAGGCGCCCGGCCTTGAGGACATTGTTGAGGACGAAGTTGATTTCGCGCAGAGGGGCCTTATAGGTAGCCATATCGGGTTCCGGAAAAGAGGTTGAAACGCAGCGGGAACGGGGAAATTTCGAGGGCCAAAAGGCTAGCACAGGCAAGGGGGGGCTGTTCCCCCCGCGCGGGTGATAGGTCCGTCCCCGAAACTTCACCCGGATGGTTGTAGAATCCGCGCCCTCACGCGGGATCAGGACGGAAAAACGGATGAAAGTGCTGGTGACCGGCGCGGCCGGATTCGTGGGCTACTACTGCACGCAGCGCCTGCTGGAACGCGGCGACGAGGTGGTGGGCTACGACAACCTCAACGACTACTACGACCCCGCGCTGAAGCAGGGGCGCCTGCAGCAGCTGCAGGGCCTGAAGGGCTTCGATTTCGTGCAGGGCGACCTGGCCGACATGGAAACCCTGCGCCGGGTGTTCGAGCGCCAGCGGCCGGACGTGGTGCTGAACCTGGCCGCCCAGGCCGGCGTTCGCTACTCGCTGAAGAACCCCCGGGCCTACGTCGACAGCAACCTGATCGGCTTCACCAACATCCTGGAATGCTGCCGCAATTTCCCGGTGAAGCACCTGGTCTACGCCTCGTCCAGCTCGGTTTACGGCGCCAATACCAAGGTGCCGTTCGCGGTCAGCGACAACACCGACCACCCGGTCAGCCTGTACGCCGCCACCAAGAAGGCCAACGAGGCCCTGGCCCATTCCTATGCCGACCTGTTCGGCATCCCCACCACCGGCCTGCGCTTCTTCACCGTCTACGGCCCCTGGGGCCGGCCGGACATGGCCTATTTCTCCTTCACCAAGGCGATCCTCGAAGGCCGCGAGATCGAGGTCTTCAACCATGGCGACATGGAGCGGGACTTCACCTACATCGACGACATCGTCACCGGCGTGATCCGCACCATGGACCACATTCCGGCGGCCGACCCGGCCTGGAGCGGCAATCCGCCGGCCCTGGGCCACTCGCGTGCCCCCTACCGGCTCTACAACATCGGCAACCACTCGCCGGTGAAGCTGATGCACTTCATCCAGGTGCTGGAGAAGCTCATCGGGTGCGAGGCCAAGAAAGTCTTCAAACCTATGGCGCAGGGCGATGTCTACCGCACTTATGCGGACGTCGAGGACCTGCGCCGCGACGTCGGGTTCGAGCCTTCGACCCCGATCGAGCAGGGGCTGGAGCGCTTCGTCAGCTGGTACCGCGGCTACTACGGGGTCTGAGGCCGCGGAGCGTCATCGAGGGGCTGTGGCATAATCCGCCGCCCTGATTTTCAGAAAACCCTTAATTTTCCGGAGTTTTTCGTGCTGGATTTCCTGATTTCCCCGGCTTATGCGCAGCAGGCCGCGCAGCAGCCGAACGCGCTGATGCAGTTTGCCCCGCTGGTCGTGCTGGTCATCGTGTTCTATTTCATGCTGATCCGTCCGCAGATGAAACGCACCAAGGAGCATCGCCAGATGCTCGACAAGGTCGCCAAGGGCGATGAGGTGGTCACCGGCGGTGGCCTGGCCGGCCGCGTGGTCGGCATCGGCGAGGCCTATCTGACGATCGAGATCGCCGACAACGTCAGCGTCAAGGTGCAGAAGCAGGCCGTCACCAGCGTCCTGCCCAAGGGCACGCTGAAGGCACTCTGAAGCTGTTCCCACAGGCCCCGGCGCATGCGCGCCGGGGCCGGAGCCTTCCCGGAACGGAAGGCCAATAACGGTATCCGGCGAGATTCCGCCTCATGAAGCCTTACGCAAGCTGGAAGTACGTGGTCCTGGTCCTGGCGCTGCTGTTCGGCGTCATTTATGCCGCGCCCAACCTCTACGGGGATGATCCCTCGGTACAGGTGTCGATGGAGTCGGGCGATCCGCTGCCGGCCGATTTCGCCGAGGTGGTGGCCAAGGCGCTGGCGGCGGAGAAGATCGCCGTCCTGGGCAATGGCCTGGAAGACCAGCGCTGGGTCGTGCGCCTGCCCGATACCGAAAACCAGCTGCGTGCCTCCGAGACGCTCAAGCGCGAACTGGGCGACGGCTATGTGGTGGCGCTGAATCTCGCTTCGAAGACCCCGGAGTGGCTGCGCGCCGTCGGCGCCCGGCCGATGAACCTGGGCCTGGACCTGCGTGGTGGCGTGCACTTCCTGCTGGAAGTGGACACCGACGAGGTCAACAAGAAGGCGGTGCAGCGCATCATCACCGACGTGCCGGCCTTCCTGCGCAAGGAAGACGTGCGCTACACCGGCCGCCGCGAGGCGGGCAGCGCCGCGGTGCTGGAGTTCGGCGACGCCGCCACGCTGGAGCAGGCGCGCGGGCTGATCTCGAAGAATTTCCCGGAGTACATGCTGACGCCGGCGCCGGGCAGCCAGACCCAGCTGCAGGTCAGCCTGTCGCAGCAGGAGGCCAAGCGCATCATCGACTTCGCCGTCCAGCAGAACCTCACCACCCTGCGCAACCGCGTCAACCAGCTCGGCGTGGCCGAGCCGGTGGTGCAGCGCCAGGGCGTCAACCGCATCGTGGTGCAGCTGCCGGGCGTGCAGGACACCACCCAGGTCAAGGACCTGCTCGGCGCCACCGCCACCCTCGAGTACCGTGCGGTCGACGAGGGCGATGCCAGCTCCGCGGCGGCCAGCGGCATCGCGCCGGCCGGCACTGAACTGTTCTACACCCGCGAGGACCGTCGCCCGGTCCTGCTGAAGAAGGAAATCATCGCCGGCGGCGACAACCTGGTCGATGCCTCCGCGACGGTGGACGAGCAGGGCGGCCCGGCGGTCAGCGTGGTGCTCGACGGCGCCGCTGCCAAGCGCATGTTCGCCTTCACCGAGCGCAACGTCGGCAAGCCGATGGCGGTGCTGTTCAAGGAACGCGAGGTCATCACCAACTACAACGCCGAGGGCGTGCCGATCCGCGAGCATCGCGAGGTCGAGGAAGTGATCTCCATCGCCAGCATCCGTGGCGTCTTCGGCAAGCGCTTCCAGACCACCGGCCTGGCCAGCAAGGAGGCCCACGACCTGGCCCTGCTGCTGAAGGCCGGCGCACTGGCGGCCCCGGTCGAGATCGTCGAGGAACGCACTGTCGGCCCCAGCCTGGGCGCCGACAACATCCGCCAGGGTTTCCAGGCCGCGGCCCTGGGCCTGGGCCTGGTGGTGCTGTTCATGGGCATCTACTACCGCGTGTTCGGCCTGTTCGCGGCCGGTGCGCTGATCCTCAACCTGCTGCTGGTGGTGGCGGTGCTGTCGCTGCTGCAGGCCACGCTGACCATGCCCGGCATCGCCGGCATCGTCCTGCACATGGGCATCGCGGTGGACGCCAACGTGCTGATCTACGAGCGCATCCGCGAGGAACTGCGCGCCGGGATGAAGCCGCATGCGGCGATCGAGGCAGGCTACGACCGCGCCTTCCTGACCATCGCCGACGCCAACGTCACCGTGCTGATCGGCACCCTGGTGCTGTTCGCGCTGGGCGCCGGTCCGGTCAAGGGCTTCGCCATCACCCTGGCCATCGGCATCATCAGCTCGCAGTTCACCGCCATCGTCGGCTCGCGCGCCCTGGCGCAGCTGTGTTTTGCCAAGCGTCCGCTCAAAGACGTTCCTGTCTGGTAAGCCGACCCTGGAAATCCGAACATGAAAATCTTCTCCGGCGTTCCCAACATCAACTTCATGGCCCAGCGCAAGGTGGGCCTGCTGGTGTCCGCGGTGCTGACGGTCCTGTCGATCGCGCTGGTGCTGACCCGCGGCCTCAACCTGGGCATCGACTTCACCGGCGGCGTGCTGGTGGAAGTGGGCTACCCGAAGAGCGTGCAGCTCGACAGCGTGCGCGAGAAACTGCATGCCGGCGGCTACGAGCGAGCGGTGGTTCAGTACTTCGGCAGCTCATCCGCGGTGATGATCCGCCTGCCACCCGCAGAGAACTCCAGTTCAGCGCAGGTCAGCAGCCAGATCCTGCAGGCGCTCGGCAGCGGCACGGAAAAGGCGCCGGAACTGCGCCGCATCGAGTTCGTCGGCCCGCAGATCGGCGACGAACTGGCGGAGAAGGGCGGCCTGGCGCTGCTGTTCGCCTTCCTCGGCATCATGATCTACATCGCCTTCCGCTTCGAATGGAAGTTCTCGGTGGGCGCCATCGCGGCGCTGGTGCACGACGTGGTGATGGCGGTCGGCTTCCTGTCGCTGTTCCAGGTGGAGTTCGACATCACCACCCTGGCGGCGATCCTGGCGCTGATCGGCTATTCGAACAATGAAACCATCGTCATCTTCGACCGTATCCGCGAGAACCTGATCGCCGAGCGCCGGACCACGGTGCTGGAGGTAGTCAACCTCTCGGTTAACCAGACCCTGCTGCGCTCGGTCATCACCCACTTGACCACCCTGCTGGTGCTGACCGCCCTGTTCACCCTGGGTGGTGCCAGCGTCCACAGCTTCTCGGTGGCCCTGATCGTTGGCGTGATCGTTGCTACCTACTCGTCGATTTACGTCTCCACCAACCTCGCCGTGGCGCTGGGTGTTTCGCGCGAGGACCTGCTGCCGCCGCAGGACAAGGAGGTCGACGAAATGCCCTGATCCCTAATCTGAGGGGGTAGGCGGGCGGGACAGTTTGGAGTAAAACGCGCAGGCGGGGGCCGGCGCGTGGTGTGCATCGGGTCACATCCGATCAGTTTCAATAGAACTACGATACAAGCCTTAGAAAGGGCCATCAGAGCAATTAAACGGTTGGGGTTGAGATGGAACTTGCAGTAGCGACAGCTTTTGCGCTCGTTACCAGCGTCTGGTGCAGCGGCCTCACCATCAAGGTGGCCCGCGTCATGAGGTTCGGCACCGACGAGGCAGAGGGCGTGCAGAAAATGCACAGCCATTGGGTGCCCCGGCTGGGCGGCATCCCGATTTTCGTGGCCTACCTGGCCGGCCTGCTGTTCCTGGCCTGGGAATCGGATGCCTACATCCGTGAAACCGCCCTGATCATCGTTTGCCTGCTGCCGGCCTTCGGCATCGGTCTGCTGGAGGACGTGACGCGTCGCGCGGGCATCCTGCCGCGACTGGTGTTCACCATGATCGCTGCTGCCCTCGGCTGGTGGATGCTTGGGGCTGCCCTCAACCGACTGGATATTCCTTTCGTTGACGGCTATCTGGCGTCCAGCACGGTGCTCGCCTTCGGCCTGACGCTGGTGGCGGCGGCCGGCCTGGCCCATGCCGTCAACATCATCGACGGCTGCAATGGCCTGAGCAGCTTCGTTTCGGCCCTGGTGCTGGTGTGCCTGGGCATCGTGGCCTGGAGGGTCGGCGACGAGTTCGTGATGCGCATCGCCATGCTGGGCGCGGCAGCCACCCTCGGGTTCTTCCTGTGGAATTTCCCCTTCGGCCGCATCTTCCTCGGCGACGCCGGTGCCTACATGATCGGCTTCCTGATCGCCGAGGTATCGATGCTGCTGGTGACCCGGAACCCCGAGGTCTCGCCCTGGTTCCCGATGCTGCTGATGGTCTACCCGGTATGGGAGACCCTGTTCTCGATGTACCGGCGCCTCAAGGCCAGCGTTTCGGTCGGCCGCCCGGACTTCCTGCACCTGCACCAGCTGGTCTACCGCCGCATGATCCGCATCTACAGCGCGGTGGATTCGCGTGAAAAGGTGCTGCGCAACTCGGTGTCCGCAACCTATATGTGGGTCCTGTCGATACTTTGTGCGGTCCCCGCGGTGCTGTTCTACCAGCGGACCTGGGTACTCGCCGTCGCCTGCGGGGTGTTCATCCTGACCTACCTGCTGCTGTACTGGTCGGTGGTCAGCTTCCGCACGCCGAAGATCCTGATCCTGCACCGTCGCGGCGTGCGTCGCCCCCTGGACGAGGCGGCCATTCATACGGAATGACCATGCCCGGAGCCCCGGCAAAGCCGGGGCTGACAGCCCCGGAGCCCGCCTGCCATCGGTTATCATATGGATTCACCTGTTTGCCGATGGCATTCCATCGCCCTGACCAAGGGGCGTAGTTCGGCGGACGGTGTCGTTCGATCCAGCTCATACGCCGGCGTTTAACCGGCCCTTTCTTCAGTCCGCTCAGCGTTCTCCAACGAAGCGCAGGAAAATCTGCATGTTCAACGACAAATCGATCCTCATCACCGGGGGCACGGGCTCTTTCGGCAAGCTGTACGTCGAGACCCTGCTGAAGCGCTACAAGCCGCGCCGCCTGGTGGTGTTCTCGCGTGATGAGCTGAAGCAGTTCGAAATGCAGCAGCAGTTCGATGCTCCCAGCATGCGCTACTTCATCGGCGACGTGCGCGACTACTCGCGCCTGCGCGATGCGATGCAGGGGGTCGACTATGTAATCCACGCCGCCGCGCTCAAGCAGGTGCCGGCCGCCGAATACAACCCCATGGAGTGCATCAAGACCAACATCCATGGCGCCGAGAACGTGATCCGTGCGGCGATCGAGAACAACATCACCAAGGTCGTGGCCCTGTCCACCGACAAGGCCGCCAACCCGATCAACCTCTACGGCGCGACCAAGCTGGCCTCGGACAAGCTGTTCGTCGCGGCCAACAACATGGTCGGCT
>DATILC010000143.1:0-10401 GCA_035476855.1 Solimonas sp. | reverse complement strand
GTCAATGTGGCGGATGACTGGAAGACGGTGTTGGACTTCATCGGCGGACTGTCCGGTAAGTTGCTGGCCCTGCCCGAGGTGCGCGAGGTGAAGGCTCTGGCGCTTTCAAATACTGGCCAGCATCTGGCGGCGATTGCGGAGCTCGAGACCGTCGTCGCGACGGACGACCCCTCCCCGGAACGGCTAGGGCTGCTCGGGGGGCGCTACAAGCGGTTGTGGAGGATCGCAACCGCGGAGAGCGAACGCCTCCAGTACCTGAACCAGGCGATAAACCACTACGAGCGCGGCATGGAGCTCGACCTCAACGAATACTTCTGTTCCTGCAACCTGCCGCGCCTGTACCGTCAACGCAATCGCAAGGGCGACGAGGAACGCGCGCAATCGGTACTGCGCCTGGTGATCGCGGCCTGTGAACGCGCGAAGCGGCGTGGCGCCACCGACGAGTTCTTGCGCCCGACCCTGCTCGGCGCTGCATTCGACGTGGTGGATGCCGATCTGGCCGAGGAGCTTGCCCACGAGGTGCAGGCCGAGGGCGCTGCGCTGTGGAAGATCGACTCCACGCTGGCGGACCTGGAGTCCAGCGTCCTGCAGGTTCAGGATGCGTCGCAGCGCGCGCGGCTGGAGGCGGTCATCAGCAGGCTGAAGGCCTGAAGCAGGCTTTTACTCAAGCCTTCAGCCGATACCCCGTGCGGAAGATCCACCAGATCGCCGCCAGGCACAGCAGCATGAACAGCAGGGTCATGCCCAGGCTCACGCCAACGCTGACGTCGGCGACGCCGTAGAACGCCCAGCGGAAGCCGCTGACCAGGTAGACCACCGGGTTGAGCAGGGCGATGCCCTGCCACATCGGCGGCAGCATCTTGATCGAGTAGAAGCTGCCGCCGAGGAAGGTCAGCGGCGTGATCACCAGCAGCGGCACGATCTGCAGCTTCTCGAAGCTGTCGGCCCAGACGCCGAGGACGAAGCCGAACAGGCTGAAGGTCACTGCGGTCAGCACCAGGAAGCCGAGCATGTAGACCGGGTGCAGGATCGAGTAGGGCACGAACAGCCGCGCGGTGGCGAGGATCAGCAGCCCCAGCATCACCGACTTGGTCGCCGCCGCGCCGACGTAGCCGAGAATGATCTCGACCTGCGACACCGGCGCCGACAGCAGCTCATAGATCGTCCCGGTGAACTTGGGCATGTAGATGCCGAAGGAGGCATTGGAGATGCTCTCGGTCAGCAGCGACAGCATGATCAGGCCGGGGATGATGAAGGCGCCGTAGCTGATGCCGTCGATCTCGCCCATGCGCGAGCCGATGGCGGCGCCGAACACCACGAAGTACAGCGAGGTCGACAGCACCGGCGAGGCGATGCTCTGCATCAGCGTGCGAAAGGTGCGCGCCATCTCGAAGTGGTAGATCGCGCGGATTGCATGCGTATTCATGCCTTGCTCCGGACCAGGCTGACAAAGATGTCCTCCAGCGAACTCTCGCTGGACTGCAGGCCCTTGAAGTCGATGCCGTGGTCGCCGAGCTGGCGCAGCAGCTTGGCGATGCCGGTCTGCTCGCTGCCGGCATCGAAGGTGTAGGTCAGGCTGAGGCCGTCGGCCGACAGCTCCAGCGGATACGAGGCCAGTTCATCCGGGATGCGCGACAGCGGGCCCTGCAGCTGCAGGCGCAGCTGCTTCTTGCCGAGCTTGTGCATCAGCCTGGCCTTGTCCTCGACCAGGATGATCTCGCCCTTGCTGATCACGCCGATGCGGTCGGCCATGTCCTCGGCCTCCTCGATGTAATGCGTGGTCAGGATGATGGTGACGCCGCTGTCGCGCAGGCCGCGCACCATCGCCCACATGTCGCGGCGCAGCTCGACGTCGACGCCGGCGGTGGGCTCGTCGAGGAACAGGATGCGCGGCTCGTGCGACAGCGCCTTGGCGATCATCACGCGCCGCTTCATGCCGCCGGACAGCATCATGATCCTGCTGTCGCACTTGTCCCACAGCGACAGGTCGCGCAGCAGCTGCTCGATGAAGGCCGGTGCCGGTGGCTTGCCGAACAGGCCGCGGCTGAAGTTGACCGTGTCCCACACGGTCTCGAAGGCATCGGTAGACAGCTCCTGCGGCACCAGGCCGATGGCCATGCGCGCGGCGCGGAAATCGCGCACCACGTCGTGGCCGTCCGCCAGCACCGTGCCGGAACTGGGATTGACGATGCCGCAGATGACGCTGATCAGCGTGGTCTTGCCGGCGCCGTTGGGGCCGAGCAGGGCGAAGATCTCGCCGCGGCGGATGTCGAGGTTGACGTTGTTCAGGGCCTGGAAACCCGAACGGTAGGTCTTGGTCAGGCCCTGGACCGAAATGATCGATTGCACCGGCGCTCCGATGGGGGTCGTGCGGCCGCGCGGGGGCGCGGGGCGCATGACCTTAGCGCAGACACCGCGTTTTGTGGACCCTCGGGGGGCGTCAGGCGTGACGCTGCCAGCGCATCGCAGTGCGCTGCAATGTGTTGATCTCGGAGGACAGCAGTGCATCCTGCGCGGCGCTCAGGTTGAGCAGCTTCAGGCCCAGGCGCAGGCGCCCGGCCTGTTCGCGGCGCGAGCGCACCTCGGCACGGGTCTGCAGGCTCAGGTTGGGCAGGCGCAGCAGGCAGGACAGTTCCGAGCCCAGCCCGGCGCGGTGGTCCTTCTGCACCAGTGTGCCGGCGCCGGCACGCGAGATGTCGGCCAGCAGGCCATGGAAGACGCCGGCCTCGTCGCCGAACTGCGATACCGGCAGCTGTGCCAGTGCCGGCAGCGGCAGGCGGAAGCTGTCGCGGCGCTCGCGGTAGTGCAGGCGCTGCGGAAAGCGCAGCTGCAGCAGGTCGCCGTTGCTGGCTAGGCTGGAGGATTCGATCTCGGTACGGAACGAGAAATGACCGCCGTCGAGTCGGCCGCTGACCAGCAGCGACATGCGCGGCAGCAGCGTCATTTCCGGGAAGGGGGCATCCAGCAGCAGGCAACCGCGCAGGGGTGCGACTTCCAGCAGCAGGCTGGTGTAGGCATCGCTGGTGCCGGCGCTGAGCGTCAGCAGGGCGCGGGCATGCAGCACGCGGCCCAGCAGCGCAGCGATCTGGCGGCGGTCCTCGATCAGCGCGGTGCGGGAATCGGTCTCGGGCAGGGCGAGAGTCGTGTCCATGAAGCTCCGTGGCGTCGTCAGGCCGCGCCGAGCCGTTGCGAGCCGAGCACGGGCAGGCCGTAGCCGCCGCGCCCGTAGGTTTGCTGGGGTTGTTCGCCGCGCATGTTCTGCAGGGTCTGCCGCACCTGGCGGTGGCGGGTTTCCAGCAGTGCCGCGTTTTCCTGGTTGGCGCGCTGGCAGCGGCCGGCCTGCTCGCGCAGTTCGGACCAGTCGGCCAGCAGGCGTGCAGCCTCGGGCTGTTTGGCCAGGTGCGCATGGAGCGCGCCGGGCTGCGCCGCGCCGAGGCGCAGCAGCGGTTCGCCGAGCTTGCGCAGCAGTTCGGCAGTCGCCGCCTTGCGCGGGGTCACCTGTTCCAGCGCCTCTGCGTCATTGCGCAGCAGCGCATCCTTCTCGGTCTCCAGCAGCTGCAGCAGCTGCCGGGTGCATTCGAGTTGCTGGCGCAGGTTTTCCTGCAGCGGCGGATTGGCTTGGGGTGACCAGGGGTTGTTCATCAGCTTGATAGCTCCCACTCAAGCCGCGACAGCTTCGCGGCAATGGTCTGCGGGCGGACCTGGTAACTGCCGTCGCGCAACTTCTCGCGCGTTTCCGACACCCGCTTGAGATCGATGTCCGGCGCGGACGCCGCTGCCCTGGAAACCTGTTGCAGGCGCAGCGCGTCGCCGGTCAGTCGCACCGAGTCGCTGGGCACCACCGCAGGCGCCGGTTTGCCGGAAGTGGCGCCGGCCGGCGCCGCGTCGGACGGACGCGAGCGGGCGACCGGGGGAGCTCCCTGGGGACCGGTGGATTCGATTTTCGACATGGCAGTTCGCCTCTGGCATCAGGTTCTTGCCTGTCTTAACGGCGCTGCCGGGGAAAACTTGAGCCATGGTTTGGGCGGGGGGTCTCACAGCCGCACCTCGACCTCGCCGCCGGCCGTGACCCGGCCTTGGACGATGCGCCGTGAGCTGCTGTTTTCAATGGGAATACTGTCGCCGCGTGCGCCGTCGCGCAGGGCCTTGCCCTGGCTGCGCACCTCGACTGAGCCAGCGCGGCCGACCACCGTCACCAGGTCGCCGCGGCGGACCAACTTCTGTGACTCGACCATTTCCGGGGTCAGCAGGCTGCCGGCGCTGGCCGCGCGCTTGAACTGGCGCCCGGCAAGTTCGGCCGGGTCGCTGTAGTAGCCGTAGGGGAGGGTGGCGACGTCGCGTTCCTGCGGGATCAGCATGGCCGCGTCGATCGCCTCGCCGCGCTGCACGCTGCGCGCCAGCATCAGCACCGGGCGGACGTCGCTGATGCGCACGCCGACATAGATTGTCCAGGCTGCGGGCGTGGTGCAGCTGACCGCCACGCGCTGCTGGTTGCCGCGCGCGTTTTCCGGCGCGGCGCGCAGGACCTCGGCGCAGGCCGGCAGCCGCAGGCGCTCGTCCAGCGCCACCGCTTCCAGCTGCACGCCGGGCGCGGACTGCGCCCTTACAGCGGCCACGGCCGCGTCGCGCAGCGTCGTCAGCGACTGTGCCTCGTCGGCCGCGGGGGCGGCGGCGCAGCACAGCAGCAACAGGCAGGTGAGCAGGGATTTCACGACAGCTCCGGCAGGTAGCAATGCAGATGCAATCCGCGTTCCCCCAGGAACACTCAAAGCGCGGAACAGCTGTTTAGCCACGGAATGACACGGATGAACACGGAAAATCCGTGTGGGTCCGTGTTCGTCCGTGGCAGAAATACTTCTTCTGTGCTCAAGAAACCGTCGCGGCTGCCGATAGGAGGGCAAACGGAGACCCAGATGGCCAGCGGATTACTCGAAAGCATCGACCGCAGCACCCAGCTGGCCGGTCACAACCGGTTGGCCCTGCTGCTGTTCCGGCTGGGGCCGCGCCAGATTTTCGGCATCAATGTATTCAAGGTCCAGGAAGTGATCCGGCGCCCGCTGCTGTCGATGATGCCGTCCTCGCACCCGCTGGTGGCCGGGGTGGCCGACATCCGCGGCCGCATCGTGCCGGTGATCGACCTGCACCGTGCCATCGGCGCGCCGTCGGTCGACGGCGAGGCCGCGGCCCACGTCATCGTCGCCGAGTACAGCCGCTCGGTGCAGGGCTTCCTGGTGCAGGCGGTGGACCGCATCATCCATGTCGACGTTGCCACCGTGACGCCGCCGCCGGAGACCGGCGGCGAGAGTTATCTGACCGCAATCACCCGCTACGGCGACGAACTGGTCGAGATCATCGACGTCGAGAAGGTGCTGGCGGCGGTGGTCGGCGAACAGCCGGAACTGTCCGAAACCCTGCAGCAGCAGGTGCACGACCTCAACCCCCGCGGCCTGCGCGTGCTGGTGGCCGACGATTCGCGCGTCGCCCGCAACCAGATCGAAAGGACCCTGCAGCAGCTCGGCATCGACTGCGTCGCCGTCTCCGACGGCCGCGAGGCGCTGCGCCAGCTGCAGGTCATGGCCGACCAGGGATCGCCGGAGGAAAAGCTGCTGATGGTGATCTCGGATGTCGAAATGCCGGCAATGGATGGCTACAGATTGACGACGGAAATCCGGCGCGACGCCCGGCTCAAGGGCCTTTTCGTGCTGCTGCACAGCTCGCTGTCCGGGGTTTTCAACAACGCCATGGTCGAGCGCGTCGGCGCCGACCGCTTCCTCCCCAAGTTCAGTTCGGACGAACTGGCGCAGGCCGTGATCGACCGGCTGAAAGCCATACAGATCAGTCACTAAGGCTGCAGGCAGGACCGTTCGTGCTGAGCCTGTCGAAGCACGGGCGGGCCAGCTAGCCGCAGCGTCGGCGCGGGCCGTTCACCCTTCGACAGGCTCAAGGCGAACGGCCGCAGGCGCCGGCCCGCCATCAAGCTGGTACAGCAGTTGCCTTGACCCTACCCAAAGGCTTTATCGCCGGAGGGCAACATGGCAACCGATCCGCTGTTTGGCATCCACGCCGACGCGCTGCAACTGCAGCGGCGCCGCATGGAGTTGCTGGCCGCGAACATCGCCAATGCCGATACCCCCGGCTACAAGGCGCGCGATCTCGACTTCCAGAAGCTGCTCGCGGCGGCCCAACAGCCCGCCGCGACTGCAGCGGGGGTCACCCAGCCCGGCCACATGTCGCTGGACGATGCCTCGCTGAAGTCCGCCACCGTCTACCGCGTATCGATGCAGCCGTCCGTCGACGGCAACACCGTCGACGCCCAGGTCGAGCAGTCGCAGTTCGCACAGTCGGCCCTGCAGTACCAGGCCAGTCTCAGCTTTATCGACGGGCGCCTGCGCTCGCTGATCACGGCCATCACCGGACAGTGAGGTAAACACGCATGTCCATGAAAATCTTCGATATCGCCGGCTCCGCGCTCAGCGCGCAGTCGGTGCGTCTCAACACCGTCGCCTCCAACCTCGCCAATGCCGATTCGGTCAGCGGCGATCCCAACGCGGTCTACAAGGCGCGGATGCCGGTGTTCCAAGCGATCGCCGACGCGCAGAACCCCGCAGGCAGCGGCGTGCAGGTGCGCGGCGTGGTCGAGAGCCAGGCCGAGGCGCAGAAGCGCTACGAGCCGGGCAATCCGCTGTCCGACAAGGACGGCTACGTCTACGCCCCCAACGTCAACATCGTCGAGGAGATGGTCAACATGATCTCGGCCTCGCGTTCCTACCAGTCCAGCGTCGAAGTGATGAACACCGCCAAGGACATGGCGATGCGCACGCTCAACCTCGGGAAGTAAGCCATGGCCTCCGTCAACGGTACCAACACCTTCGACAGCCTCGGGCTGTCGATGCAGCAGACCACCGGCGCTGCGAAGAAGCAGCTCGGCCAGGAAGAGTTCCTCAAGCTGATGACCACGCAGCTGCAGAACCAGGATCCGACCAAGCCGATGGACAACGCCCAGTTCCTCGGGCAGATGGCGCAGTTCAGCACCGTCTCCGGCATCCAGCAGATGCAGGAATCCTTCAACAGCCTGGCGGCCTCGATGCAGTCTGCACAGACGCTGCAGGCGACCTCGCTGGTCGGCCACGGCGTGCTGGTGCCCTCGGACCGCATCGTGCTGCCGGACACCGGCGGCACCGCCGGCGCGGCGCAGCTCGAAGCCGGCGGCGACCTGCGGGTGGAGGTGCTCGACGCCTCCGGCCAGGTGGTGCGTCGCCTCGATCTCGGTACCCAGCCCGCGGGGCTGGCGCAGTTCGGCTGGGACGGCCTCGATTCCTCCGGCCAGCGCCTGCCCGCCGGCAACTACAGCCTGCGTGCCCAGCTGAGCCAGGGCGGCGCGACCCAATCCGTATCAACCCTCGCGGTCGACGTGGTCGACAGCGTTTCGCTGGGTGCCTCCGGCGTCAGCCTCAACCTCTCCGGTCTCGGCACCAGGCCGCTTTCCGGCATCAGCCAGATCTTCTAGGAGTTTCGTCATGACCTTCCGCATCGCCCTCTCCGGCCTCAACGCCGCCTCGGCCGACCTCGGCGTCACCGCCAACAACATCGCCAATGCCAACACCACGGGCTTCAAGGGCTCGCGTGCGCAGTTCGCCGATTTCTTTCCGCAGTCCGCCCACGGCCTGTCCGACAACGCGATCGGTTCCGGCGTGCGCCTCGACAAGGTGGCGCAGCAGTTCTCGCAGGGCTCGGTGAACTTCACCGACAACAACCTCGACCTCGCCCTCAGCGGCGAGGGCTTCTTCACGCTGTCGGACAACGGTGCGACGGTCTACTCGCGCGCCGGCGCCTTCGGCACCGACCGCAGCGGCTTTGTGGTCAACGCCAGCAACCAGCGCCTGCAGGTGTATCCGCCGGTCGCCGGCGGCACCGCCTTCGATACCGCCCAGCTGTCCGACCTGCAGCTGTCGACCAGCGACAACCCGCCGGCCGCCACCACCAGCATCGAGACCGGCGTCAACCTGCCGGCCAATGCCTCGGTTCCGGCCACGGCGACCTTCGATGCCACCGACCCGACCAGCTACAACCACACCACCTCGGTGACGATCTACGACTCGCTGGGTGCGCCGCATACCGCGAACCTGTATTTCGTGAAGGCCGCGGCGGCCAACGACTGGAACCTCAACGTACTGGTCGACGGCGTCGCCGCCGGCCCGGCCACGCCGCTGAGCTATTCCTCCAGCGGCCAGCTGACCGCCCCGGCTGGCGGCAGCATCACGCTGCCCCCGGCGACCACCACCACCGGCTCGGCACCGCTGAGCCTGGACCTCGACCTGGCGGGCTCGACCCAGTACGGCGAGCGCTTCAGCGTCAACAGCCTGCGCCAGGATGGCTACGCCACCGGCCGCCTGACCGGCATCGAAGTCACCGACGAGGGCATCGTGCAGGCGCGCTTCACCAATGGCCAGGCGACGCCGCTGGGCCAGGTCGCGCTGGCCAACTTTGCCAACCCGCAGGGCCTGCAGCAGCTCGGCGATGCCTCCTGGGGCGAGACCTTCAGCTCCGGCGCGGTGATCCGCGGCCAGGCCGGCGATACCAACTTCGGCCAGATCCAGTCCGGCGCGCTGGAAGCCAGCAACGTCGACCTGACCGCACAGCTGGTCAACATGATCACCGCGCAGCGCAACTTCCAGGCGAACGCGCAGATGATCAGCACCAGCGACCAGATCACCCAGACCATCATCAACATCCGTTAACCCATAACCGGAGCGCGCCGCGATGGACAGAGCCCTTTATGTCGCGATGACCGGCGCCATCCAGACGCTGAAGTCGCAGACAGTCAACAGTCACAACCTGGCCAATGCCAGCACCACCGGCTTCAAGGCCGAGCTGGCGGCGCAGCAGGCGGTGGAGGTACAGGGCGGCGGCCTGCCGTCGCGTGCCAACACCCAGCTCAACGGCAGCGGCTGGGATGCCCGCATGGGCGCGATCCAGCAGACCGGGCGCGATCTCGACGTCGCCCTCGGCCAGGATCGCTGGCTGGCGGTGCAGGCGCCGGATGGATCGGAGGCCTATACCCGTGCCGGTGAACTGTCACTGGACGTCAACGGCCAGTTGCGCACCGCCGCTGGCCACCCGGTGCTGGGCGATGGCGGCCCGGTGTCGGTGCCGCAGAACAACAGCCTGATGATCGGCAACGACGGCGGCATCTCCGTGGTGCCGCTCGGCCAGGGCCCGGAAACCACCGCCAGCGTCGCACGCCTGCGCGTGGTCGAGGCCATGCCCGAACAGCTGGAGCGGGGTGCCGACGGCCTGATGCGCGCCAAGGACGGGCAAACACTCAATCCCGCCGCCGGCAACGTGCTGACCTCCGGCGCGCTGGAATCCAGCAACGTCAACATCTCCGAGGCCATGGTCAACATGATCCAGCTGGCCCGGGCGTTTGAAATGCAGACCAAGCTGATGCGTGCGGCCGAGGACAATGCGGCCGCGGCATCGACTTTGGTAAGAATGGGCTGAAGCCACTCTCCAGCCGTTCGCCCTGAGCTTGTCGAAGGGGTGATCTTTCGCGCTTTGGCGATGCCTAAATGGCATCGCCTGCGGAAGATCACGCCCGGCCATGGATGGCCGGGCAGGGAGGCAATGGAGGAGCTGAGGTCCCGCCATGGACGGCGTCACGTCCCTGGCTGGAGTTACCAGCTTCCGCCCGTGCTTCGACACCCTCAGCACGAACGGAAGTCTTTCACCCAAAAGCCCACGCCAGTTTCCCGACACCCTTCCTGCTGGTCCGGAACTTGTACCTACCCCCGCAAAGGCGGATTTCCGCCGCTTGTGAAGGTAAAGCGTCATGACCCAGGCACTGTGGGTGGCAAAGACCGGACTCGATGCGCAGCAGACGCGCATGACGGTCATTTCCAACAACCTCGCCAACGTCAACACCACCGGCTTCAAGAAAGGCCGCGCGGCGTTCGAGGACCTGATGTACCAGACCGTCAAGCAGGCGGGCGGCGCCACCACGGCGCAGACCCAGTCGCCTTCCGGCCTGAACCTCGGCACCGGCGTGCGCGTGGTCGCCACCGAGAAGATGTTCACCCAGGGCAACATGCTGCAGACCGGCAACGGCCTCGATGCCGCCATCAACGGCCGCGGTTTCTTCCAGGTGACGATGCCCGACGGCTCCACCGCCTACACCCGCGACGGTTCCTTCCAGATCAGCAGCCAGGGCGAGCTGGTTACCTCCAGCGGCTATCCGGTGCAGCCGGGCATCACGCTGCCGGAGAGCGCGCAGAACGTCACCATCGGCGCCGATGGCACCGTCACCGTCACCGTGGCCGGCGAAGCCGCGCCGCAGCAGGTCGGCCAGCTCCTGATCGCCGACTTCATCAACCCCGCCGGCCTGCAGCCCAAGGGCGAGAACCT
>DATILC010000142.1:0-4153 GCA_035476855.1 Solimonas sp. | reverse complement strand
CGAGGTGTTCGTCGTCGACGCGTGCCTGCACGCTGGCCTGGGCGGCCGGCGCTGCCGGTGCGGCTGCAGGCGCGACGCCGCTGCCGTCATGGCAGCCGGCCAGCAGCAGTGCGGCCAGCAGGCCGCGGTGGATCAGTCCCTTCATGGTGGTCGTGCTCTCCTGCACTGGCTCGCGATCCGCATTCAGGGCCCGGCGACCCAGTTGCCTTCCGTCGCGCGATCGCTGTAGTTCAGCCAGACCTCGCTGACGCCGGCCGCCGCCTTCGCCGCCTTCAGCTGCTCGTTCTGTTCGCTGCTGCGCGGCACGCCGAACTGGCGCCCCGCGGGACAAACCGCGGCGGTCCATTCGACAGCGCTGCCGGAAACCTGCCAGTCCAGCGCGTCGTTGCTGCTGACGCAGGCGGCGCGACGCGGCGTGGTGCAGGCGGTCGCGACATAGCGGCCCTCGGCGTTGTGCAGCGCGCAGTTGCGCAGCGGACTGGCCACCGGCTCGGCCGTTGCCCAGCTCCAGACGAAGGCCTCGATGCGCGGATCGTAGGGCGTGGCATGGTCCAGCGAGGGCATGTTGATGCCGCAGCGGCCCATCTCGCTGACCTCGGGTGCGGTGATGCGGCGGCGGATACCGGTGAGCACGCCGACCAGGGTTGCGTCCTCGAAGATGCGGGTCCAGCGCTGGCTGAATTCCTCCGGCGTGAAGATGCACTGGTCGGGATAGGCGATCGGCGCATCGCCGAGGCCGCTGATCGAGGTCTGCGCGTGCAGCTGGCGTTGCCACACCAGTTGCGGCCACAGCGCGCCGGCGCCGCAGCCGGTGTAGATCACCACCTGCTTGCCGGCGGTGCGGACCTGCTGCGTGCTGAGCTGCACCGGGAAGCCGTCCTCGCAACGGCCGCCGCTGGACTGCGGCGAGTACAGCATCGCGCCCAGCACTTCCTGCAGCTGCGCGGCAGCGGTGTCGTGCGCCAGCAGCGAGTCGTCGATCGCCTCGGCGAGATGGTCCTCGAGATCGATGACGATGACCTCGCCCGGGTTCGCCTGCAGCCAGTCGCGGATCTCGACCAGGCCGGCGCGCAGCGTGCGCTCGGTGGTGCAGCCGAGGTGGTTGGCGTTGCCGTGGCACAGCAGCGGCGCGCGACCGGCGGTAGCGGCGCTGCCCTGCAGGCTGAACCACCAGTGCACGTCGAGTTCGATGCCGCGGATGCCCATGCGCAACTGGTCGGGGATCGGGTAGCGCTGGTTGGCGTCCTCGCCGGAGAGGGTTGGCGGCAGGTTGTTGATGGTGGCGTTGAAGGAGTTGTGCGTAGCCAGGAACTGCGCGTCGCGCAGCGGCAGCGCCACGCCCAGTTCACGCTGCAGGCGCAGCACCTGCGGCAGCGGTCCGGCCTCGAAGGCGGCGATCGCGCTGTCGCCAACCAGCTCGCCGCCGAGCAGCGCGCAAAAGGATTCCGGCAGCGGCGTCAGGCGGCAGCCGCTGGCGACGCCCTGCAGCACCTGGTCCAGCGCCTTGCACAGCGGCTCGGCATCGTCGCCGCCGATGCGGCAGCCCTGCACCAGGCCATTGAGATCACCGCCGAAGGTCGCGCAGAAGGCCGGCGTGGCAAAGCCGCTGCAGCCGTCGATCAGCGGCTGGGTCAGCGTGCGCAGGCCGTCGCAAAGCGGCGCCGCCGGCGCGCCCAGCGCGCTGCAGGCCGCGACCAGCGCCGGCTCCGGCGTCACCGCGACCTGCATCTCGTCGGTCGCAGACTGGCCGGCGCTGTCCTGCACCTGCAGGCGGAACACCAGCGTGGACGCGGCCAGTCCATCGGGGGCGATGAAGCTGGCGGAGACCGTATCGGCGTTGCGCAGCACCACGGCCGGACCGGCGAGTTGCTGCCAGGCGTAGACCAGCGCCGTGCCATCCTCGGGATCGCGGCTGCCGGAGCCGTCCAGGGTCACGGTCGCGCCGCCGCGGCTCGCCGTGTCGGTACCGGCGCTGGCGGTCGGCGGCAGGTCGGCCGGCGGCGGCGACAGGTCGCGGATGGTGATGCTGGTAGTGGCGATCGCCGCCGCGCCCTGTGCATCGCGCACGCGCAACTCGATCACCTGCAGCTGCTCGCCGCTGACCTGCGGCGCGGTATAGCGGAACTGTGGCCCGTCTGCTGCGCCCGCTGCCTGCGGCTCAGGCCCGGAGACGCGGCGCCAGGCGTAGCTCAAGGCCGCAGCTTCGGGATCGCTGCTGGCGCTGCCGTCGAGTTCGATCGCGGCGCCCTCGTCCACCGTCAGCATGGTCGGCGCGACGCGCGCCACCGGCGGCTGGTTGGTTGCCGGTGGTGGAGGGTTCGTCACCGGCGGCGGCGGCGTGGAGCTGCCGGAGGAGCCGCTGTAGCCACCACCGCAGGCCTGCAGGCAGAACAGCAGGGGCAGCAGCAGGGATCGGTACGTGAGTTTCACGGGAGCCTCCGCGGTCAGGGGGAACAGCCGAAATCGGACAGCGCATTGCCGCTCAGCGAAGGCGGTGTGGAATCGGCGGCCCAGCTGGCATCGGGCAGCCTCGTCGTGTCGAGGCGGATCGTCGCGGCGCCGCGCGGCAGCAGCAGCCAGGAGCGGTCCAGCGTCTCGCCGTCCAGCGCCAGGCCGTTGACGAAGGGCTGCAGCGCGCCGGCGCCCGGCGCCTCGATCACCAGATCGCCGTCGGGACGATGCAAGGTCACCTTCGAGAATGCCGGGCTGCCGACCACCGCCAGCGGTGCGCCGGGGTTCATCGGGTAGAGGCCGATCAGCGTCCACATCAGCCAGCCGGACATCGCGCCGAGATCGTCGTTGCCGGGCAGGCCCAGCGGCGTCGGTGCAAACAGTGCGGCGGCGGAGCGCGCGACGATCTGCGTCTTCCAGGGCGCGCCGGCGTAGTTGTAGACGTAGGGGGCTTGCAGGTCGTGCTCGTTGCCCGGCGCGTACTGGTTGCCGTAGTAGGCCAGGCCGAACAGCGTGATCTGGTTCTGCACGAAGGGCCACAGCGCCGGCACCAGGTTGGCCGGCAGCGCAAAGAACGTGTCGAGACGGCGCTGCACCTCGGCATCGCCGCCCATGCGCTCGACCAGGCCCGGCAGGTCATGCATCGCCAGCCAGCTGTACTGCCAGGAGGTGCCTTCCTGGAAGCCGTAGCCCAGCTCGGGCAGGAAGGGTGTGAGCCAGCTGCCGTCGTCGTGGCGCGGACGGATGAAGCCGCTCTGCGGATCGACCAGGTTGCGGTAGTTCAGCGCCTGCGCGGCGAGGCGCTGGGCCTCGGCCGCATCACCGCTGCTCGCGGTCATCAGCGCCAGCGCGAAGTCGGCGATGCCGTATTCCAGCGTCGTGCCGGCCTCGCGCGGGCCGCCGGACAGCACGGCGGCGGGACTGGCCGGCTTCTCCACCGGCAGGTAACCCGGCGCCAGCGCATCGCGGCGCGAACGTTCCAGCGATTGCATCGACGCGAGCAGCGGCGCGCGCTCGGCGGCCGGCAGCAGTCCGCGACACCAGCCCTCGCCGATGAAAGGGATCACCGGATCGCCGGACATGTGCGAGGCGTCGACCGGGCCCTGCTGCCAGCGCGGCAGCTTGCCGCCCTGGTCGTGGAAGTGCTGCAGCGAGCGCAGCATGTCCAGATACCGCGCCGGCTGGATCTCGGCCAGCATCTGGTTCTGGCCGCGGTAGCTGTCCCACAGCGAATACTGGCTGTAGTGCGGCTGCGCCCCGGCATGCACGGCGTTGTCGGGGCCGCGGTAGCGGCCGTCGACATCGCCATGCAGGTTCGGGAACTGTTGCACGCGGTACAGCGCGGTGTAGAAGGATTTGCGCTGCGCCTCCGTGCCACCCTCGACCTCGACGCGTGCCAGCTCGCGCTGCCACTGCCCACGGACGTGCTCGCGCTGCGCATCGAAGTCGCGCGTCACCTCGGCGAGATTGCGTCTTGCGCCATCGAGGTCGGTGTAGGACACGGCGATGCGCGCCTGCACGGTCTGCGGTGCGTCGTCGAAGTCGAACAGCAGCGCGAGGCGCTCGCCCTCGACGGGCACGCCCGGCTGCAGCGGCTCACCCTCGCGCGTCGTCACCGTGAACGGCGCATCGAGCTGCAGCGCGAACCAGACGGTGTAGCCGTCGCCGGTGTCGACGCTGCCGCTCACCAGGCCATCCGGCT
>DATILC010000141.1:0-26588 GCA_035476855.1 Solimonas sp. | reverse complement strand
AGGAGCGGGCTGCGCGGCACCGTGATGTTCCCGGACGGCAGCCACCGCCTGGCCGAGGTCACCGAGACGCCGGAGGTGGCGCGAGAGCTGCCGCGGGCGCATCTGCAGGCCTTCGGCAGTGGCGAGGTCGGCGTGCTGGTGCGGATGAGGTTCCTCGACGAGCAGGCCGCACTGGCCGGCGCCAGCAATGGCCTGCCGATCAAGGTGCGTTTCGACAACGACTGGCAGCTGCCGCTGCCGCAACAGTGGCTGGCCGGCGTCGACGCGCTGCGCCAGCGCATCAAGGACGCTGACTGGCCAAGGAGGCCTCATGGCAACGCCAACGACGAACACCCCCCGGGCTAATCGCCCGCCGCGCCGCATCCTGGTGACCGGCGGCGCCGGCTTCATCGGCTCCCACACGGTCGAGGCGCTGCTGCGCCGTGGCTGGCTGGTGCGCGTACTCGACGACCTCAGCAGCGGCCATGCCGAGAACCTGCCGCTGCACGACGAGCGCCTGGAGCTGCGCATCGGCAGCATCCTGCACGCGCCAACCGTGGAGCGCGCGATGCAGGAAGTGCAGGGCTGTGTGCACCTGGCCGCACAGGTTTCGGCGGCGCTGTCGGTGGAGCAGCCGGCGGCCTCGGCCGAGCGCAACGTGCTGGGCTTCATCAACGTGCTGGAGGCGCTGCGCGCCGCCGGCGTGCAGCGCCTGGTCTATGCGTCTTCCGCTGCGGTCTACGGCGAGCCCTGCGAGCTGCCGCTGCCGGAAGAGGCGGTGGCACAGCCGACCAATCCCTATGGACTGGAGAAGCATGTCGACGAACTGTACGCCGCGCTGTACCGGCGCCTGCATGGCATCAGCGCGCTGGGCCTGCGCTACTTCAACGTCTACGGCCCGCGCCAGGACCCCTCATCGCCGTATTCCGGCGTGATCTCGCGCTTCGTCGAGCGGCTCAGTGCCGGCGAGGTGCCGACGGTGTTCGGCGACGGTCGCCAGACCCGCGACTTCATCAGCGTGCGCGACGTGGCGCGCGCCAACCTGGCGGCGCTGGACAGCGACTACTGCGGGGTCTGCAACGTTGCCACCGGACGGCGCAGCGACCTGCTGGAGATGCTGCGCATCCTCGGCGACTGCATTGGCGCGGCCTGCCGGCCGCAGTTTGCGCCGGCGCGGGCCGGCGACATCCGCGATTCCTGCGGCGACGACCGCCGCATGCGCCGCGTGCTGGGCCTGTCGGCGCGCCACGGCCTGGAGGAAGGGCTGGCGCAGCTGGTGGCGAGCCTGCAGCCGCCGCAGCTGCAGACCGCCGACGGCGGCCTGCAGCAGGGCGAACTGTTCAGGCGTACTGCTGGCTGAAAGCCTGCGCGAAGGCGCCGAGCTGGTCGGCCGGCAGCGCGTTGATGCCGGCTGCGGCGGCGCGGCCTCCACCGGTGGGGAAGCGGCGGCAGAGTTCGTCCGCGCCCTTCCTGCGGCTGAGCGGTGCGCGCACGCTGACCAGGTAGCTGCCGTCGGACTTCTCGGTCAGCACCGCGTGCGCGCGGTCCGGATGCTGGTTGGTGAGGTCGTTGCTGTAGACGCCGCTGACGCGCCGCGCCCAGGCTGCGTCCGGCAGGATGAAGAATGCTGCGCGGTCGCTGGATCCGGGCTGCGGCTGCGTCGAGGCGGCGCGGCCCATGTCGGTGTTGTAGCCGTCCTGCAGCTTCTGGAAGTGCTCGCGGCCGGCCTCGATGAACTGCAGCGGCGAGGCATGCACGCTGACCAGGCGGAACAGCGCCTCGGGCGTGAAATGCAGGTCTTCGACGCGCTCGCCGTAGCCGTTGTAGTTCATGTAGGTGCCAAGGTCTTCCAGCTGGCGCAACTGCGCCCCGGAAAGACCCAGCGGCCGCGCGATGGCCTCGGCGCTGCCGGCGAGGTTGTCGCCGAATGCGCCGACCACCGCCCATGCGGCGTAGCGGTTCTTCAGATGGCCGTTGACCAGCAGGCTGGTGCAGACATCCGCCGCCTCGTTGATCAGCGCGGTCAGGCGCGGGCTCTGCGGAATCTCGCCGGCGTAGTGGTGGTCGACGTACAGCACCTCGGCGCCGGCAGCCAGCGCGCGCTGGACGCCCTCGCGGTTCTTGTCCAGCGAGACGTCGAGCACGGTGAGGCGGTCGCCGGCCTGCGCCGTGACCTTGTCCATCAGCTCGATGTCGCGCTTGACGCCGGTGACCAGCTGCGCCGCGCGGGGTTCCGCGAGACGCAGCTGGGTCAGCGCACAGATGCCGTCGGCATCGCCGTTGAAGATGTCGAAATCAGCCATGTGCGGCTCAGGCCTTCTTGGCGTCCAGTTCCTGGTAGTACGCCATCAGCACCTTGGCCACTTCCGGACGCGAGAATTCCGGCGGCGGCGCCATGCCCTGGCCGAGCATCTGGCGCACCTTGGTGCCGGACAGCGCGACGAAGTCTTCCGGCGTGTGGTCCGGCGCCTCGCGCATCATCACCACGCGGTCCAGCTTCTTGCTGTAGGCGGTGTTGTCGGCGCGGAAGATCTGGATCTGCAGCGCGTCGGCGGGCACCTTCTCGTCGAAGATGGTCTGCGCGTCGAACGGGCCGTAGTAGTCGCCGACGCCGGCGTGGTCGCGGCCGACGATCAGATAATCGGTGCCCATGTTCTGGCGGAAGATCGCGTGCAGCACGGCCTCGCGCGGGCCGGCGTAGAGCATGTCGAAGCCGTAGCCGGTGATCATCACCGTGTTCTTCGGGAAGTAGTTCTCCACCATCGTGCGGATGCAGGCATCGCGCACCGGTGCC
Source organism: Solimonas sp. (assembly GCA_035476855.1). Classification (GTDB taxonomy): domain Bacteria; phylum Pseudomonadota; class Gammaproteobacteria; order Nevskiales; family Nevskiaceae; genus Solimonas_A. The sequence goes on along the minus strand of DATILC010000141.1, from coordinate 23,815 downwards.
GGGATGTCGCCTTCCTTCAGCTTGCCCAGCAGCATGTGGATGACGATGCCGTCGGCCTTGAGGCGCTCCTGCGCCATGCGGCACAGCTCTTCATGCGCGCGGTGCATCGGGTTGCGGGTCTGGAAGGCGACGACCTTGTTCCAGCCGCGCTCCTTGATCTCGTTGCGGATCTCGACCGCGGTGCGGAAGGTGTCCGGGAACTCGCCCTGGAAGTAGCTGAAGCTCAGCACGTCGATCGGGCCCGACAGCAGGGTGTTGCCCAGCGCCAGGAAGGTCTGCACGCCGGGGTGCTTCGGATCGAGGTTGCCGAAGATTTCCTTCGCCATCGTCTGCAGTTCTTCGTCGCTGACGTGCTCGACCGCCTGCACGTCCATCACCGCCAGCACCGGGTGGCCTTCGACGTTGGGGTCGCGCAGCGCGATGCGCTGGCCGGCCGTCCACGGCTGGATGCGGCCTTCGGCCGCGGGGCCGGATTCCTTGGTCAGGTTGACGATCGGCACCGGCCAGAACAGGCCGGAGGCGGTCTTCAGGTCCTTGGCCACGCCGAGGGCGTCGGCCTTGTTCATGTAGCCGCTCAGCGGGTTGAAGTAGCCGGCGCCCAGCATCACCGCGTTGGCGGCGGCGGCGGAGTTCAGCAGCAGGCTCGGCAGCGACTCGGCTTCCTTCTGCAGGGCCTGGTGGCGGGCGGTGTCGTAGACGAAGCGCGGGTTGAGGGCGTCGGAGCCGTGGGGCTTGATCATGGTCGTGTCCGGAGAAGGTGTGTTGGGGGAGGGTGCGGCATGCCGCCGGCCCCTCGGGGCGGGCATTGTAGGCGCTGGCAGTGCCATAAATAAAATGCAATATATCGATGCCTGCCTTCTCTTTTCTGCATGTGAGACCCCGATGAACCTCAACCACCTCGCGATCTTCCAGGCCGTGGCGGCCAGCAACAGCATCAGCCGCGGTGCGCAGCGCCTGCACATCAGCCAGTCGGCGGTATCCAAGCAGATCGGCGAATTCGAGCGCGCCCTCGGCGTCAGCCTGCTCGACCGCCTGCCGCGCGGGGTGCGCACCACCGAGGCTGGCCGCCTGCTGCTGGGCTATGCCAACCGCCTGTTCGCGCTGGAGGCGGAGGCCGAGCAGGCGCTGGGCGACCTGCAGCAGCTGCGCCGCGGCCGCCTGGCGATCGGCGCCAGCCGCACCATCGGTGGCTACATGCTGCCGGAGACCCTCGCCGCCTTCCGCCAGCACCACCCGGGCGTGGAGCTGTCGCTGCAGGTGGAGAACACCCAGGCGATCGAGAGCAAGCTGCTGGCCGGCGAGATCGACATCGGCTTCGCCGAGGGCGTGGTCAGCAGCGAGCAGCTCGACTACCAGGTGTTCGCGCAGGACGAGCTGGTGCTGATCGCCGCGCCGCGCCACCCGCTGGCCGGGCGCGCGCCGCTGTCGCTGGCGGCGCTGGCGGAGTCGCCGCTGCTGATGCACGAGGTCGGTTCCGGCACGCGGGCGGTGACCGAGCGTGCGCTGGCGGCGAAGAACCTGCGGCTACGGCCGGCAATGACCCTGGCCAGCACCGAGGCGATCAAGCACACCGTCGCCACCGGCGTCGCCCTGGCCTTCCTGTCCTCGCAGGCGATCCGTACCGAACTGCGCGCGCAGAGCCTGGTGGTGCTGCCGGTGAAGGGCCTGCGGATCCTGCGGCCGCTGTACCGGGTGCAGCTCAAGAGCGCCTGGCTGAGCCCGGCGCTGGACGCCTTCCTCGACTTCCTGCGCCAGCAGCCGCCCGTCGGCGCCTGAGCGCCGGAGGTCGAAACTACTGCGATTTGAGTAGGTTGATAACCGTTTCGCGTGCAAGTATCCGCGCGGTCAATTAAACCCCACATTCAGGAGTCCGTGATGCCCTGCCGCATGAAGCGCAATTTCCGCAAGGATGCGAGGAGCCGGATCGCCGTGGCCGCGGCGCTGATGGCGGGCCTGGGCCAGCCGGCATTTGCCGGTTCCTTCGAGATGTTCGGCCTCGACGGCCAATGGCAGCTGCAGGCCGGCTACGCGCTGGCCGTGCGCACCGAAAGCCCGTCGGACAACATCATCGCCTCGGCGCCGAGCCAGGACATCCCGATCCCGGACTTCCTCAAGTTCCCGGAATCCAACAACTACGATGACGGCGACCGCAATTTCGAGCGCGGCGCCATCGTCAACAACCGCGTCACCGCCCTCGGCGAACTGCAGTTCAGCCGCGGCGACTACGGCCTGCTGCTGCGCGGCGATGCCTTCTACGACCGCGTCTACCGCGGCTTCAACGACAACGATTCGCCGGATACCATCAACCGTACCGATGGCCGCCACAACTTCGAGTTCGAGGGCACGGTCGACGAGTTCAGCGACGAGGCGGCGTTCTACGACGGCCGCCGCGCTCGCCTGCTCGATGCCTATGTCTACGGCTCCTGGTATCTCGGCGACGATGCGGCGCTGAACCTGCGCCTCGGCCGTCACATCGCCGCCTGGGGCGAGAGCCTGTTCTTCTCCGGCGTGGCGCTGGCGCAGTCGCCGGCCGACGCCACCAAGGCCGCGCTGCCGGGCGCCGACGTCAAGAGCATCCTGCTGCCGGTCAACCAGATCTCGATGCAGCTGGCGCTGAACAGCGAGCTGACCCTGCTGGGACAGTACAAGCTCGAGTACAAGGCCACCGAGCTCAATCCGGTGGGCGAGTTCTTCTCGATCGCCGACGTCGTCGGCCCCGGCGCGCAGTTCATCTACGGCATCGAGAACCCGCTGTACCTGGCCAACCTCGAGGACGTGAACCTGCTGTCGAGCGACCTGCCGGAGACGGTGGACCTGCTCAACGACCTGTTGAACCTCAACCTGCCCATCGGCGGCGTCACCGGCCTGCTCGACGGCCTGCTCGACCGGCTCGACCCGGCCCTGCCCGACCTCAACCTGCCGCTGGGCGTGATCCCGCAGCCGAACACGCCGCGCTACCTCAATGTCGAGCGCAAGCACGACATCATTCCCAGCGACCACGGCCAGTGGGGCGTGGGCGTGAAGTACCAGATCACCGGGGAAACCAACCTCGGCCTGTACCGCCTGCGCTACCACAACACCACGCCGGCGCCGGTGCAGAACTACGACTACGCCATCCTGCTGCCAGGCAGCGGCAACCTGCCGGCGCTGACCACCGCGGCGCTGGGCCTGCAGGTGCCGACGACCTACAACATCCGCTACTTCGACGGCATCGACATGAGCGCGATGAGCTTCTCGACCACGCTGTTCGGCCTCAACGTCGGTGGCGAGGCGATCCTGCGTGAAGGCATCGACGTGCTGGTCGACGTCGACGGCGGCCTGCTCGGCCCGGTGCCGACGCCGACCCGCAGCGACGTTGCCCAGGGCCTGCTGTCGACGCTGTTCACCACCGGCCCGGCGCTGTTCTGGGATGCGCTGACGATCGTCACCGAGACCAGCTACATCCACGTGCTCGACGTCGAGGAAGCCTGCGGTCCGACCAGCTGCTCGAAGGACCTGACCAATACCCGCGATGCCTGGGGCTACACCGTGCTGGCGCTGATCGACCGCAAGAACATCGTCGACGGCTGGGACCTGCAGGTGCCGCTGTACTGGCAGGCCATCGGCAAGGGCCATTCGGCCGTGGCCGGTGGTCTCGGCGCGCTGGCCGGCGAAGGCGACCGTCGCGCCAGCGCCGGGGCCAACTTCACCTGGCTGCAGCAGTTCACCGTGGGCCTCAGCTACAACGCCTTCCTCGGCAAGGCGGACTTCAAGGAGCGCCCCTATGCCGACCGCGACTACGCCGCGTTCACGATGAAGTACCTGTTCTGATCTGAGTCACCGAAGCGGCGTTCGCTCCCCGGGGGCGGACGCCGCTTTTTCGTTGCTGGCACCCTGTTTGGGGCCTGCACGAGCATGGGTCATCGGCGTTCTAATTGAGCCCATGACTACCTCTGTCGCAAAACGCTCTGTTGCAAAACGCCCACCGCGCTGGGCCCGCCGCGCCGATGCCCGGCCTGCCGAACTGGTCCAGGCTGCCCTCGACCTGTTCGTCGACCGTGGCTACAGCGCCACGCGCCTCGACGACGTCGCCCAGCGGGCCGGCGTCAGCAAGGGCACGATCTACCTCTACTACGCATCCAAGGAAGAGCTGATGCGTGCGGCGATCCGCCACAACGTCGCGCCGATGCTGGAATTCGCCGAGCAGCGCGTCGACCAGTCCACGGCCAGCACGCGCGAGCTTCTCCGCGAGGTGGTGACCAACTGGCTGGGCGGGCCGGATGGCGGCTCCAGCCGTGGCATCCTCAAGCTGCTGGTGGCCGAGTGCCGCCACTTCCCCGAGCTGGGCCAGTTCTACGTCGAGGAAGTGATGGAGGGTGGCAAGGCCCTGTGGCTGCGGCTGCTGCGGCGCGGCATCGCGCGTGGCGAACTGCGTGCGATCGATCCGGAGCGCTACCTGGCCGTGGTGACGGCTCCGGTGACCCTGCTGGCGATCTGGCGGCAATCGCTGGGTCTGTTCGAGAAACCTTCGCTGGACACTGCGGTCTACCTCGATACCTATATCGACGTGCTGTTCCATGGCATCGGCAATCAGCCCTGAGCACGCGTCAAGAAAGCATGGAGGCGGTATGCAGCAACAAGACCTCAGCCCGGCGGAATGGCGCTGCCTGCAACAGTGCGCGCAGACCGGCCGCATCGCCGAGCCACGGCTGGACACGCTGGCGCGACTGGAAAGGATGAACCTGCTGATGCGCGGCTGGGGCCGCAGCTTCGTGGTGACCGCACGCGGGCAGATGCTGCTGCAGGGGCGCTGAGCGCCCTGTTTCCCCTTTCCCCGGCACAAAAAGACATAAAAAACCCGGCGCGCGATGCACGCCGGGAGTCATCCGGCTTGAGGGAGCCGAATGGAGGAGACAACGGCTGCATTTTCTTGCGCCGGAGGGTGCCCACGCTTCGTCCGCTTGCAGGGTGCGCGTGCAGGCTGCATGCAGGGTCCCGTCGGGTCTCTTGCAAATCGCAGGGCTGGTGCCGCGGCGGGTTCCGCAGTGATTTCTCAAGTCCTTGAGTAGCGACGAAAATTTCCGTCGCCCTGACGCGGCATTCGCTGGCAGGGAGTTTGCTCATTCCTGCCGGGGCGCGGAGGGAAGCCAAATGAAAAACATCATCGCGGCACTGTTCACGGTAGCCGTACTGCTAGTCAGCCTGCTGTTGCTGCCGCTGGCCTTCAAATGGGGCATGGAGCGGCTGTTCGCGCCGGGCGGCTGGCAGGTCTGGCTGCTGCTGGGGCTGGCGGTATTCGTCATCGAGCAGTTCAGCGCCCTGCGTCCGCGGGCCGCCGTGCGGGCGCGTCCAGCGCGGCGCGCCTGATCCTTTCCGCCGTTGGCAGCCTGCAGCTGATCAGGGACACTCGCTCCTCCTGAGTCCGGAGGTTCGATGTCCGTCAATCCGCTGCTGTCCGGCATTCGCGTGCTGGACCTGTCCCGCCTGCTGCCCGGCCCGTTCTGCACGCTGTACCTCGCGCAGATGGGTGCCGAGGTGATCAAGATCGAGGAGCCCGAGGGCGGCGACTACGCGCGCGGCATGGGCGAGTTGTTCGCGCTGGTCAACCGCGGCAAGAAATCGGTGACCCTGGACCTGCGCCGCGAGCCGGACCGCGCGCAGCTGCGCGAGCTGGTGAAGACCGCCGACGTGCTGATCGAATCCTTCCGCCCCGGCGTGATGGAACGCTTCGACTGCGGCTACGAGTCGCTGAAGCAGATCAACCCGAAGCTGGTCTACGCGGCGCTCACCGGCTACGGCCAGACCGGCCCCTACCGCGACTGGGCCGGCCATGACATGAACTACCTCGCCATCGCCGGCGTGATGGACCAGATCGGCCGCGCCGGCGGCGCACCGGCGCAATCCAATCTGCAGATCGCCGATCTGGCCGGCGGTGCGCTGACCTGTGCGCTCGGCATCCTCGCCGCGGTGATCGGTGCGCGCGCCTCGGGGCGGGGCTCCTACGTCGACGTCAGCATGACCGACGGCGCGCTGGCGCTGCAGCCGATCGCGCTGGCGGCGCTGCGTGCCGAGGGCCGTGCACCGGTGCGGGGGGCGGCGCTGCTGACCGGCGCCTTGCCGAACTACACCGTCTACCGCTGCCGCGATGGCCGTTATCTCGCGGTCGGTGCGCTGGAGCCGAAGTTCTTCATCGGCCTGCTCAAGGTCCTGGGCGACACTGCGCCGGCGCCGCTGCAGCGCATCCTGCGCCAGGCACTGGGCAAGCGCGGCGGCGCGACCACCTCCGCCGACGGCAAGACCAAGTCGGCCGACAAGGATCCCTTCGGCAAGCTCGGCCGGGTGATGGCCGATCCGCGCCGTGCGCGGCGCGTGCTGGCGCCGCTGCGCTGGGCGCTGCAGGCCCTGTTCCTGACGCGTACGCGCGATGACTGGAGCGCGATGCTGGCGGCACGCGACGTCTGCGTCACGCCGATCCTGTCGCTGGACGAGGCCCTGCAGAACGAGCAGCTGCGCGCCCGCGGCATGATCGAGGAGGTCGATGGCAAGCCGGCCTTCGCGTTGCCGATCCTGTTCAGCGACCAGCCCGCGGCCGTCGGCCCGGCACCGGCGCTGGGCGCGGACACGCGCGAGGTGCTGGCTGCGCTGAAGAAGCCGGCGAAGCCTGCCGTCGCGAAGAAGAAGGCCGCGACGAAGAAGATCGTGGCGAAACAGGCCGCCACGAAGAAGGTCACGAAGAAGGTCACGAAGAAAACCCTGAGGAAGAAGCCGGCTGCGGCACCGGCGCGGAAGCGCCGGCGCTGAGCTGCGCTGTCCCTGCCGCCCAAGGAGAAACAATGGACCCGCATCGCGCGATCGAGCGCCTGTTGTACCGCTATGCCGAGCTGATCGATGCCGGCGATTTTGCCGCGGTCGGCCAGTTGTTCGCGCGCGGACAGATCGTTGCCGCCGGCGGAGTCGTGGTGCAGGGCGCCGCGGCCGTGCAGGCGATGTACGAGAACTACACGCGTCGCTACGACTGCGGCACGCCGCGCACGCAGCACCTGATGAGCAACGTCTGCATCGACCTCGACGCGGATGGCCGTGGCGCCAATGCCACGCTGCGCTTCACCGTGTTCCAGGCGCTGGAGGATTTCCCGCTGCAGGCGATCATCGCCGGCCGCTACCAGGACCGCTACGCGCGCGACGCGGAGGGCTGGTACTTCACCGAGCGACAGATGCAGCCGGAACTGGTCGGTGATCTCAGTCGCCACCTGCTGCTGCCGATACCGAAGTAAGCACGGAGACGCCGATGCGATTCAGGGACAAGACCGTGCTGGTGACCGGCGCCGCTTCAGGCATCGGCCGCGCGACGGCGCGACGGCGCAGCGGCTGGCGGCGGAGGGCGCGAGCCTGGTGCTTGCCGATGTGAATCTGCAGGGACTGGAAGCGCTGGCTGCCACGCTGCCGTCGCCGGCGCGCTGTATCGCCTTCGACGCCGCCGATCCGGCGTCCTGCCGGGCGCTGGTGGCGCAGGCCGCGGAGGGCGGCCGTCTCGACCTGCTGTGCAACATCGCCGGCGTGCTCGACTGGGCGCCGCTGGCGGAGTTCGACGAGGCGCGCTGGGATCGGGTGATCGCGATCAACCTCAGCGCCGTGTTCCATCTGTGCCGTGCGGCGATGCCGCTGCTGGTCGCCAGCCGCGGCAACATCGTCAACATGGCCTCGGCCGGCGGCATGGTCGGCATTCCCTACAACACCGCCTACGGTGCCTCGAAGGCCGGCGTGATCGCGCTGACCAAGTCGCTGGCGCTGGAATTCGCTGCGGCCGGCGTGCGCGTCAACGCGGTCTGTCCGACCGGGGTGAAGACGCCGATGCTGGCGGGGGGCTTTCCTGCAGGCGTCGACGTGGCCTTGCTGATGCGCAACGCCTCGAAGCTGGATGGTGGTGCGCTGCTGGAGCCGGAGGATGTCGCGGCGGCGGTGGCCTTCCTCGCCTCGGACGAGGCGAAGAAGGTCACGGGCATCGCGTTTCCGGTGGACGGTGGGCAGACCGCAGGATGAACAGCATTTTTTAGCCACGGAATGACACGGATGAACACGGAAAAATGTCTTGATCCGTGGTTATCCGTGTCATTCCGTGGAAAACAGGCTTTTCAGTCCTTCCGGTAGACCGGCTTGCGCTTCTGCAGGAACGCATCCACGCCCTCGCTGAACTCGTCGTAGTGCCCGCACTCGCCCTGCAGCCTGCGCTCCAGCTGCAGCGACTGCGGCAGCGTGTTGGCGTCGCCGGCGTAGATCGCCTGCTTGATGCGCTCCAGTGCAGCGGCAGGGCCGTCGGCGAGCTTCTGCGCCAGCGCCATCGCGGTGGGCATCAGCTGCCCGTCGTCGACCACGTCCCAGACCAGGCCCCAGGCCAGCGCCTTCTCGGCGGAGAGCTTCTCGCCCAGCATCGCCAGGCCCATCGCGCGCTGCTGGCCGACCAGGCGCGGCAGCAGCCAGGTGCCGCCAGCGTCGGGAATCAGGCCGATGTTGACGAAGGCCTGCAGGAAATACGCGGAGCGTGCGCAAACCGTCAGGTCGGCCATCAGGCCGAGATTGGCGCCGGCGCCGGCGGCGATGCCGTTGATCGCCGACACGATCGGCTTGGGCAGCGCGCGCATCTTCAGGATCAGCGGATTGTAGAAATCCTCCAGCGCCTTTCCCGGATCGAGGCGGCCCTGCGCGTCGCGCGGGGTCATCGCCAGCGAGGCGGCGAGATCGGCGCCGGAACAGAAGGCCTTGCCCTCGCCGGTCAGCACGATGGCGCGCACCGCGCTGTCGGCGGCGGCACGCGTCAGCGCGTCGTCGAACTCGGTCAGCAGCTGCGCGGTGATCGCGTTGTAGACCTTGGGGCGGTTGAAGCGGATGACCGCGACGCTGCCCTCGACGCCGTAAAGGATTTCCTGGTAGTCCACGCCCCCTCCCTGTGCGATCAGCCGCTAAAAGATTCTTTTGCCACGGAATGACACGGAAGAACACGGAACGACAAGAGCTGCGCCCCGGCTGGGCTGTTGATCTTGATCCGTGTTTGTCCGTGTCACTCCGTGGCTAAAACTGCTTTTGTGCAAATCAGTCCAGCGTCGCGCGCGAAATGATTTCCTTCATGATCTCCGAGGTGCCGGCGAGGATGCGGTGGATGCGCTCGTCCTGATACATGCGGCAGATCGGATATTCGTCCATGTAGCCGGCGCCGCCATGCAGCTGCACGCCTTCGTCGACCATGCGGCCGGCGAGCTCGCTGGTGTAGAGCTTGGCGCGCGCGGCGTCGGTCGGATCCAGCTTGCCGAGGTTGTGCTGCTCGACGCAGCGGTCGACGTAGACCTGCGCGATGTCGATCTCGGCGTCCAGTGCGGCCAGCTTGAAGCGGGTGTTCTGCATCTTCGACAGCGGCTTGCCGAAGACCTTGCGGTTGCGCACGAATTCCCTGGTCACGTCCATCGCGGCGCGGGCGCCGGCGAGATTGCCCACGGCGGCGATCAGGCGCTCTTCGCCGAGGCCCTTCATCAGCTGGTAGAAGCCGGCGTGGGCCTGGCCCAGCACGTTGGCCTTCGGCACCTTGACGTCGCGGAAGAACAGCTCGGAGGTGTCCTGCGACTTCATGCCCATCTTCTTCAGCATGCGGCCGCGCTCGAAGCCCTCCATGCCGCGCTCGACCAGGAACAGCGTCACGCCATGCGGATTGTCCGGATGGGTCTTGGCCGCGACGATGACGACGTCGGCGAGGATGCCGTTGGAGATGTAGGTCTTGGAGCCGTTGAGCAGCCAGTGGTCGCCCTTGTCCTCGGCGCGCGCTTTCATGCCGGCGAGATCGGAGCCGGCATCCGGCTCGGTCATCGCGATCGCCAGGATCTTCTCGCCGCTGATCAGGCCCGGGTAGTAGCGCTGCTTCTGTTCCTCGGTACCGAAGTGCTGGATGTAGGGCGCGACCAGGCGGCTGTGCAAGGTGATGAAGTAGCCGCTGTCGCCATGCGCCGCGTTCTCCTCGATCAGGATCTGCTCGTAGCGGAAGTCCTTGATGCCGAGGCCGCCGTACTGTTCGTCGGCCCACATGCACAGGAAGCCGGCGTCGCCCGCCTTGAGGAAGGCCTCGCGGTCGACAATGCCGGCCTCGCGCCAGCGCTCGGAGTGCGGGCGGATTTCGGTCTGGAAGAACTTCCGTGCGGAATCGCGGAAGAGCTCCATTTCTGAATCAATCGGTCTGCGTTGCATATCAATGTCTCTGGTTAAGTCAGAAAGCGAAGTTGCGACTCCAAGCCGACTCACGACGCTAGGATCCCCATGCCGAAGCATGGGGCCCCTCCACGCTGTTCGCGGCTTTACTCCCGGAACATTTCCATGTCGGAGTCGAGCGGCTTGCGTTGCATGGGGAATACCGGTTAGCGGTGGGAAATGATGTCGGACTTCGGGAAGCACATGCGGAAGCGCGCGACCTTCATGGTCAGCACGGTGCGGCCGCGGCCGAGGTTGGGAAACACTTCGGGATCGACCCTGGCGCTGACCAGCCTTGCCGGCTGGACCCAGCCGCTGGCCGACGGCGCATAGACGAAGGTCTTGCCCTCGTGGTGCTGGCCCAGCGTGCGGAAGCGCTTCGGGATCAGCTTGCCGAGGAAGGGCAACCACAGCGGGTAGTGACGGAACTCCAGTTCGGCGAAGACCTTGCCGTCCTTCGACACCGTCACCCGATCGACGCCGCGCTTGCCGTACTGCACATCGAATTCGGCGACGTCCTTGGGAATGCCCCAGTTGCGCTGGCCGTTGACCACGCTGTCCATCGACGAGACGAAGATGCGGCTGATCGACAGGTGGTTGCGGCCATCCTCGAAGGGGAAGCTGCCCGGGATGAACAGCAGCTCGTGGTAGGGGCCGACGTCGGAGTGGCTGTAGTCGACGAACATCATGTAGCCCCAGGGCGACTTGCCGCGCTTGCCGAGCAGCGAGGGCAGCAGGAAGCTGTCCTGCACGCGGCTGTCGCGGCTGAAGCGCAGCATCGAGATGTAGCCGCGGCCCTGCAGGTCCCAGGGGGCCGGGGCGTTGGTGATCGTCGGGGTACTTACGGGGGCGTTCATCTCGTTAAACCTTTGTTCAAGCGGGGCGTGGATGGAAAGCTTTGCTGGGGTCTTCTGCGGCAAAGACGACGCTGGGATCCCCATGCCTGTTGGCATGGGGCCCCTCCACGCTGTCTTTGCCTTTACTTGGGCGCCATCCGCAGCGCGCCGTCGAGACGGATGGTCTCGCCGTTGAGCATCACGTTCTCGACGATCTGCACGGCCAGCTGGGCGAACTCGGCGGGGCGGCCGAGGCGCGGCGGGAACGGCACGGACTTGCCCAGCGCTTCCTGCGCGGCCGGCGGCAGGCCGGCCATCATCGGCGTCTCGAACAGGCCCGGTGCGATGGTCAGCACGCGGATGCCGGAGCGCGCGAACTCGCGGGCCAGCGGCAGGGTCATGCCGACCACGCCGGCCTTGGAGGCGGCGTAGGCCGGCTGGCCGATCTGGCCGTCGAAAGCAGCAACCGAGGCGGTGTTGATCAGCACGCCGCGCTCGCCGTCGCTGTTCGGTGCCTGCTGGCTCATCGCCCAGGCAGCCAGGCGGATGACGTTGAAGGTGCCGTTGAGGTTGATGTTGATCACCTTCTGGAAGTTGGCCAGTGCCTGCGGGCCTTCCTTGTTCAGCGCCTTCTCCGGCACTCCGACGCCGGCGCAGTTGATCGCGCCGTGCAGGCCGCCGAGTTCCTTGACGGCGACATCGACCGCGTTCTGCACCTCGGTCTCGTTGCAGACGTCGACGCGGACGAAGCGCGCGCCGGCACCCAGCTCGGCGGCCAGGGCCTTGCCGGTGGCCTCGTTGAGGTCGGCGATCACCACCTTGCCGCCGCGGGCGGCGAGCGCGCGGGCAGTCGCGGCGCCGAGGCCGGAGGCGCCGCCGGTGATCAGGAATACGGAATTTTCAATCTTCATGAAGTGGTCTCCAAGAGCCTATCTGTGAGTCATACACGCACGCGACGGCGTGCCGTTTTCGTGTCCCGCTAGCCTATCGGTGCGAGGTGTACCGGGCGTACATAAGCGACGATAGGCAACGCGGGGCGCGAAAACGGCCCCGTCCCGGAGGGTTGCGCCAGAAATCGCGCCATGCTGCGCCAGCCGCCGCTTATTTGGAGCCACCAAACCGCGCGTCGGCTGACTTGCCTGGCGCGATTTCTGGCGGCAACGCGTGCGTGTATTACTCACAGATAGGCTCTAGTGTTTGCGCAGTGCGTCGCGTACTGTGCGGGAAATCCTGCTTGTTTGAACCCCCCTCGAGGATGAGGTCGGCGCCCTTCTCGCCGATCATGGTCGATGGTGCATTGGTGTTGGAGCCGACCAGGCTCGGCATGATCGAGGCATCGACCACGCGCAGGCCCTCGATGCCGCGCACGCGCAGCTGCGGATCGACCACCGCCATCTCGTCGACGCCCATCTTGCAGGTGCCGACCGGGTGAAAGTTGGAGCCGCAGTTGCGCCGCACCCAGTCCTCCAGCTGCGCATCGCTCTGCAGCGCCGGGCCGGGCGACAGCTCGACGTCGCGGTGCGCGTCGAAGGCCTTTTGCGCCAGCACCTCGCGCAGCTTGCGCACGCCGGCCACCAGGCGCATCACGTCGCGACGCTGGCTGAGGAAGTTGCCGTCGATCAGCGGCGCCGCCAGCGGATCGGCGCTGGCCAGCGTGACGCGGCCGCGGGCCAGCGGACGCAGGTCGCAGACGAAGGCGATATAGCGGTAGTCGAGCATTGCCGACAGCTTGAAGCCGTTCTCGACGTTGCCCGAAGGCGCGAAATGGGCCTGCAGGTCTGGGATCGGTTCGGCCTCCGAGGACTTGAAGAAGCCGCCGGCCTCGACGAAGTTGCTGGTCAGCATGCCGCGCTTGCCGAACAGGTACTGGAAGAAGGCGACGATCGAGGCCCACAGCGACATCGGGTGGAAGGACACCGGCACGCGGCTCTTCGCCTTCGTCTCGACGATGATGTCGAGGTGGTCCTGCAGGTTCTCGCCGACGCCGGGCAGCTCGTGCTGCTGCGCGATGCCGTGCCTGGCCAGTTCCGCCTTCGGCCCGATGCCGGAGAGCAGCAGCAGCTGCGGCGACTGGAAGGCGCCGGCCGACAGGATCACTTCCTTCTGCGCACGCAGCTCTTCGTCGCGGCCGTCGCGGCGCAGCTTCACGCCGACCGCGCGCTTGCCCTGCAGCAGCACCTGCGTCACCTGTGCGCCGCTGAGGATGGTCAGGTTGGGCCGGTTGCGCACTTCCGGCGTCAGGTAGGCGCGGGCGTTGCTGCAGCGCTGGCCATCCTTCTGGAACACCTTGAAGTTGCCGAAGCCTTCCTGCTCGGCGCCGTTGAAGTCGTCGTTGCGCGGGTGCCCGGCCTGTTGCGCGGCCTCGATGAAGACCTCGCTCAAGGGGTTGGTGTAGCGGCGCTCGGAGACGCTCAGCGGGCCGCTGCTGCCGTGGAAGGGGCGGTCGCGGTCGGACAGCGCGGCGTCGTAGTGCTCGGAGCGGATGAAGTAGGGCAGCACCTCGGGATACGACCAGCCGCTGCAACCCAGCTCCGCCCAGTGGTCGTAGTCCCAGGCGTGGCCGCGGGTGCAGACGGTGGCGTTGATGCTGCTGCTGCCGCCCAGCACCTTGCCGCGCGGCTGGTGGATGCGGCGGCCGGCGCAGCCCGGCTGCGGCTCGGTCCAGAAGTTCCAGTTGGCGAACCAGCCGCGCACCAGCGGCACCACGCCGCCCGGCATGTGGATCAGCGGGTTGCTGTCATTGGGGCCAGCCTCGAGCAGGCAGACCTGCTGCTGGCCGTCGGCGGACAGGCGGTTGGCCAGCACGCAGCCGGCAGAGCCGGCACCGACGATGATGTAGTCGTACATGGAAGCGGACTCCGGGTTCAGGCGCTGCGGCGGGACTTCTGCGGCGCGGGACTGGCGAGGGTGTCGCGGGCGAAGGCGGCAAGCGCGGCGATCGCGTCGTCGGACTCGGACAGCACGCCGGCATTGAGCTGGAAGTCGTGCCACAGCCCGGGGCAGACCTGCAGCGTCACCGGCACCCTGGCCTGCTGCAGCTTCTTCTCCAGGCGCATCGAATCGTCGAGCAGGACTTCATCGCTGCCGACCTGGATCAGCACCGGCGGCAGGCCGCGCAGTTCGGCCATCAGTGGCGAGCACAGCGGATGGTCGGCCGGCACGCGGCCGCGGTATTCGTTGCCCCAGCGCTGCAGCACCGCAGCGGACAGCATCGGGTCATGCGCGGCATGCGTGCGCATGGTCGCGCCGCTGCAGGCGAGATCGGCCCAGGGCGACAGCAGCAGCAGCGCCGCAGGCAGGGGCAGGCCGGCATCGCGCAGGCTCAGCGCGGTGGCCAGGGCCAGGCCGCCGCCGGCGGAATCGCCGGCCAGCACGATGCGGTCGAAGCCGGCATCGAGCAGCGCGCGGTAGACCGCGACGGCGTCGTTGAGCGCGGCCGGGTAGGGGTGTTCGGGCGCGAGGCGGTAGTCGGCGGCATAGACCGGCAGCTGCGCGGCCTTCGCCAGGCTCGCAGTGATCGGCCGGTGTGAGTCCAGCGAGCCAACGCAGTAGCCGCCGCCATGCAGGAACAGGATCACCGGGCTGCCGGCGACCGGCGAGTCACCCAGCCATTCGCCCGGCAGGCCGCCCAGCGTGTCCGGCTTCACGGCGACGCCGCGCGGCACGCGGGTGGCGGCGCCGGCGAGTTTCAGCAGGCGGCGCTGCAGGCGCACCGGCACGTTCGGCGACAGGATCGGCTTGATCGTCAGCCGCGTGGCAAAGCGCATCAGCCCGCGCATGAAGGAGGAGGCCATGGCGATCTCCTCAGGCGGCGCGCTGCAACTGTGCGGCGGGCTGCTTCTCGATGCGGTAGGCGGTGAAGTCCGGCTGCCTGGTGCGGCGCGCGAACTCCAGCATCGAGCCGACCCAGTTGTTGGTGTTGCGACCCTCGGCGGTCTTGTACCAGCTCTGGCAGTTGCCGGAGTAGGTGGTGGCGGCGCTGCGGGTCTGGATCTCGTCGCGGTAGGCGGCCTGCGCGCTGGCGCGCAGCTCGGCATAGCGCCAGCCCTGGCTGCGCAGCGCCTGTGCCATCTGCACGATGTAGCGCTGCTGGCATTCGAGCATGTGGATGATCGAGCCGGAGCCGACGTTGGTGTTGGGGCCGTAGAGCATGAAGAAGTTGGGGAAGCCGCTGACCGACATGCCGAGGTAGGCCTCGGCACCCTGGCTCCAGCTTGCATGCAGGTCCTGGCCGCCGAGGCCGCGCACGGCCATCGGCGCGAGGAAGTCGGTGGCGGTGAAGCCGGTGCCGTAGATCAGCGCGTCGACCTTGCGCACGCTGCCGTCGGCGGTGATGACGCTGTCCTCGGTGACCTCGCGGATCGCGGTATCGACCACCTCGACGTTGGGCCGCGCCATCGTCGGCAGCCAGTCGTTGCTCAGCAGGATGCGCTTGCAGCCGACCGGGAAGTCCGGCGTCAGCTTCTTGCGCAGCACCGGGTCGCGCACCTGGATCCACAGGTGGGTCTTGGCCAGCGCCGTGACCAGCTTCTCGACCCACTTGTGGCCGTTGTAGGCGTAGGCCAGGGTCTCGGCGACGAAGAAGATGCGCCAGCGGTCCAGATCGTGGATCACCGGGAAGGTCTTGAGCAGCCACTGCGTGAACGGCCCGAAGGCCTTCTCGAACTTCGGCACGAACCAGCCGGGCGAGCGCTGGAACACGTGCAGCTTCTCCACCAGCTTGGCCACTTCCGGCACGAACTGCACGGCCGAGGCACCGGTGCCAATCACGGCGACGGTCTTGCCCTTGAGGTCAAAGGAATGATCCCAGCGCGCCGAGTGGAAGGCCTTGCCCTTGAAGCGCTCCAGCCCCTTGACCTTCGGGTACGCCGGGCGGTGCAGCTGGCCGACCGCGCTGACCACCTGGCGCGCCTGGATCTGCTCGCCGTTGCCCAGGGTCACGGTCCACAGGCCGCTGGCCTCGTCGAATGCGGCGCTGCTGACCTCGCAGCCGAAGCGGATGTGGCGCTGGATGTCGTGCTTGCGCGCGACGTGGCGCTGGTAGTCGAGAATCTCGCTCTGCTTGCCGTAGCGGTAGGCCCAGGGGTAGTGCGGCTCGAAGGAGTAGGAATACAGGTGCGAGGGGATGTCGCAGCCGGAGCCCGGGTAGGTGTTCTCGCGCCAGGTGCCGCCGACCTCGTCGGCCTTCTCGAGGATCACGAAGTCCTCGATTCCGGCCTGCTTCAGGTAGTAACCCAGGCCGAGGCCGCCGAAGCCTGCGCCGATCACGGCGACCTGCAGGGGTGCTTGCACGGGGTTGTTCATGGGCTGTCTCTTGAACGATTGGTATGGGGGCATCATGACGATAGATGCCTTCATGGTGGATGACGCGCACGGCCATTGCATTGATAATTCCGGCCAGGGCCGAATCCCTCCGATTTTCCCTTCCGGGAACGGCATTTTCCGAGGCGCGCATGCCCCAGTCCGAAGTCCGCCGCAGCGTCGTCAGCGCCCAGCTGCTGACCCAGCTCGGCCTGCAGCATGGACTGGCCGAGGCCG
Organism: Solimonas sp.; assembly: GCA_035476855.1. Taxonomy (GTDB): domain Bacteria; phylum Pseudomonadota; class Gammaproteobacteria; order Nevskiales; family Nevskiaceae; genus Solimonas_A. Next base: position 7,235 of record DATILC010000141.1, on the reverse strand, counting down.
ACTGCCTGCGCGGCACCGGACTCGATGCCGCGTCGCTGACTGACGCGCAGCAGGAAATCAGTGCCGCGCAGGAGCTGCAGCTGGTGCGCAACCTGGTCGGCGCGCTCGGCCATGTGCCAGGCATCGGCCTCGACGCCGGCCTGCGCTATCACCTCTCGTCCTACGGCATCTGGGGCTTTGCCCTGCTCAGCAGCCCGACCTTCCGCAGCGCCGCCGACGTCGCGGTGCGCTACCTCGACCTGACCTACGCCTTCGTGCGCTTCTCGCTGCGCGAACAGGGCCGCGAGCTGCACGTGGTGCTGGACGACAGTGCGATCGAGCCGGGGGTGCGGCAGTTCCTGCTGGAGCGCGACTTCGCCGCGCTGGCCACGGCCATGCGCGAGCTGCGCCCCGGCGGCATGCCGATGCTGGGCCTGCAGTTCCGCTTCCGCCGCCCGGCCTATGCCGAGCGCTTCCGCGAACTGATCGGCGCGGAACCGCGCTTCGATGCCGCCGACAACTCGCTGTGGCTGGATTCCAGTCATGTCGATGCGCCGCTGCCGCAGGGCAACAGCGTGATGGCGCGCATGTGCACCGAGCAGTGCCGCCAGCTGCTGGCGCGGCGCCAGCAGCGCAGCGGCATCGCCGGCCGCGTGCGCGACCGCCTGCTGCAGTCGCCGGGCGACATGCCGGGCATCGATCTGGTGGCCGGCGAACTGCACATGGCGACGCGCAGCCTGCGCCGACGCCTGGAGGAGGAGGGCACCTCGTTCCGCGCGCTGGTCGACGAGATCCGCCAGGCCCTGGCCGAAGAACTGCTGACCACCGCGCACCTCAAGCTCGAAGAGGTGGCGATGCGCCTGGGGTATTCGGAGCCAGCCAGCTTCATCCATGCCTTCAAGCGCTGGAAGGGTGTGTCACCGGCGGTCTACCGCCAGCAGCGGCACGCATCCCGGGAGAAATAGATGCAGAGTCTCAACTACGGCACCGTCGGCCTGCTGTTCCCGGCGATCTCGCTGCTGATGCTGGCCTACACCAACCGTTTCCTCGGCCTGGCCAGCCTGGTGCGCCAGCTGATCAACCGCTACCAGGACCACCCGGCGCCGGCGCTGCTGCAGCAGATCGAAAGCCTCAGCCACCGCGTCTCGCTGGTGCGCTACAGCCAGGCCGCCGGCGTGCTGAGCCTGCTGCTCTGCACCGTCAGCCTGTTCGCGCTGTTCCTCGGCGGCGAACTGACCGCGGCCCTGCTGTTCGGTGCCGCGCTGCTGCTGATGCTGGCCTCGCTGCTGGTGGCGCTGCGCGAGATCCACCTGTCGGTGCGCGCGCTGGAGATCGAGATTTCGGCGATCCGCGGCGACTGATCGGCAGGAAAATGTTGCGGACCACCCCCTAGATGGGTTGTTCTGGCTCTGCCCCTGCCCCCGGAACAGGGTGGATACGTCTGAGTGTTTTCCCAATAGGCTGGATTCGAAGTTTCTGGATTTCGCAGTGCGGTCATGGACGATGGCGGCGAACCCATATCAGCTTTACGGGAGTCGTCATGATCAATCATCTGCCTCGGCATGTTGCGTTCCCGCGTGCCAATGACATCGAGCCGTCGCCGGTGATCGCTGTTGCCGATGTAACGGTGGTCGCAACGCTTGCCCGACGCAGGCTGCAGGGGCTGCTGCTCTCCCTGTTGATTGGCATGATCGTTGTGCAGCCGGCGAACTCCGGCGTGGCGGTCCCGACAAGCGGCACGGTCCTGCAGTTCGAAGCCATGTTCCCGCTGGACGTAGTGACGCCGATCGATCGCGCGCGCCGGAATCACCCCAATACCTTGCGCCCCTGCCCCTGCCTGGCAGGGCCGCGCGCGAGCTAGTCAGGGCCCCGCAAGCCGTTCAGCCTGCAGCTGCAAGCGCCTCGCCGGCGCCGGTCCTTGAACGGCACGGACCTCCGCAAGCTGCAGCAGCGACTGCCGTACCAGTTCCTGGCTTTCCTGGCGCTGGCCCCGGGCATGGGCGATGCGTGCCAGGTCCATGCTGGCCTCTGCTGACACCAACAGACGCCGCTTATCCGCCAGCTTCAGGATCATCCGCAGCTCGTCTTCCATGCCGGTGGTGGCGCCACGGTCCAGCTGGAATCTGATCCAGCGCTCCCTGGTCTCGAGGCCACGGACCGCCGATTGATCGGCGAGCTGGAGGTAATCGTGCCGGGCTGCTTGCAGTGCCGCCTGCGCCGCCGGGTATCTGCCGAGAGCCTCCAGGACTTCGCCCTTGGTCAGCAGAATGTCGGCATGACGGAACAGCGCCGGATGGGAGCTGATACGTACCCGTTCGGCCTGCTCCAGCAATGGCAGCGCCGCCGCGGCCTCTCCCTGCTCAAGCAGGAAGCGGGCGTAGGCCAGATAGAACCAGGCGCCACCCTCTTCGTCGGCCGGTAGCCGGGGCGGAAAGCTGGCGCGTTCCTTCTCGAACAGAAGACGGGCCGTTGCCGTGTCGCCACGCCAGGCCTGCAAGGTGGCGCACCACAGTGTTGCCTCGAAGTAGGTCGTGACATCACGACCGAAGGTTGCCAGGGACAGTGCGGCACCATTGTCGTAGGCGGCGCGCGCTGTCGCGGCATCGCCGCGTGCCCGCTCGATATGCCCCAGCTGAACCAGATGCATGGCCACCAGCCAGTCGTTACGCGTCGCTGCCGGCTCCGACTTCTCGTGCGCGATGCCTTCGAGGCTTGCCTTGCGCGCTTCATCGTAGTCCCCGGACTGCAGCAAGGCGGAGGCGTAGTAGTAGCGAGGCCAGCGCAGGTCCTGCTCCTGCGGCGACAGCTTTCGGTAGATGGCCATCGCTTTGCGCAAGCGCTGCAGGGCGCGCAGGGAGCCCCCGGCTTCCGGAAACTCCTCGCGCGCCATTTCCACCTGCCACTGAGCATCGACCAATGTGCCTCCCAGCCCATGGCGCCGGATCAGCTGCTGCGCCTCCCGCAGCAGTGCAGCGGCAGGAGTCTCGTCAGGGTAGTCCCGATACATTGCCGCCTGCTCGATCAGGCTGATCACGATGCGCGGATCAGCCTCTCCATGCAGTCGTCCCAGTAATTCGCGGTACTTCTTCTGCACCTGCTCAACCCGTTGCCGCTCATACCATTGCCGATAGATGTGATGCGCGCTTGCGAGCAATTCCAGCTGTGCTTCAGGCTGATCGCGCAGCTCGGTGTCGAGGCGGTCGACGACGGAATCGAGCATTTCGCGAGCGGTCATGGTCCCTGGCTGTCGGCCGTCGGCGGTCAGGCGATCGCTTGCAGTGAAGACGCCGATCAGCAAGGCACTGGTGGCCTCGGCTCGTTGCGCTGCAGCTATGGCGCGGCGCGCCTGCCACAGGCTGGCGCTGGTTCCGGCAAGAATGCTCACCAGCACGGCAATGGAGGCAATCATCGCCAGCCGGTGTCGTTGCGCAAACTTGCCCGCACGTTCCAGGCTGGTGATATGGCGCGCTTCGATCGGCAGGTGGTAGCGGTGCCGCATCAGATCGTCCGCCATGCGTGCCGCGCTGGCGTATCGTGCCGCCGGCCCGGGGGCCAGCGCCTTGGCCAGGATCGCATCGAGATCCCCGGACAGCGCGCGTGACAGCTCGCGGGTGCTCAGCCCTGCGGTGTGCGCCGCGTGTTCTCCTCGCAGCTGCGCCGACGCTAACGGTGCCAGGTCACGGGGGGGAGGTGCGTTACCGTTCGAGCGCGGGAATGGACGTCGCCCGGTAAGGACTTCGAACAGCGTGACGCCCAGGGCGTACACGTCGGTCGCCACCGTGATGGCACCCCCGGCGAGTTGCTCGGGGGCTGCGTAGTCCGGCGTCGCAGCGCGGCTGCTGCCAAGGGTGGGGGGGTTGTCTCCCTTGCGGGCAGTGTCGGACAGCAGTTTGGCGATGCCGAAGTCCAGCAGCTTCACTTTGCCGTCGGCGGTCACCAGAATGTTTGCCGGCTTGATGTCACGATGCACGATCAGCCGGGCATGTGCAGCCTGTACCGCTTCCATCACCTGTGCGAATAGTGCCAGGCGCTCGTCGAGGGACAGGCGTCGCTCGCGGCAGTAGTCGTCGATGCGGAGGCCGTCTATCAGTTCCAGCGCCAGCCAGGGCTGGCCGTCCGCAGCGATGCCGGCGTCGTAGATCTGCGCGATATTCGGATGCGTCAATTCGCCGAGGATGTTGCGCTCACGCGCGAGGCGCAGTCGCATTCCCGCCGTGAGCAGCCAGGTGTGCGGCAGCTTCAGGGCGACCTCGCGGGCCAGGGAGCCGTCAATCCTGGTCGCGCGCCAGACCTCGCCCATGCCGCCGTGGCCCAGTGGCGCGGTCAGGCTATACGGTCCTATGCAGTGCCCCGCCTCGAACATGTAGCCGTCGGAATTGCCGACGATATGCGGCCGCCCCTCCGCGCCGGCGGCCTGTATTGCGCCATCGGCTTCAATCGCCGCTCGCAGGTATGGCCGCAGGTCTGCGGCGTCCGTGTCCAGATGGTCCAGCCAGTGCCCGCGCGCCGAAGGCTCCAGCTCGAGCAACTCGTCCAGTAGCAGGGAGAACTGTGGCCACAGTTCCGGAGGACAACCGGCGCCCTCGCTCATTGCGTCAATGGCGGCAGACGGAGAAGGATGTCGGAGCTCATGCTTGGCACTCGGTGCGACAGTTGCCGGCATTGTAGGCGGCCTTGCGCGATCCGGTGCGGTCAGGGAGGCTTTGCACCGCGGCTTATGGTGTCGCGCAGTCAGGATCGTGTCGCGGCCATCCGCTTTAACCGAGCCAGCCGGGAGGCATATGGATATTGACGGGTACTACATCAATCTTGCACGCGACCAGGTGCGTCGCAAAACTCTCGAAGCGCAGCTGCGCCGGCATGGATGGACGCCGCGATACCGGCGCTTTGAAGCAGTCGATGGTAGCCGACTGGCGCTGGACAGCCCGCTGTCGCCCGGCGCCCTGGGTTGCTGGATGAGCCACCTCGGCGTACTGGAGTTGGGGCGCGGACGTCAGCGCATCCTTCATGTACTGGAAGACGACGCTGACCTGGATGCCCAATTGCCCCAGGCATTGGCGGCCCTGGCAGGCAAGCAGGAATGGGACCTGATCTTCAGCGACGTGTTCTTTCATCCGCCGCTCAACCCGGAGCAGTTCATCCGCGTGGCGCGGGCCCTCCAGGCACAGCGTGCCCGTAATAGCGTGCAACTGCTTCCTCTGGCCCGGCTTCCCTTCACCGGAACGACTTCCTATTTCGTGCATCCGCGTGCCATTACTCGCCTGCATGCGGCGATGGCGCGAGGCTGGCAGCAGGGTCTTGGCTGGGATGTGGCGCTGCAGCGGCTGGTAGCTGCCGGCCAGTTCAAGGCTTTCGTCTTCCTGCCGTTCCTGTCAGGCGTCTCTGCCGAGGCGAAAAGCAGCACCATCGGCGGCCACGGTCCCGCGGAGACCGAGCTTTACCTGCTGCGAGCCGCCTTGCGGGTCGGGGCGGACCTTCCGGCTCTGGCTGACCGGCTGCCGGGCCATCCGTTCGCGGAGCGGCACCCGTTGCTGCGCCTCTACCTCGCCAGCCTGGCCGCTGCACTGGACCCCCTGCTGGAGGCTTCCTCCCCCTGAATGGGGGGTGGAAACGGCGCCTCCCCGGGTGCCGTTTTCCAGCGCACAAGCCGATGTCCGGTTTCCTTCCCGGTTTTCGTCTGGACGGGCATGGAGAGTTGCGCGGTATCGAAATCTGTCATTCAAATTGATGATGTTGGTGTCATCGGTTTGATGAAAACCCTGGTCGTGGTTGGCAGGGCGGCAGGCGGCACGCAAGCCTCTTCTCTAGATCGCTCTCAATCCATCCGCGGAACGCGGAAAAATGACATACGGGGATATCACCATGGCAAACCTGATTGATGACCAACTGCTTGGCAGCGTTGCAGAGAAGTCCCCCGCCGGCACGGTGGTCGGCACAGTCGCTGCCTCGGGCACGGGGCTGACCTACTCCCTGGTTGGGGGCGATACCGCCCGCTTTGCGATCGACGCACTCAGCGGCCAGGTGACGGTGACGAGCAACAAGCTCAACTACGAGGGCAAACCGCTGCAGACGCTGCAGGTGCGGGTGACGGATACCCTCGGCAACGTCGATACGGCGACGATCCAGATCCAGGTCTCCGACGTGAACGAGGCGCCGGACTCTGCGACCGGCAGCTTCACGGTGGCGGAGAACTCTGCGGTGGGTACGGTGCTGGGAACGGTGCTGGCACGCGACCCGGATGCGGGTGATGCGGTGACCTTCTCGATCACCGGCGGCAACCCCGGCGGTGCGTTCGCGATCAACGCCAGCACGGGCCAGCTGACCGTGGCCAACAGCAGTGCGCTGGACTTCGAAACCTCGCCGAGCTTTGTGCTGACGGTGACCGCGGTGGACAGCGCCGGGCTGAGCTCGGTCGGGACGGTAACGGTGCAGCTGACCGACGTTGTCGAGGCTGTAAATCTGGCCCCTGTGTTCACGCAGCCTGCCGGATACAGCTTCACGATCAGCGAGAACATGGTCACCGGCGCCGTGGGCATGGTGAAGGCAACCGATCCGGAGGCCACTGCCGTGACTTACCGCCTGGAAGGGCCGGGGTCCGAGCACTTCAAGGTCAATGCCAACGGCCGCATCGGCGTCTGGTCTTATGCCGACATCGACTTCGAGCAGCAGAGCGTCTTCAGCCTGACGCTGGTCGCAGCTGATGCCGCCGGTAATGAAACCAGCACTGCTCTAACCATCAACGTCAACGACCTCAATGACGAAGTGCCGGTCTTCGGCGCTCCGAGCTACAGCTTCTCGGTCAACGAGAACGCCACTTCCGGCGTTCTCGGCTCGGTGGTTGCCATCGACACGGATGCTGCGGACGCCGTCCTGGCCTACAGCCTGAGCGGCGCGGGCGCCTCCAACTTCGTGATCGACGCCAGCACGGGGGCGATCAGCGTGGCGCCGACCGCCGCCATCGACTACGAGACCCAGACCAGCTACGTGCTGACGGTGACGGCCACCGACAGCGCCAGCCACAGCAGCACGGCCACCGTGAACATCGCGGTCAACAACCTGAACGACCGTGCGCCGGTGTTCCAGCAGCCGGGCTACAGCTTCACCGTCAACGAGAACATGGTCACGGGGGCGGTGGGCCTGACCAAGGCGATCGACCCGGATGCGGGTGATACGGTCAGCTACCGGATCGAAGGCGTCGGCTCCGAGCACTTCAAGGTCAATGCCAACGGCCGTGTCGGCGTGTGGTCCTACGCCGA
>DATILC010000140.1:0-3603 GCA_035476855.1 Solimonas sp. | reverse complement strand
CAGCGCGGTCCGAACCAGCCAGCGCCGATTCAGCCGGAGAATCCTCAGCGACAGAGTGTTTTCGAGATAAACCGTCAAATGGCCATGCTGACCAATCAGCACGCGGGATTCTCCGGCGACCCTGTGAGAAATGCGGGCTAGTCACGCAGCGCCGCACGGCACAGCAGGATGCCGAACAGCACCACCGCGCCACCCAGCGCCTGCTGCACGCCGAAGGGTTCGGCCAGCAGCAGCCAGGCGAAGGCGGCGGCGGCCAGCGGCTGCACCAGCAGGCTGGCCGAGGAGAACGAGGCCGGCAGGTGGGCGAAGCCATAGGCGATCAGGCCCTGGCCCAGCGCATGCGACAGCCAGCCCAGGCCCAGCAGCACCAGCCAGCCCTGCAGCGAGGACGGCCACAGCGTCTCGCCGGCAAGCAAGGTCAGCGGCAGCAGGGCCAGCGCGGCGGTGGCGCTGGTCCAGAACATCACCGCCAGTGTCGACTGCAGGCGCCGCTGACGGCTCAGCACCAGCAGGTAGCCGGCGTAGAACAGCGAGGTCAGCACGGCCAGCGCATCGCCGATGACGGTCTGCCGCGACACGTGCAGGCTGTCGGCCATCAGCAGCACGGCACCGGCCAGCGCCAGGCCGAGGCCGGCAAGGAAGCCGCGATTGACGCGCTCGCCCCACAGCAGCCAGGCGGCCAGCGTCACCCAGACCGGCGCGAGGTTGGTCAGCAGCGTCGAGTTGGCCACCGAGGTCCACAGGATCGAGCGGTGCCAGACCGCGAGGTCGGCGGCGAAGAACAGGCCGGCCAGCACCAGCCAGGCGAGCTGGCGCGGCGGGTGAGGCGGTGAAGGCGAATGTCCAGTGGACATTCGCCCCGCCGAACGCCCGGCCATGGATGGCCGGGCCGGGGCCTGATCAGCTGACCGCCGCCTCGCCATGGATGGCGCCCCAACGCCCTCGCTGCGCCACAGCAGCAAACCCAGCAGCGGCGCCGCCAGTGCCAGCCGCCAGAACGCAGCGGCGGTGGGTCCGACATCGGCCAGGCGCACGAAGATCGGCGCCAGGCCGATCAGGGTCGCGCCGGTCAATAAAGCCGGGAGAGGCGGAATAGGCGAATGTCCAGTGGACATTCGCCCCGCCGAGCGCCCGGCCATGGAATGTTTGGCCCGGCTGAGGGATGACTTAAATGTCATGCCGAAGTAAGCCAAACATGGGCCGGGACCTGATCGGGTAGCTGCTGCCCCGCCATGGATGGCGCCCGGGAGTCCTCGCTCAACGGGCTTTCCAGTCGGCCAGCAGCTGCGCGTAGTCGCGCACCTGGGTGCCGAAGCGACGGTCCCACAGCGGCAGGAAGCCGGCGTAGTTGCCGCGCACGCGCGCATGGTGTGCGTCATGGTGCAGCGCGCCGTGCGAGAACGGCAGCAGATGCGTCGGCGACCAGGGGAAGGCGTAGCCGCAATGTCCCTCGGCTGCCTCCCACTGGCGGAACAGGATCCAGATCCACAGCAGCGCCACATGCGCGCCCAGCAGCGAGGGACCGACGAAGGCCAGCGAGCCGGTCAGCACGTATTCCAGCGGATGCATGTAGTGGCCGGTGATGGCCCAGGGCGCCAGCACGCGGTGGTGGCGGCCGTGCACATGCTTGAGCAGCCAGCGCGTGTGCATCGCGCGGTGCATCCAGTAATAGAGGAAGTCGTCGAGGTAGATGCAGAACAGCAACTGCAGCGGGAACAACCACCACCAACCCTGCGGCAGCGGGCCGAGATGCACGCCGGACAGGCTCATCAGCGGCCAGGCGGCCAGGGTGACGGCGAGCATCGCCAGGTTGTTGAGCAGGCCCTGGCGCAGCGACTCGCGCAGCATGCGCGGCCCCTGCACCAGGATGCCGCGGCGCTCGGCCTCGTCCTGCGACAGCGCACCGGCGCCACGCGGGTTCTGGATCTTCCAGCGCCTTGCCCAGGCCGGATCGCGCGCCGCCAACGCGGTCAGCGGCAGCGCGAAGGCGAGGAAGCCGACGGCGCTGAGCAGCACGGTGGCGAGGCCGACCCAGATGAACCGCGGGTCGGCATAAGTGGCAAGGATGGCGTCCAGCATGGCCGCAGCTTACGCCGCGGCCATGGGCTTGCAGAACTCCGCTTCAGCGCGATTCTGCAGGTGACGGCGGCGGGCAGTGCTCACCCGGCGGGCAGCCGCGTTCGCGGCGACGCTCCTCGTGCCGCGCGTGGCGCTGCTCGCGCATCTCGCGGTGGCGCGCACGGATGCGGTCCTGTTCCTCCGGCGGCAGCCGGTGGAATTCCTCGGCGCGCTGGCGCAGGCGTTCACGTTGCTCCGGTGTCAGGCGGTGGTAGCGCTCGCGGCGCTCACGCATGCGCTGGCGTTCCTCCGGCGTCATCTGCTTCCAGCGCTCCAGGCGCTGGCGGGCACGCTCACGCTGCTCCGGCTCGAGCTGGGCCCAGCGTTCGGCGCCGCGGGCGAGGCGGTCCTGGCGCTCCGGCGGCAGCTGCGACCAGTCGGCGCGCATCGGCTCCAGCAGTTGCTGCTGGGCCGGGCTGAGCTGCTCCCAGCCGGTGGCCGCATGGGCCGGCAGCAACGCCAGCCACAGCAGGGCGGCGGCGAGCCTGACGACCATGCCGCGCGCGGCACGGCCGTCTCCCTCACCCACCGCTCGCGGAGCGAGCGGTCCCCCCTCTCCCGCAATGCGGGCGAGGGTAAGCTGGCGTCGCTGCGCGACCTTCATGCTAGCGAGCGGGCGCATCGGGCCGTGCATGGCGGGGCTCCGTCGACGGTGAAAGGTCGGCATTCTTGTCATCGGGCCGCGGCGGCGGCTCGTCCTCCGGAAACTCGGCAAGGAATTCCAGCAGCTCGGCGCTGGGTGGCGGCGTGGCGACGGGCAGCGCCGCGCCGAACGCGATCAGCAGCACTTCAAGCACGGGCACCCTCCTGCTCCAGCCACTCGTACAGCTCCAGGTCCTGGTAGAACTCGGGCGCCTGCTCGTCGGTGAGCACGTCCAGCGCCTCGGAGGCGACCTTGGCGGTCGACGGTGGCGACTGGGGCGTGACCGCCGGCGGCGTGGCGGGCAGCCACAGCGCGGCCACCAGCACCGCCATCGCCGCAGTCGGCACCGCCCACAGCCAGGGGCGGGCCGCCGGCCGGGCATCGAGTGCGCGGGCGCGGGCGGCACGCAGCCTGGCCGCGGTCACCATGTCGAGCGACTCGCTGTCGCGCAGCGCCCGGCGCAGCGCAGCGGTGAAACGTTCCTGTTCGGGTCCGATGTCATTCATGGCCATACCTCCCCCAGTTGCCCGCGCAGCGCCGCCAGTGCGCGGTGCAGGTGCGTCTTGACGCTGCCTTCGCTGCAGCCCATCGCGCGCGCGGTGCCTGCGACGTCCAGCCCTTCCCAGATGCGCAGTTCGAAGGCCTCGCGCTGCCGCGCCGGCAGCCTTCGCAGGGCCTGCTCCAGCACCTGCATGGTGTCGGCGCGCTGCACCTGATCCTGCGGCCCGGCACCGGGGTCGACCACGCGCGTCACCGGATCGTCCTCGGACTCCTCGTCCTCCCGCGGCGCGGCGCGCCAGAAAAACAGGCGGTTGCGCACGGTCTGGCGGCGCTGCCAGTCG
>DATILC010000139.1:0-14287 GCA_035476855.1 Solimonas sp. | reverse complement strand
CAATCATCCTCGGCGCAGAGCTGCGGATCGAGGTTGGCCTTGCCGACCAGGGCCGGATCGCGCTGCTCGGTGCGTAGCTGGGCGCCGAGCGTGAGCCGGTTCTTCCACTCCGACTCCCACTCTGCCGCGGCCGCGACGGCCGGCATCAGCAGCAGGGCCAGCGACAGCGCCCGGATCATCCTTGCCTGGCGCATCTCAGCCCTTGCCCCCGCTCTTGCCACCATCGGCTGCATCCGGCTCGGCACTGCGCCGCCGGCTGCGCCAGAACTGGATGCGCGGCAGCGGCAGGTCCTCGACGCGGTCGGCAATCGACTCGGTCTGGCCACGCAGCGTGTGCAGCTGCTCCATCAGTGATTCCATGTAGACCACGATGCGGAACAGCGACAGCAGCGACTCCAGCACCACGCGCACGATCACCACGCCGGCAATCGTGGTCACCGGCATGACCAGCAGCAGCCAGACCAGGCCCGAAGCCAGCGATTGCTGGAAGGCCTGCAGGGCCAGGAAAAGGTTGATCGCCAGCACGCCGCCGACGCAGACGGCGTAGATCGCCGGGGCCATGGTGGTGGTGATGATGGTGCGCAGTTCCCAGTCGGCCAGGCCGCGCAGGATCTCGCCCAGCCCGGCGCGCAGGCCGGTTTTCCCTGTGTCCGCACTTTCGTCGGGCTGGCCAACCATGATCTTCTCCACCCAGTCGCATGAATCTATTTTTTATTTTCGGAACAGTGACTTGCAATGAAGTCCTGAACCGATTTTCGGGATCCCGCCTCGCCTGGCTGGCAACGACGACTCCTTCAGGGCGGCACCCTACTGGCAATTGTTCCATTGGTTAATGGCACAATAAGCCACCAATTGGCATTTGGGGACATCCGTGCGTGCATCCTGGGACTATCCGCGGAACATCAGCAGCGTACGCGTGCTGACCGAACTCGCAGCCGACCATGGCCTCGATGTCGCCACCTGCCTGGCCGGCACCCGCATCGATGCCGCGCGCCTCAACGATCACGCGGTCGAGATCGCTGCCTGCGACGAGCTGCAGGTGATCCGCAACCTGCAGCAGCGGCTCGGCACCCGCCTGCCGCTGGGCCTGGAGGCCGGACTGCGCTACCACCCGACGACCTTCGGTGTCTGGGGGTTCATGATCCTCAGCAGCCCCACCCTGCGTAGCGCGATGGACATCGGCCTGCGCTACGCCCGCCTCGCCTCGTTCTTCTGCCGGCTGGAACTGGTCGATTGCGGCGATGAGCTGGAAATCCTGGTCGATGATGCGGACCTGCCGGAGGACCTGCGCGACTTCCTGGTGGAGCGCGACGGCGCGACCATGATGAACCTGGCACGCGACCTGCTCCCGCAGAAGGTGATGCTGACCCGGATCGACTCGCGCCGCGCCGCGCCGCCGTACGTGCAGCGCGCGGAATCGCTGTTCGGACAGAAGATCAGCTTCGGCCAGCCGGCCACGCGCGTGCGCCTGCGCAAGGTGATCCTCGACAACCGCCTGCTGCAGGCCGACCTGCCGATGCGGCGCCTGTTCGAAGCCGAGTGCGAGCGACTGCTGCTGCGCCACGAAACCGCCGGCGGCATCGTCGGGCGGGTGCGCGACCGGCTGATGAAGAACCCGGCGCAGATGCCGACCATGGACACTGTCGCCGGCGAGTTCCGCGAGACCGCGCGCACGCTGCGCCGGCGGCTGCAGGCCGCCGGCACCGATTTCGAGAACCTGGTCGAGGACGTGCGGCGCACGCTGGCCGAGGAGCTGCTGCGCGGCAGCAACCTGGCCGTCTCCGAGATCGCCAGCCGCCTCGGCTACTCGGAGCCCTCGACCTTCATCCGCGCCTTCAAGCGCTGGCGCTCGACCTCACCCCAGCGCTACCGCCGCGGCGCCGACGTCCACTGACACTGCAGCATCCATCCGCCGCAGCATCGCGCGCAGGGCCTCGCGACAGGCCTCGCTGACCGGCGTCATCGGCAGGCGCAGCTCCTCCCCGATCCAGCCCTGGGCCGCCAGCGCAGCCTTCAGCGGCGCCGGGTTGGGCTCGGCGAACAGCAGGCGGATCAGCGGCAGCAGCCCGTCGTGGATCGCCCGCGCCGCCGCCAGTTCGCCGCGACGCAGCAGTTCCACCATGCGCACATAGCGCTCCGGGTACAGGTGCGCGGCGGCCGCGATGGCGCCGTGGCCGCCAAGGCAGACCGTGCTGAAGATCAGGTGGTCCTCGCCGCTGAGCACGCGCAGCGGTGTCTCGTGCAGCAGGTCGGACAGCTGGTTGAAATTGCCGCCGCCGCTCTCCTTGATCGCGACGAACTGCGAGTTGGCGGCCAGTGCGCGGCAGGTGGCCGGCTCGATGTTGACGCCGGTGCGGTAGGGAATGTTGTAGATCACGATCGGCAGCGGAGCTGCCGCCGCCACCGCCTCGAAATGACGGCGGATGCCCTCCTGCGAGGGGCGTACGTAATAGGGCGCGGCCACCAGCAGGCCCGCCGGCGCCAGCGCCGTGTAGCGTCGCGCCGCCGCGGCAACGGCGGCAGTGTCGTTGCCGGCGATGCCCATCATCACCGCACAGCGGCCCCGCACCGCCTGCTGCACGCAGGCCAGCAGTTGCTCCTGCTCCGCCTCGCTGAGCGTCGCCGCCTCGCCGGTGGTGCCGCAGACCACCAGCCCGGCGATACCGCTGCCGGCCAGATGTGCCGCCAGCCGGTCGGCGGCCTTCAGATCGACCGCTCCCTGCCGAAAAGGAGTGACAAGGGGAATCCAGATACCTTCGAACACGGACATGTTGATTTCCTCAAAGTGGATGAACAGGCGCCAGCGCCCCGCCGGCAGGGCCGAAGGGGGTCAGCACGTGTGGAGGAAATCCGGTCTGCATCCCGTCGGCGGCTCGGCTGACGGGCGGCGGCAAGGCCCTTCAGTCGAAGAAAGGCTTTTTCGCTTTGCTGCTGCGGACGGCCAGAACCGTCGCCACGCGGACGCAGGCAGCCAGACCGTGGGCGGTCAGGCAAGGCAGCGTCGGTGTACGGGCATTCATGGCGCGCGCAGCTTAGGCGCGGCCGCTTGGAGGGTCAAATTTACCTCGTCCGCTCCGATGAGGTTGTCCCTAAGCTGTCGCGGCACGATTGGCCGGAATTGCGGTCATTTAGGAGACGATCCAAGACGCCAGGGAAGGCCAGCCATGTCACACGAGGCTTATCACGAACCCGCGGAAGCGCTCAGTGCCGCGACCCGCGACTACCACCGGGCCGTCGTGTCCCTGATGGAAGAGCTGGAGGCGGTGGACTGGAACAACCAGCGCATCGAGGCCTGCGCGGACGGTGAGCTGCAACAGATCCTCATGCACAATCGGGACGAGGAAAAGGAGCATGCCGTCATGATCCTGGAGTGGCTGCAACGCAGGGACGCGAAGCTGTCCGAAGAATTGAAGAAGCGTTTGTTCAACAGCGGCCCCATTGCCCATGAGCACGATTGAACCCCTCCCTGCCCTGCTGCAAAGCTTTCCGCCGGTGGTCGATGACCGCGCCGGCATCCTGATCCTGGGCTCGATGCCAGGCGCGGCCTCGCTCAAGGAGAACCAGTACTACGCGCACCCGCGCAACAGCTTCTGGTGGATCTTCGGCGAGCTGGTCGGCGCCAAGCCGGAACTGCCCTACAACAAGCGCATCGCCCTGCTGCAGCAGCACGGCATCGCGCTGTGGGATGTGCTGGCCCGCTGCGAGCGGCCCGGCAGCCTCGATGCGAACATCATCGAGAAATCGATCGTGCCCAACGATTTCGTGCCGTTCTACCGCCAGTACCCGCGCATCTGGCGCGTGTTCTTCAACGGCAGCAAGGCCCGCGACAGCTACCAGCAGTACGTGCTGCCGACGCTGCGCGGGATGGACATGCACATCGAGTACGACCGCCTGCCCTCGACCAGCCCGGCGCATGCCGGCCGGCCGCCGGCCGAGAAGCTCGAGGAGTGGCGCGTGGTGCTGGGCGGCTGAAGCTCAGAAGCCCAGGTTCATCCCCGGCGGCAGCTGCATGCCGGCGGTCGCCTTGGCCATCTTCTGCTGGCTCTCGGCTTCGACCTTCTGCGCTGCATCGTTGATCGCGGCGGCGACCAGGTCCTCGAGGAATTCCTTGTCTTCCTGCAGCGCGGCCGGGTTGATCTCGACCTTGCGCGCCTGGTACTTGCCGGTCAGCGTGACCTTGACCATGCCTGCACCGGATTCGCCGGTGACTTCCATGCGCGCCACTTCCTCCTGCGCACGCTTGAGGTTTTCCTGCATCTGCTGGGCCTGGCGCATCATGCGGCCGAGGGCGTTCTTGTCCATGGATCAGTCTCGCAAGTAAGGGTTGGGTGTATCAGGAGTCCAGCGGCTGGACGGAACCGGGGCGCACGGTGGCGCCGAACATGTCCTTGAACGCGCGCACCACCGGGTCGGCCTCGATCGCCGCCTCGGCGGCGCGCTGGCGGTCGATGACGCGCTGCTTCTCCAGTTCCACCGGGGTATCGGCGACCGCGCCCATCGCCACCTCGATCTGCAGCTGGATGGTTTCGCCCAGCTGCGCCGACAGCGCCTGCTCGATGGTCACGCGCCGCGATTCCTGCAGCAGGTGGCGGAGCTTGGCATCCAGCGTCAGGCGCACGGTATTGCCCTCGCGTCCCGCCCAGACGCAGTTGCGCGCCAGCGGCTTGATAAAGCCGTCCAGGCCCAGGGCCTCGACGCGCTCGTCCCAGGGCGCGTCGGCGCCCAACTTCGGCTTGGCAGCCGTCGCGGGGGTGGCAGCTACAGGCGCCGGTGCGACTGCAGCAACGGGCGCCACCGCCGGAGCAGCGCTGGCACGTGAAGCCGCTGGCGCTGCGGCCG
This sequence comes from Solimonas sp., assembly GCA_035476855.1. Lineage (GTDB taxonomy): Bacteria > Pseudomonadota > Gammaproteobacteria > Nevskiales > Nevskiaceae > Solimonas_A. The sequence continues at coordinate 9,448 of DATILC010000139.1, read as the reverse complement.
GACGCGGAGTGGCCGTGGTGCTGCCGGCGGACTGCCCCGACGCGTCCTCCGGCTTGAACGCCAGCATGCGCAGCAGGGTCATCTCGAAGCCCAGGCGCGGATCCGGCGCCCAGTGCAGGTCACGGCGGCCGTGAACGGCAATCTGGTAGTACAGCTGCACGTCTTCCTTGCCGATCTGGTCCTTCAGTGCCACCAGTGCGGCCTCGTCTTCCTCGTTCTGCGCATTGGGCAGCAGCTGCAGCACGGCGATGCGCTGCAGGTGCGCAGCCAGATCGTTGAGCAGGGCGGCGTAATCCGGCGCCTGCTCCTCCAGCCGCTGGATGCAGGCCAGCAGCGCATCGGCGTTGCCGCTGGCCAGCGCGCCGAGGGCTTCGAACAGGGTCTGGCGGCCGGTGGTTCCGAGCATGTCCTCGACCGCCTCGCGCTTCAGCCCGAGGCCGCCGGAGAAGGCAATGGCCTGGTCGACCAGCGACAGGCCGTCGCGCATCGAGCCATCGGCCGCACGCGCGATCTCGGTCAGCGCCGGCAGCTCGAAGGACACCGCCTCGTCGCCCAGCACCTTGGCCAGCTGGTCGCGGATCAGCGACACCGTCAGGCGCTTGAGGTTGAACTGCAGGCAGCGCGACAGCACCGTCACCAGCAGTTTCTGCGGATCGGTGGTGGCGAGGATGAACTTGATGTGCGGCGGCGGCTCCTCCAGCGTCTTCAGCAGCGCGTTGAACGCCGCCTTCGACAGCATGTGGACTTCGTCGATCAGGAAGACCTTGTAGCGGCCGCGCACCGGCGAGTACTGCGCCTTCTCGATCACCTCGCGCACGTCGTCGACGCCGGTGTTCGAGGCCGCGTCGATCTCGATCAGGTCGACGAAGCGCCCCTGGTCGACCTCGTTGCAGGCCGAGCAGCTGCCGCAAGGATCGGCGCTGACGCCGGTCTCGCAGTTGAGGCACTTGGCGATGATGCGTGCCAGCGTGGTCTTGCCGACGCCGCGCGTGCCGGTCAGCAGGATCGCCGGATGCAGCTTGTCGCCATTCAGCGCATGCGACAGCGCCTTGACGACATGCCCCTGCCCCATCACGTCCTCGAATTTCCGCGGACGGTATTTGCGGGCCAGCGCGAGATAGCTCATGGGTGGCGGACAGGAAAATGGGTAGGCCGGGATTGTCGCGGATTGGGCCAGTCGAGGCCAGCCTGAACCCGTAATCGCCGTTCAGCAGACGGTGGTTCGAATTGAGCTTTCGTCAGGCGTAGCGAGCGAAGGCAGATTGCGCGCGGCGGCGCGGAGTGTGCTGAAGCACATGAGCACCGCCGCGCGGAATATGCCGAGCGCAGTAGCCTGGCGGAAGCTCAATAAGGGTGGCGGCCCGTACCAGCTGACTCCGGCACCCAGCTACACCGCTGCCGTTGCTCCCTTCCGGGCCTGGCGGGGTTCACGGCTTGCCGTCGCGGAGGGCCGGCACGGGCCACCATAGACAGGTTCTGGCGCCGGGGTCCGGCGCGAGGGAGGCGAATTCTGCCTGAATCGTCTGGCTGCGGCTACCGGTGAGGGCCCGCTAGCGCTACGGCAGTCGCTGCGATGCCCCCGTATTTGCCGCCAGGCACGACGCGAGGAGGGCGCTTATCGGGAATAAGTAACCGACGAGCAACACAGCATGGCGGCAAAGACGGGGGCACCCGAAGGGCGGGACCGTTTTGGCGCATGGCGGCGTCCCGAGCCGCTAATGTACGTCTAGTACACCGCGCGTCTCGGGACATAGCCCTGCGCCAAAACGGTCTCCGTCGCAGCGACTGCGGTAGTGTTAACAGACCCCTATGGAACGCCCGATGAACGACGCGCCGCTGACCCTCTACACGTTTTCCGTCTCGCACTTCAGCGAGAAGATCCGCTGGGCGCTGGATGCGGCCGGGCTCGACTATCGCGAGCAGCGGCTGACGCCGTTCTTCCACATTCCCCGGGTGCTGGCGCTGACCCGGCGCAAGACCTCGGTGCCGGTGCTGCAGGCGGGCGACGAGGTGATCCAGGACAGCACGGCGATCCTCGAATGGCTGGAGCGCCAGCGCGCACCGTTCGCGCCGATGCCGGCCGGGCCGGCCCTGCGCGCCGAGGCGATGGAGATCGAGTCGCGCTTCGACCGTGCCGGCGTCCACGTGATCCGCCAGATCTTCGCCGATACGCTCGACGACAAGGCCGCCGCGCTGCCGCTGTTCTGCAGCGACGCCTCGACGCTGCAGGCGCGGGCGTTGTCGCTGGGCTATCCGCTGGTGCGGCGCGGCTTCTCGCGCCTGCTGAGGCTGTCGCCGGCGACCCTGCGCAAGGCGGTGGCCGTCGTCGACGATTCCGCCGACTTCATCGCCGGGCGCATCAAGGGCGGCCGGCCCTACCTGGTCGGCGAGTGCCTCAGCATCGCCGACATCACCGCCTGCGCCCTGCTGGCACCGCTGGCCTGCCCGGAGCAGCACCCGATGTTCGGCTCGGCCGGCTATCGCCGCACCATGCGCATGCGCGTGGTGCGCTGGGACGATCACCCGGCTTTCGACTGGGTGCGCGCCACCTACGCCCGCGAGCGTCTGCAGCGGCGCTGAAGCCGGCGCTTTGAGCGCCGACTGAATACCCGTACCATCCCCCCAAGAGCCCTGCCGCCAAGGTGAGCGGGCCGGGGGGAGAGAACATGAGAATCGCGCTGCTGGTGGATTCCGCCTGCGATCTGCCGAGGTCGTTCATCGACCAGCACGAAATCTGCGTGATCCCGAGCGTCATCAGCGTCGGCGGCCGGACCTTCGAGGACCGCCGCGATGCGGCCAAGACGCTGGACTTCTACCAGCACCAGATCGGCACCGCCACGCAACAGGCGCAGGCCGCGCCCTGCTCCGCGGCGATGCTGCGCGACTGCATCCTGCGCGAGGTGCTGCCGCGCAGCGACTTCGCGGTCTACGAGACGGTCAGCCGCGCACGCAGCCCGGCCTACGAGACTGCGATGGCGGCGGCGGCCGGCATCATCAACGACGGTCGGGTCCTGCGCAAAGCCGCCAACGCCGCGCCCTTCGTGCTGCGCGTGGTCAACAGCCGCAGCGTGATGGTGGGGCAGGGCCTGCTCGCCGCCGAGACCATCCGCATGATCAGGGCCGGCGTGCCGGTCAACGAGCTGCGCAACGCGGTCGAGAAGCTCGGCGGCCAGGTGCGCGTCTATGTGGTGCCGAAGGACCTGCACTACCTGCATGCCCGTGCCCGTGCCAAGGGCGACCACGCGGTGAGCTGGCTGTCGGCGACCTTCGACAGCGTCCTCGACGTCAAGCCGGTGCTGGAATGCAATGGCGAGCACACGGTGCAGGTCGGCAAGATCCGCAGCTTCGACGCTGCCGTGCACCGCCTGTTCAGCTTCGCCGGCGAGCAGATCGCCGCGGGGCTCAGTGCCCGCCACGTGGTGGTCGGCTATGGCGGCGATGCCGCGCAGATCGGTGCGCTGCCGGGCTATGCCGATCTGGTGCGTGTGGCCAAGAAGCACAGCATCGAGCTGATGGCCTGCGGCATGGGCATGGCGGCCGGCATCAACCTCGGCGCCGGCATGGTGTCGGTGGCGTTTGCGAGTGAACGGGCGCCGGTGTGGAACTAGGCTACGGCCTGGAAAAAGCAATTGGCCACGGATGAACACGGATCGACACGGAAAGACTGGGGCTGGCGGACAGATTCGCTCCAGCACCGGCAACGTGCGCGAGCGAAACCCTGAAAGCCACTGATTCTTCCGTGTTCATCCGTGAAATCCGTGGCTGAATGAGCCTTTGGGGTTCAGCCGTGGTGGCCGTAGCCGCGGGCCACCAGGGTAATCAGCAGTGCCACCAGCGCCACCAGCGTCAGCTGCACATGGATCAGCACGCCGGCCTTGCGCACGGTCTCGGCGGGCGGCAGCGTGCCGCCGTCCAGCTGCTTGCTCCAGCGCATGAAGCGGATCGTCGGCACGATCGAGATCAGCGCCGCCAGCACGAAGGCGCCGATGGCGCCGTGCATCAGGCCGTTCTGCCAGTACCAGTCCGCACCCTTGCCGCCGTGGTACATGCGCAGGATGCCGGTCAGCAGCACCAGGCCGGCGGTGATGCCGTAGAAGCGGTCGACGCGCGGCAGCAGGCGCAGGGTCTCGGCGTTCGGCGTGAGCCGCAGCAGGTACAGCTCGGCGCCTGCGCCGGCCATCATCATCATCACGGCGAGGTAGTGGATCCAGGGCAGGACGACGGTTTCGAGCATCGAAGACTCTCCATTAAAAAGCCCGCGGGGTTTTAACCCGCGGGCTTGGGTGCTGCAAGCTCAGCTGCCTACTGGCAGGCCTCGCATTCCGGATCGAGGATCGAGCAGACCTTGGCGCTGCCGACCTCGCTCGACGCGGCGGGCTCTGCCGGCTTGGCGCTGCTGCCGCCCGGGGCCGAGTTGCCGACGGCGTTCAGGCGGTTGTCCTGGATCGTCGTCTTCTCGGCGTGCGTCGCGCCCAGCGTGCGCAGGTAGTAGGTCGTCTTCAGGCCGGACAGCCAGGCGTGCTTGTACAGCTCGTCCAGCTTCTTGCCGTTGGGTTGCGCCATGTACAGGTTCAGCGACTGTGCCTGGTCGATCCACTTCTGGCGGCGGCTGGCGGCGTCGACGAGGCGCTTGGCGTCGATCTCGAAGGCGCACTTGTAGAGCTCCTTGATCTCGGCCGGCACGCGGTCGATGCGCTGCACGCTGCCGTCGAAGTACTTCAGGTCATGCGCCATCACCTCGTCCCACAGGCCGAGTTTCTTGAGGTCGTTGACCAGGTACTCGTTGACCACGGTGAACTCGCCCGACAGGTTCGATTTGACGTAGAGGTTCTGGTACGTCGGCTCGATCGACTGCGACACGCCGGTGATGTTGGCGATGGTCGCGGTCGGCGCGATCGCCATGGTGTTGCTGTTGCGGATGCCGCTGGTCTTGATCTGCGCGCGCAGCGTCGCCCAGTCGAACTGGCCGGACAGCGCCACGTCCTGCTTCAGGTACTTGCCGCGGGTCTTGGCGAGGATCTGGATCGAGTCGACCGGCAGGATGCCCTGATCCCACAGCGAGCCCTTGAACGAGCTGTAGGCGCCGCGCTCGGCGGCGAGGTCGGCGCTGGCCTTGATCGCGAAGTAGCTGACCGCTTCCATCGAGCTGTCGGCGAACTGGATCGCGGCGTCGCTCTCGTAGGGCAGGCGCAGCTTGTACAGCGCGTCGTTGAAGCCCATCACGCCCAGGCCGACCGGGCGGTGGCGCAGGTTGGAATTGCGCGCGGTGGCCACCGAGTAGTAGTTGTACTCGATGACGTTGTCGAGCATGCGCATCGCGGTGTTGATCGTGCGCTCGAGCTTGGCGGTGTCGAGCTTGCCGTCGACGATATGTGCCGGCAGGTTGACCGAGCCGAGGTTGCAGACCGCGATCTCCTGGTTGGCCTTGGTGTTCAGCGTGATCTCGGTGCAGAGATTGGAGCTGTGCACCACGCCGACGTGCTGCTGCGGCGAGCGCAGGTTGCAGGGATCCTTGAAGGTGATCCAGGGGTGGCCGGTTTCGAACAGCATCGACAGCATCTTGCGCCACAGGTTGAGCGCCGGCATGCGCTTGAAGTTCTTGATGCGGCCGTCGTCGGCCAGCTTCTCGTACTCGCAGTAGCGCTTCTCGAAGGCGTCGCCGACGAGGTCATGCAGGTCCGGCGTCTCCTCGGGGGAGAACAGCGTCCACTGGCCTTCCTCCATCACGCGCTTCATGAAGTAGTCCGGCACCCAGTTGGCCGTGTTCATGTCATGCGTGCGGCGGCGGTCGTCGCCGGTGTTCTTGCGCAGCTCGACGAACTCTTCGATGTCGCGGTGCCAGGTCTCGAGGTAGCCGCAGACCGCGCCCTTGCGCTTGCCGCCCTGGTTGACGGCGACGGCGGTGTCGTTCGCCACCTTCAGGAACGGCACGACGCCGTTGGACTTGCCGTTGGTGCCCTTGATGTAGCCACCCATGCCGCGCACCGGCGTCCAGTCGTTGCCGAGGCCGCCGGCAAACTTGGACAGCAGGGCGTTGTCCTTGATCGCGCCGAAGATGCCGTCGAGGTCATCCGGCACGGTGGTCAGGTAGCAGGACGACAGCTGCGGGCGCAGCGTGCCGGAGTTGAACAGCGTCGGCGTCGACGACATGAAGTCGAACGAGGACATCAGCGTGTAGAACTCGATCGCACGGGCTTCGCGGTCGATCTCGTTCATCGCCAGGCCCATCGCCACGCGCATGAAGAAGGCCTGCGGCAGCTCGAAGCGGACCTTGTTGCTGTGGATGAAGTAGCGGTCGTACAGCGTCTGCAGGCCGAGGTAGTCGAACTTCTGGTCGCGGTCGGCGAGCAGGGCCTTGCCCAGCGCGTCGAGGTCGTACAGCGCCAGCTTCGGGTCCAGCAACTCCAGGTCCACGGCCTTGTGGATGAAGGCGCGGAAGTACTCCGGGTACAGGCCCTTCATGTCCTCGAAGGTCGGACGCGTTTCCGGCAGGCCGAGGAACTTCAGCGCCTCGTGGCGCATGGAGTCGCAGAGCAGGCGCGCCGACACGTAGGTGTAGTTCGGCTCCTTCTCGATGCGGGCGCGGGCGGCCAGGGTCACGGCCTGCGACAGCTCGGCTTCCGGGATGCCGTCGTAGAGGTCGCGCAGCGCGGAGGTGACGACTTCGTCGACGCTGACGCCGGTCAGGCCGGCGCAGGACTCGCTGACGACGCGGCGCATGCGGGCCTCGTCCAGCGGCACGGAGCGGCCGTCGTCGAGCTTCACCGTCAGGCGCGGGGCGCTGGACTCGGGGGCCTTGGCGGCCTCGGAAGCGCGCTCCTTGGCGCGCTCGGCGCGGTAGATCACGTAGGAGCGGGCAATCTTGTGCTCGCTGGCGCGCATCAGGGCCAGTTCGACCTGGTCCTGGATGTCCTCGATGTGCAGCGTGCCGCCGCCGGAGATGTGGCGGGTCAGGGCCTGCACGACCTGGGCGGCGATCGCCTCGACCTTCTCGCGCACGGCGGCCGAGGCCGCGGCGGCGCCGCCTTCGACGGCGAGGAAGGCCTTGGTCACGGCGATGCTGATCTTGCCGGCATCGAAGCTGGTGACCTTGCCGTTGCGGCGGATCACCTTGAGGGCGCCCGGGGCGGTGGCCACCATCTCTGCGGTGGACACGGGCGCGGCCGGGATCGTGCGGCGGGTTTCGGTGGCGGCGACGGATTCGTTTTGCATTGATTTCTCCCCCTCTAGTGATGGAACACCGAAGCCGCCAAGGGCGCGGCGGCTTCGTGGGTTGACTGCACCTGATGCAATCCCTGCATTTGGGGATGGCGCGGGTAGTGTGGCTACCATATCTTGTGGTTCTTGAGTCAGTCAACCCCACAATTTGTGTTCAAGCCGGTGCAAAGCCGCTTGAAAAACTGTGCATAAACTGGGGGCAAACGGGGCAAAACCACGCAGTGGCGCGGGATTCCGGGCAGGACCCACCCGCGGACCCGCATGGGACGGGGCCGGGCTGCAAAAAATGTCGTGGAAACGGGCCTTGCAGCGGTGGCAAGGTCTGTATTTATTGCTGGACTATAAGCAATAAGTTCAATCTTTAATCACACGCGGATCATGCGCCCCGGAGCCGGTCAGCGCATCAGCTTGGTGTCGCCGTCGCCAGCAGGGGTTTCGTCGGCCATGCGCAGGCGGCTGGAGCTGCAGGAGAAGCGCACCACCTCGCCCGTCTGCTGCGACAGCGGTGCGCCCGGGCTGATCGCGCCTTCGCCGACCAGCGCGATCTTCTCGTGCTTGAGCAGGATCTCCTGGCCATTGCCGGTCAGCACGTAGGTGCCGTTGCGGCTGTCGTCGACGTAGTAGAACTTTTCCTTTTCGTACTCGATGCGGCCATGCACCCGCGAGGCCTTGTCGCCGCTGACCTGCACCCCGCAGCTGCGGTCGCGTCCGATCAGGATCGGACAGTCGCTGGACCGGAAAGCCTGCGGTACACCGCGCACGCGCAGCGTCAGGGTCAGGAACAGGCCATCGCCACCACCGGCGGAGAGCCCGGCCATGCGGGTTTCCTGATCCTCGACATGCTCCCCGATCGGCAGGATGAACAGGTCGCTGCGCGCCGAGGGGCGCGGCGGCGGGTTGATCTCGCCGGGCTTGAACTGCGCGACGAACTCGCGCAGCGCCGCCACACCGTTCTGCGGCACCGAGGTGACCAGGCCGGCAAGGCGGAAGGTCCAGTCGCTCTTCACGCGGCCCTGCTCGATCGTCACCGCGCCGTAGCCGAGGATCACGCGGGCATCCAGGCCCAGGCGGCCGAGGTCGCCGCTGCGGGCCTGCGCGACCAGCTGTGCAACCTGGCGCGCCAGCTCCAGCGCCCGCGAGGCGTCCGGCAGGAACGCGTAGAACTTGCGCGGCGTCGCCTCCATCACCAGGCCGTTGAGGCGCGTGCCGGTCGAGGCCAGTTCGCGGACCTCCGCGAAGCTCAGCGGCGCATCCACGATCTCCGCCGGCCGGGCTTCGCTGAAGTCGGCATACAGCACGGCCCCACGGTACTGACCATCGGCTACATTCGTCATGACATCACCCGCAGCTGTGTCCAAAGGATTTCGCCGGTCTGTCCCATGGCAGACAGACTAGGCGGATCAGGCCCCTTCCCGCCAGTGGCAGGGCCCACGCCCCGGCCGTTCGAGATAGTTTCCGGAAGGCATTGATATTGATTATACAATCGGGAGCGCAAGGCGCCGGAGACGCCGTGATCTATCAAAAGCATTGCCCGGGATGTTACGCGGAGAAGGGCGGCGTGGCGGTGTGTCCGCTGTGCGGCTACGACGAATCCGCCCCCCGCTCGGCGCTGTTCCTGCCGCACGGCATGATCCTCGGGGGGCAGTTCCGCGTCGGCCGCGTGCTCGGCAAGCCCGGCGGCTTCGGCATCACCTACATCGGCTGGGACGTGCACTTGCAGCAGCGCGTCGCGATCAAGGAATACCTGCCGCGCGAACTGGCGACGCGCACCGCCGAGTCGCTGGAGGTGCAGGTCCATAGCCCGGCGGAGCAGGCCAACTTCGACTTCGGACGCGAGCAGTTCCTGCGCGAGGCGCGGATCGTGGCGCGTTTCTCCCATCCCAACATCGTGCGCGTGCGCAGCTTCTTCAACGCCAATGGCACGGCTTACCTGGTGATGGACTACTACGACGGCATCTCGCTGGGCGAATACCTGGCGACGGTGCGCAACAGCCTGGCGCCGGCGGTGGCGCTGAACCTGATCAAGCCGATCCTGCGCGGGTTGCAGTACGTGCACGAGAACCAGGTGATCCACCGCGACCTCAAGCCCTACAACATCTACCTCGCCGCCGAGGGGCGGCCGATCCTGCTCGACTTCGGCGCCGCACTGCCGGCGACGACCAGCCGCGGACAAAGCCTCAACGTGGTGCTGACCGAGGGCTACGCGCCGCTGGAGCAGTACCAGCGCCGC